>QHNT01000319.1 GCA_003218515.1 Verrucomicrobiota bacterium | reverse complement strand
ACCCTCATTGTGAAAAAGCCCTTCCGCACCGAATCGAAATCCGGTGACGGCTTCACTCTAATCGAATTGCTGGTCGTCATCGCTATCATTGCGATTCTCGCCTCGCTCCTGCTTCCCGCGCTCGCCAAGGCCAAGGCTCAGGCACTCAAATCCCTTTGCGTCAGCAATGGCAAACAGTGGGGGCTCGCCGTGAACATGTATGCCGGCGACTTTGACAATGCGTTCCCTGACAACCGCGACGGGGTTGGATTCAGTTGGATGACGCCCTCCATGAGCAATTTTTGGAACAATTATCTCATCCGCAACCGACGCTCGACCGCGAAGTCCGAGCGCGCGCGCAATGATGTGCTGTTTTGTCCAACGGATGAATGGCATCGCGTTGCCGAACGTGGCATGATTTCGTCGGACAGCGGCCCTCAATTAGTGGGTTACTTTTATCTACCGGGACGCCGCCCGGGCGATCCCGATGTCACCAGCTACGCCCAGGGGACGGCGGAGTGGTTTTTCCGGAAGAAACTCACTGGCCCCCATGGTTCGGCTCCGATCTTAATCGACCGCCTCCAGGCCCTTGGCCCGAAGACGACCAATATCTACGATGCGCGGCTGAAATGGATCACCGATTACGAGGGGAAAAAGGTTTTGACGTCCGTGCATCGGGGAGCGAGAGGGGCGCCCGAAGGCGGTAATTTCACGTTTGAAGACGGGCACGTGGAATGGTTCCCGGGCCGGCGCGTGTCACTCGGCTCTGCCTACGGCGAGTGGCAGTGTTTTTTCAAGATACCGGTGGCTGATCAATAGTTCCTGCTCTGAGGACGCTGAGAAGGAGATTGAATGATTTCCGTGATAAAATTCTTTTGCCTATTCCCGCGCGGGCTTAATAGGGGTTGAACTCATCTCATCTCTTCTCTAATTCCTTTATCTTGTCTCTCGTCTCCTGATTCGAGGCATCTATACGAGACTCGCGATAGAGGACAAGGTCTCGCTTCCACTCTCCGTTAGTGCCTCCTACCTCCAGACGCAAAGAAAACCCGTTGTAGCGGCCCCGCAGATAAATCGGCTCGGCCTTGGGAGTCGTCGGAGTGAGGCTGATGATGAACTTCCATTCATCAACTGACCACTTCGTGACCCGATAGCCAGCCACACCATACTCATGTAAGACCGTGTCGGCGGGCGACACGCGAGCGCAGTATCCGGTGAAGTCAGCTCGAAGATCCAGGCGCGTGAAGTCCAACTCATCGCTGTCAAAGCCGATCCAAACAGCAACCAACTCCGCAGGCTTCGGTGGTCGTGCCTTCGTAGTGGCGAATGCCACAAAAGCCACAGCGACCAGGAGCAGCCCCGCAACACAAATCAGCCGTCGGGAAGCAGTGGAGTGAAATGGTGAGCGCGTCATATGAGTTCAACGGATAATAGCCGCCCAACTTGGAATGCGGTTCTCCCATTCACGCGTAAATCCTATGCCAGTGCAGGGGGTCCGGCAACCGCAAAGGAAGGCGTCAGCATCGCGGTTTTCGCGGCGAACGGCGAAATCCATTCTGCACCCACAGCCGCCAGACCATGAAAAACGCTTCACACATTATCTTGGTGGACATCTTTGAAGTCCCCTGAAAACGGTCGGTGAAAATGATTGGCACTTCAGCAATCTTCATTCCCTGTCGCCAGAGCTTGTGCGTCATTTCAATCTGAAAACTGTAGCCGTTGGAGCGGACGTTTTGGAGGTCGATGGCTTGCAGCGCGCGGCGGCGAAAACATTTGTAGCCGCCGGTCGGGTCGGTGAACGGCATGCCAGTGACGATCCGAACGTATTTGGCGGCGCCCTTGCTGAGCATGAGCCGGGGCAGTGGCCAGTTGACGACGCGAATGCCATCACGGTAGCGTGAGCCGAGCACGAGGTCGGCCTCTTGCGCAGCCTCCAGGAACTTCGGGACATCGTCCGGGTTGTGGGAAAAGTCGCCGTCCATCTCGAAGATGAACTCGTAATCGCGTTCCAACGCCCAGGCGAACCCGGCGCAATACGCGCGTCCGAGGCCGTTCTTTTCCGTCCGATGCAGGACGTGAATCCGGGGATGCTTCGCGGCAAGTTCATCGGCCGCTTTGCCCGTGCCGTCTGGCGAGTTGTCATCGACGACGAGCACGTCCACGGGCACGGGCAGGGCGAGCAATCGGGCCGCCAGCGGCGCGAGATTGTCGCGCTCATTGTAGGTCGGCACGATGACGAGAGTTTTGCTGCTCATGGCGCCAGGACGCGCAGACTAATAGATAATCGGATGGCTGAAAACAAGCAGGAAGCGTGCGCAGTGGTCCGAGCGAGGAGGCTCTCCATGAACCGAGCAGGCTGCGGGTCGCAGACCCGCGGTCCGGACCGCGCCTCTGTGAGGCGCAGCGGTTCATGGTCCCAATGCGTGCGCAAAAGCGAAAGGAGGCTTTCCATGAACCGGCTATCGGAGCGGGGACAGCCATGTCCGCACGAATCAAGTCCGAGGCACTCGCGGACAAGGCTGTCCGCGCTCCTGTCCGTCGCTGGTTCATGGTCCCGATGCGTGATTCTGAAATCGTGGAGGCTACCCATGAACCGCCCCTCTCCCGGCCTGCGGCCACCCTCTCCCCGCCTTGCGGGGAGAGGGCAGGGAGAGGGGTGCCGATCTGGTTCATGGCCCCGATGCGAGTCCAAATTTTGGAGGTTCCTCCTACCCATGAACCGGGTGGGGCGAGACTCCGTCGAGCCCTAATTTTTGCACCCATGCGGTCGCAAAGCGTCTTCAAATCATTGCACTCAATTCCAACCAGAAACTCACGGGCGAGAGGCCCGTGCCACTAGCCTGAAGAGAGACTGATGCGCTTCGCAGTCCGGCGCCGCCTGGGCGCAAATCCATTTTTGATAGCTGCGGAGCAGCGGCGAGAGGGTGGCCCACGGCGTCAGCCGTGGGTTTGGGTATTGAAAATCGGAGCCGCGAAGCGGCGAAAGAAAGTCCTCCTGGACACAACTCTGTCGCCCCTGACGGGGCTTTTGGCCAGGCCACATGGTTCCCCACGGCTCACGCCGTGGGCTACCATCTTCCGCCACTCCGTGGCGGACAGCTCGCTCGCCGGTTGTCCAAACCTGAACTGCGCCCGCGCGCGTCTGCGCGCAAAAAGTTTGTTGGCAAGCGGGGACAGGGTGCTTAGCCTTGCCACATGCTGGCAGCGGTTGACTCAAATGCCGTTCTTTTTGCTTCGCTGATTTCCGATTTGGCCAACTGGCAGTTCGTGCTCACCAACCCGGTCTTTTTGCTGATGACGGCGTTTCAACTCTGGATGTTCATTGACGCTGTGCGGCGGGAGGAATGGATTTGGGCCGTGTTTATCTTCATCGGTTTCGGTCTGAGCGCGCTGCTTTATTTCTTTCTGGTTTACCGCGCGGCGCCGTCGGCCACGCGCGGCTTCGAGTTGCCTGGAGCGCATGACCGTCGTCGCATCAAGGAACTGCAGGCGCAGATCCATCACCTGGACAAGGCGCATCATCATTCGCAGCTCGGGGACATTTATTTTCAGCGCGGCAAACTGGAACTGGCCGAGGCGTGTTATCGGGCAGCCCTGGAGCGGGATCACGAGGACATCGACACGCGTTCGCACCTTGGCCAGTGCCTGTTGCGGAAAAAGAAACTGGCGGAGGCGCGTCCGCTGCTGGAGAAAGTGTGCGCCGAGAATCCGAAGCACGATTACGGGTATTCGCTGATGGCTTTGGCGGAAACGCAAGCCGCTTTGGGCGAAACGGAAGCTGCGATTGCGACCTGGAAAAAGGTGCTGGAAGACCATTCCTACGCGCGTGCGCGGGTTCAACTGGCGGAGCTCTATCTGCAGAAACAGGAGCCGCAACTGGCCAGGTCCGAATTGAACGAAGTCGTGGCTGACGATGCGCACGCGCCGGCGTTTCAACGCAAACGGGAACGCGTCTGGGTGAGAAGAGCAAAAGCGCTGAGGCGCAAAATCGTTTGACCGATCACTGTAACCGGAAAATCTTCAGTCCCCTCGCAATTGTTTTATGGCAACGACAGTCACTGCCTCGAGCCGCAGGCGTGCCGCGCTCGCAAAGCGTGTCGAAAAGATCGTCAACACAACTCCGGTGTCCGACATTCACACGCACCTCTACGATCCCGCATTCCGTGGGTTGTTGCTTTGGGGGATCGACGACCTCCTGACGTATCATTATCTGGTGGCCGAGACGTTCCGCTACTTTGATTTGCCGTTTGAGAAATTCTGGTCGCTTTCCAAAACGCAACAGGCGGATTTGATTTGGGAGGCGTTGTTCGTCCAGCATTCGCCGATTTCCGAAGCGTGCGGCGGAGTTTTGACCACGCTCAATCTGCTCGGATTGGACGTGAAGAAACGCGACCTCCCCGCGTTGCGCCGCTGGTTCGCCAAACAAAATCCGGAAAAGCACGTCACCCGCTGCCTGGAACTGGCGGGGGTGGACAGAATTTGCATGACCAACTCGCCGTTCGACGACGTGGAGCGGCCCCTCTGGGAGAGAGGGTTCCAACGCGACGAACGGTTTGTGGCCGCCTTGCGCATTGACCCGTTGCTGCTGGATTGGCCGGGCGCCGCGCCGCGCCTGGCGCAATGGGAATACGACGTCGGCGCGGGGCTATCCGATCCGGTCGTTGGCGAGGTGCGCCGTTTTCTGGCGGACTGGTCGAAACGCATCGGCGCGAAATATTTGATGGTTTCGCTGCCGCCGGACTTTAAATTTCCAGAACAGAACAATTGCGCACAATTGATGGAGAAGGCGGTGTTGCCGCACTGCCGCGAGTTTGGCCTGCCGTTGGCGCTGATGCTCGGAGTGAAACGCGCCGTTAATCCGCAGCTCCGGCTGGCCGGCGACGGCGTCGGCCGCAGCGACCCGCAGGCGCTGCAAAATCTGTGCGCCGGTTTTCCCGAAAACAAATTCCTCGCCACCGTGCTGTCGCGGGAAAACCAGCACGAACTGTGCGTGCTGGCGCGGAAGTTCCGCAACCTGCACGTCTTCGGCTGCTGGTGGTTCACCAACGTGCCGCTCGTCGCCGAGGAGATGACGCGCATGCGTTTGGAGTTGCTCGGATTGAGCGTCACACCCCAACACTCCGACGCGCGCGTGTTGGACCAGCTCGTTTACAAGTGGAGTCACTTCCGGGAAATCCTTTCGCGCGCGCTGACTGACAAATACGTTGACTTGTCGCGCGCAGGTTGGGAACCGACCGCGGCGGAAATCAAACGTGATGCGAAGAATCTTCTCGGCGGCGCCTTTGAGCGCTTTTGCCGGGGTGAGCGACCGGCCCCTGGGCAGGTGCGACCGTAAAGTGTGTTGGTTTGGTGGCGGCGGTGCTGCTGCACCACTGTGCGCCGCGGCGTATGTATTTAGCTGCGTAGTGGCGGGCGTCTCGCCTGCCGTAGAGCCGGGCATCCTGCCCGGCGGAACAAGCCCCCGCATACCCCAAAGCGTCTGGCTATTTGCAGATCGCCGAAGAACAGGGCGTTCTTTCCGGGCGGCAGGATGCCGCCCTCTACGGCAGCCAGGATGGCCGCCGCTACGCTAGACACATGCGCCGCGGCAGCGGCCACCAAATCCAGGTCAGGACACGCCGACGACAGAAAACTTGACGTCAAACTGCCCCGCCCATAGCTTCGTGCGTCCATGGATTGAACGCGAAGGAATGAAATCTCATCCGGCGCAAAAAGAAGCAAAATCTGTCATCCAATGAATTCGTTCTCAAAACTCGGATTGTTCATGGAATTTGCTCTTGGTTCCGCCTTTCCCGTGCTGGCTCTGACGGTGAATGACGGGAGCACGGTCACCAATCTGGTTCAAGTCTCGAACTCCTTCAGCGGGAGTCAGGCTGACGCGGTAGCGCATTTGGACGTGGTTACCAACTCCGTTTTGCAAGCTTATCAAACCGGGACCAGCAAACCGTTTGCGTTTCGTTCCGCCTGGTACGCCTCGCAGGTGGTTCCGACCAGCGGCGTTTACACCGTGACGGCGGATTTTGTGCCCGGCGACGATGCCAGTCAATGCAACGGCGGGGTCATGGGCTGGTTTGACGCAGGCTCCGGCAATGGAATAGTGTTTCAGGTTGTTCCCGAGAATCCAATCTTTCTGACGACGACATTCCAGGTATCGGTGGTGGATTTCACGGCGACATCCGGCAACGATAACGATAGCTTCAATCATTTGTTCAACCTCGATGGAACGGCAGCCACCGAAGACGCGAACTCGGCTTCGTCCACCGCTGGCGCGAATTATTCAGTGACCAATTTTGCGACGTTCCAACTGGCGTTCTCCGCGCCGACGGCTGCGGATTCGGCGGCGTTGTCGAATGTGACGGCCCACATAACCGGGATTGTTTTCCAGGGAACGAATTCCAATAACGCGCCGATACAGGTGGGATCCACCATTGAACTGTTGACTGACCTCCCGCTGCCGGCTGGCGATAGTCATCGGTTGGGCTATTTCGCTTGCTGGGCTTCGATCTTTTTGTCCGGCAGTGACCCCCCCGGCTTTATCGGCTACCTCGACAATCTCACTGGCCAAGGCGGTGTGCGACCGCCGCCCAACGTCCCGCCCGCGGTGAATATCACCAGCCCCACGAACGGGGCGACCTTCACTGAGCCAGCCAACATCACCATCCAGGCAGGCGCTAAGGACAGCGATGGGTCGGTGGCGCGGGTGGATTTTTTTGCCGGCACCAACCATTTGGGCATGTCCACGAACAGTCCTCCCAGTTTCACCTGGACCAACGTTGCTGCGGGAAGGTATTCGCTGACAGCGCAAGCAACGGATGATCGCGGCGGAACGAGCACCTCCAACCCGGTGAATGTCACGGTCACGGCCGTAACCGGCGGCGGGCCCACGTTGACGATTGTGCTCACGGGGAACACGGTCGGGATTTCCTGGACGGCGACCGGCTACCAGTTGCAAATGAAGACGAATCTTTCTTCGTTAAGCTGGACAGACGTGCCCGTCAACACGTTGAACCTCACCAACGTCACGCTGCAGATCACGTCGGACACCGTGTTCTTCCGGCTGGTTCAGGTCGGCGCGCCCGGCGGGCCGAAGCTGGCGATTCAATCGTCAGGCGCTTCGGTCGTTATTTCCTGGCCGGCACAAGTGACCGGCTACCGGCTGCAATCCAACACCAATCTTTCGACCACCAACTGGGCCGATGTGGCCGCGCCGAATAACCAGGCTACGGAGACCGCGTCGGTGCCGGCCAAATTTTACCGGCTGATTAATCCCTGAGTTATGCGCCAGTCGCCGGCGACTCTACATGAACCGGCTGAGGCAAGACTCCGTCGAGTCCTGACCTCCAATGGATAGGAATCAGGGCTCGACGGAGTCTCGCCCCACCGTTCATGGTCCCGATGGGCTCCCGATCTTCTGGGATGAACCCTACCCATGAACCGCCCCCTCACCCCGGCCCTCTCCCCCTCCGAGGGGGAGAGGGTGCCCGAAGGGCGGGTGAGGGGGGTGGTTCATGATCCCAACTCACGTCCAATCTCTTGGAGGTGTTCCCTTCCCATGAACCGCCCTTTCGTCCTCGTCCTCGTTCTCGAACTCGTCCTCGACCGGCCGACTTGGTTTTCGAGGACGAGGCCGACCACGAGGACTATTGGGTTCATGGCCCCAACTCACGTCCACTTTTTGGAGGTGTTCCCTCTCCGTGACCGCGGAAGGCTAATCGAACCATTCGTCTTCGGTATCGAACGCAGGCACGGGGATGTTGATGATTCTGAGCTTGCCGATGGCGCGGTGCCGGCAGCCCGGCTTGATGTAAATGGCCGTCATCGGTTTGACCGGGAAGAGCTTTCCGTCCAGTTCCATCTGCCCTTCGCCTTCGAGTACGAGGTAAATCTCGGTCATTTTTTTGTGATAATGCGTTTGGGCGTCCTGCTGAATGTCCACGAGATGTAGGCTGGCCACGTTCTCAACTGAACCAGCGAACGCGCGACGGGTGAAGCCACAGGGGCATTTCTCTGGCGGGAGCTCGGTGAGTTGGGCAATTTGGTAGTTGGGCATAATCATTTACTTTGATTGCGGCAGATAAGTCAGCCTCGTGCCAGTCGTGGGATCGACAGGAATCGCATTGAGATAGTCGGGCACAAGCTCATTCACGCTTGTTGGAGGTTGGCCATGCTCCAGTTCATAGGCGCGAACTGCCAGGTCGATCATCAGGCGATCTAACATCGGTTGGATCAGCTGCATTTTGGCGGTGAGTTGCGCTCTGGTTTGTTGCATCGGATTGAACGACCTGGTTGCGATCATATATCGAATGACATCGAGCAAGCGTCGGTTGCGGCGCGACCATTCCTTTTCGTGATGCATGATCTCTTCAACGGATTCTTCACTTCCTTGGATTTTTTCCAAAGTTCGCATTGCCTCGTGGCATTCGCTTGCGTGAAGACTGCGCA
>QHNT01000318.1 GCA_003218515.1 Verrucomicrobiota bacterium | reverse complement strand
CAGATCCCAGAAGCGGGCGAATCGGCGCAAGCGCTGCATCGTTGCGAAATCGATGAGTTTGTTTTGCAGAATTTCGTACGGCGGGTTCGGATGATAGACCATCTGCCACTCAGCGTCGTGTCGAACGATTGGCGTGCCGCGCAATCGCTTCAAAATGCCGACCTGAATTTCCTGCGGTTGCAGCGCGGCAAGGCGATCAAAACCCGCGCCAAAACTTTCCAGAGATTCCCCAGGCAGACCGACAATCAAATCGGCGTGGACATAAACTCCCGTGCGCTGGCGAAGAAATCCAATGTTGTCTGCGAGCTTGTCATAGTCCTGTCGGCGGCTGATCCGTCGGCTGACTTCCGGGTTGAACGTCTGAATGCCGACCTCGAATTGCAGCGCCCCCGGTGGAAACTTCGCGACGAGTTCGCGCAAGACCTGCGGGAGCCGGTCGGGAATCATTTCGAAATGGACGAACAAACCCGGCCGGTAGCGTTCGTGGAAAAATTGCAGAATCGCTTTGCTGACGTTGAGGTTCAGGTTGAAGGTGCGGTCAACGAACTTGAATCGTTGCACGCCGCGGCCGAGCAAACGCTCCAGAGCATCGAGCAGCGCGGGCAAAGGAAACAGACGCACGGGAATGTCCAGGGACGACAGGCAAAACTCGCAGGTGAACGGGCAGCCGCGCGAGGCCTCCACGTAAATCACGCGATGCGCTGCGTCTTCGTCAGTGTATAAATCGTAAGGCAAAACCAACTTGTTCAAGTCGGGCAAGTCAGCGGCGATGACCTTCTGTGATGGCGGATTCTCGGCGAGGAATTGGGCGCAAACCTCCGCGAATTTTAAATCCGCTTCGCCGGTGATGACGTAATCGGCCAAGTGGACAACCTCCTGTTCCCCAACTTCAAAGCTGACTTCCGGCCCGCCGACGATGACCGTTATCCGTGGCCGCACACGTTTGAGGGCGGCGATCACTTCGGTCGTCTGGGCCGCGTTCCAGATGTAAACGCCGAAGCCGATGATTTTAGGCCGCAGCGCCAGCAGCGCTTCAACGATATCGAGCGTCCGCTGATTGATATCGAATTCTACCAGGCAGGCGTGTGACCTCAACCCGCCCAGATTGGCGAGCAGATAACGCAGTCCAAAAGCGGCATGGATGTATTTCGCGTTCAGCGTGGTCAAAACGATGTCGGCCATAAAGACGGGAGATTTTATCACGGCCTGTTGCTTGTGGGCAAAGGGAATAGGCGACTTCAATCAACTGTTTTGGAGGAGGATGTCGATTTGCCACCGTGAGCAACTCGAGAACAAAACTGGTGAATAAGAAGTGAATAAAATTCCCTTTGCGCTTGGGTGATTATGAGCGAAGATAATGCGCTCGTTCCTGTTAGCCCGTTCGGCTGTTCCTTGCGCGAGTCAGAAATCGTAGCGGCCATCGTTATGAACAGTTTGTTCACAAAACCGCAGACCGATGAATCCCCGGAGGAAGGTGAAGTGTTCTTCGCGCTCATCGCCTACGAGGACTCATTGACCCGCAACCGCGCGATGCAGATTTGCGACCGGCTGATGGAGAAATTCTGGATGGACATGGAGTTTGACCTCAGTTGGTGGCGTTTCGATTTTTTGCGCGATGCCGGGATCGTCAAAGCTGCGGCGAATGCGGCAGCGCGATCCGATTTGATACTCGTTTCCGCCCACGCCGGTCGCGAACTGCCGTCGCATGTCCAAAAGTGGATCGAGACCTGGGTGCCGCGTCGTGAACTGGGAAACGGCGTCCTGGTGGCCATGATTGGAACCTCCGAGGACCAGCTCAGGGGCCTGACACCCATCCATGTTTACCTGCGCGAAGCGGCACAGCGAGCGAACCTGGATTACCTGCCGCAAGTCGTCGATGCGCCGTTGAACGAACTGAACACCTCGATCGAAACGATCTCGAAGCGCGCGGAGAAAGTGACTTCACTCCTGGATGGCATCCTCCATCGCCCGACCATCCCTACGCGTTGGGGAATCAACGAGTAGTTCCGCATGCCTCCTGCCGGCGCGGTGTGTTTCCAGCCGCGCGAGTGCGACCCGCGCGTTCTGGTAATTGCTTTCACCGGAGGCTTGGACTAGCATCCCGCCATGAAAACGCTTTTGCGGCCCGGTCTCGCGTACTGTTTGCTATTCAGCGGTTTATTGTTCAGTTGGCTGTTCGTCGGCTGCGCTTCCAGGTCCAGGGTGAATTGGGAAAGCCGCATCGGCAACTTTAGTTACGACCAGGCGGTGGCGGAAAAGGGACCGCCCGACAAATCGACCAGGCTGAACGACGGCTCGACTGTGGCCGAATGGTTCATCAAACACGGTTCGAGCTTTTCCTTTGGAGTTGGCACCGGATTTTATAGTGGCGGCAGCGCGATGGGCGTCGGCCAGACCATCGGCACGGTTCCTTCAGGCGAATACCTGCGCTTGACCTTCGGCTCCGACGGGAAGCTGACCAGGTGGGAACGGGTCCGGCACTGACTTTCATAAAAGCCGGGGGCATTATGACGCGATGCGCATATTGTGGTCGGGAAAATGACGACGGCGCGGCACTCTGCCGAGAGTGTGGCGGCGAATTGACCGTGGAGACCGTTGTCTCCGAAGCGCCGCCGCCCGCGCAGAAGATCGCTCTGTTGCAAAACGAAATTGAGGCCGAATTATTGGAAGAGGAGTTGACCAGTCGGAACATCCCGCATTGTCTTATCAGCTATCATGACTCGGCTTTTGACGGCCTGTTCCAGTTGTATCGCGGATGGGGACACGTCGAGGCGCCCACCGAATTCAAGGACGCCATCGTGTCTGTCCTGGAGGACATTCGAGCGGCCAGTCCGGAGCCGAAGAAACCGGCTTCGAGCCCGGACGGCAACGAGCAAGATTGATAATCCGAGTATGGTGGCGGTGTCGCCGGCGCTGTCCTCATTTTTGTTGTAACATCGAGCCTGCGGCTAGAAATCGGCGCGAGACACCGACGCTGCAATAACTGAATTTGGACACTGGCCAATCGCCGCTCTTGGCCCAGCGCTGGCGTGAATTTGAAGTGTGCGCACCTGTCATGAAAAAGTGCGTTTACTGCGGACGCGAAAATAGCGACGACGCGACAGAATGCCGCGAGTGCGGGACGTTGGAATTTGTCGTGCCCGGACCAGGGTCCACGCAATCGCGCGTTGAGCAGGGCAAAGGTGAGCCAGGCGAAACCAACCGGTCGGAGAGTTCAATTCCAGAACTGCCCATTCCTGGAGAGAGCATGATTTGCCCGGCGTGCCACACGCTCAATGTGCCGGGCGTGGCGTTTTGCAGACGTTGTGGCGGCCCACTTGGATTTATTTCCACTATTGGCCCGCTGGAGACGGCTTACGCCGAGGGTTTCGCTTACAGGCAGGCCGTCCAGGGACGCCCTAAATTTATCGTCGTGTTGGGCATCTGGTTGATTTTCTTTCCGATCCTCATCACATGCACCGGGGTCGGTTTTTCGATTCTCAAGGGAGTCATCGATGGGAATGGCGGGGTCGTCGGTATCATCGGTTTTTTCCTGTTCTGGATTTGTGTCGGATTCGGTGCGATTTCCGCCGTCATGCTTTATCGAGTCACGAAAAATTGTTTGTCTATCCCAAAACGAACACTCGATGCCACCGATGACTGAAGTTCGGCGGAAACCAAAACGGGCCGACCTCGAAGTGAAGCGAGTGTGCCGGACTTTCAATGCTCCGCCGCTTTCCGGCTCTTGCTTTCCGCGATGACTTTTTGTTCGAGCTCGCGCGGCATCTCTTCGTAGTGGCTGAATTCTTCGGCGTGGATGCCGCGGCCGCCGGTCAATGAGCGAACCGTGGTCGCGTAGTGATAAAGCTCCATTGCGGGGACTTGCGCCTTGACGACTTGAAAAGAGCCGTCGGTGTCCATCCCCAGGATTTTTCCGCGGCGGCTGGAGAGGTCGCCGATAACTTTTCCGAGCGCGTCTTCGGGGATTTTAATTTCTAGGTTGTAGATCGGTTCGAGCAAGCCGGGGCGGGCGTTGGTGAATGCTTCCTTGAACGCTTCCTTACCTGCGATTTGAAACGAAATATCGTTGGAATCCACCGGGTGCATTTTGCCGTCGTAGAAATCAATCTTCAAATCCACCACGCGGTAGCCGGCCAGGATGCCTTCCGTACAAGCCGACATGACACCCTTCTCGACGGAGGGCACATAAACACGGTCCACATTCTGACCGGAGAGAGTTTGAGTGAACTCGACGCCGGTATTGCGCGGTCTGGGTTCGATACGCATCCAGACCTCGGCGAATTGGCCGGCGCCGCCGGTCTGTTTTTTGTGGCGATACTTCGATTCTGCCCGGGCTTTGATGGTCTCGCGAAACGGTATCCTCGGCGGGATAAGCTCGATCTCGACCCTGTAACGGCGTTTCAACCGGTCGGTCAGCACAGCCAGGTGCAGATCGCCCTGGGCAGACATCACGGTCTGATGCAATTCGCCGTCCACGTGATAGAGGAAGGTCGGGTCTTCTTCGTGCAGCGCGGCCAGGCCGGTCGCGATTTTGTCCTCCTCGCCTTTCGAGTTCAGCTTGAGCGCGGCGTGAACGTTGGGTTTCGGATAGACCACCTTGGACAGCGTGACGATCATGCGCGGGCTGCAGAGCGTGTTGCCGGTGTGCGTGTCCTTGAGTTTAACGACTGCGCCGATGTCGCCGGCGTTGAGGCTGTTGACCGGCGCGCGGTTTTTACCGTTGAGGATGTAGATCTGGCCAATCTTTTCGGTGATGCGGCGGTCGCTGTTGTAAAGCTCCGTCCCGACCTTTACCGAGCCGGAGTAAAGCCTGAAAAAAGAGAGTTCGCCAAACTGCGCCTCGCTCATGGTCTTGAAGACATAGAGAACCGGCTCAGGACTGGAGAGGGAGACTTGCGTCTCATTGCCGTTGGCGCCAACTGCCTCGACCTTTTCGCGGTCAACCGGCGACGAACCGTATTTGGCGATGAAGTCCATGAGACGCGCGACGCCGATGTTCGTCTCCGCCGACGTGCAAAACACGGGAATAAACAACTGCTTTTGGATGGCCGCATGAACACCAGCGCGCAGCTCGTCCTCGGTCAAATTACCCTTGTCAAAGAACTTCTCGAGCAACGAATCGTCGGACTCGGCGATGTACTCGATCAGTTGCTTGTGCAGTTGGTTGACCTTTTCCGCCCAGTCGCCGGTGGCCGGGACTTCCTGAAACTTGCCGCTAAAATCCTTCTGATAAGTGACGATCTCACTGCGCATGACATCCAGAACGGTGTTGAAGCCGGGGCCGGGATTGACCGGCCAGTTCATCGGAAAGACGCGTTCGCCATAATGTTCGCGGCATTGGGCCAGGACCTTCTCGAAGTTCGCCTGTTCCTTGTCCATCGCGTTAATCACAATCATCTTCGGGATGCGGTATTGCGTGGCGTAACTCCAACCTTGATCGGTTCCGACGCCCACGCCGTGGTGAACATGGACCACCACCAAAGCGAAGTCGCCCACGCGCAATGCCCCCAGACCTTCGCTGATGAAGTCAAGATAGCCCGGCGTGTCGATGATGTTGAACTTCTTCCCCAGCCATTCTGTGTGGAGCAGGGATGCGTGCACGGAGATCTGGCGTTGTTGCTCGCTTACGTGGTAATCAGAGACGGTCGAGCCGTTGGTGATGCTGCCCATCCGGTGAATGACGCCCCCGCACACCAGCATGGCCTCGCTTAGAATCGTTTTGCCTGACGATGCATGGCCTACGATGGCAAAATTTCGGATGTCACCCGGTTGATATGTCTGCATGCGCCAAATTGACTGATCCTGGAGTTGTCGCTTTTGGAACGCTCCCTTTTTATCAGACCCTGTCAAGTTGGCCAACAAATCTTTGGAACGAAGAAAGTTTTTTTTGACGGTTGCCTTTTACGTGATGGGGAGTAAAGTGTTTCAATTCTATGAAAACCGTCACTGTGGCCGCATTCAATTCGCAGGCAGAAGCCGAGCCGCTGAAAACACGCCTGGTGGCGGCCGGTATTGCAGCGGAAGTCCATAGCGAATCAAAACTCGACGAGGAGCTGGACTTCTCGCGGGTCAGCGCGGGAGCTCGAATTGAGGTTCCGCGGTCGGATTTTGAAGCTGCGTTGGGCATCGTGTACGCCTGGAACGTCGCCGAGACCGCTGAAACAGCTCAGTTGCGCCAGACCGAGTCCGACCTGCGCGGAACCGTAAGTCGCAGCGCGGGCAGCAGCCCACCGCCTGCTGCGTAGGGCTAGGTTGGATCACTTCGGCTCATTTGAAGGGATCTTCTGGCGACGGTAAGGGGTGTTCGCGGTAGCCGGTGAACAAGTTGGCAATAGCCTCTGGATATCTTCTCATTGCGGAGCGTCATCTAACCTCGTATAGCAAATACGCTTCGCTTTCTCGTTGGTAGGAACGGCTGAAGCGGCGCGAAGCGCGAGGGGCGACAACATGTTTCCTCTCGTTGGCGGGCTTTTTAATCTGCTGGAAGTAGCGTTGGCTCCGGTTTGAACCGGAATGATTCTGAGGACGGACATTCGTATGACGACCAACTCGACCGGCTCGGCGCCCCAGGGGGAGATCTGCGATTCTGCCGCTTCTTCCGAAGTGAAGCCTCCGGCGGAACCGGGCACGGAACGATGGGTTGCCCTTCGGCGTGAAATTGAGGAAGGTTGTAACCACTGGCCTGAGCAAATCGCGGCCATGATTGAGGAGGATTACCGCCAGCTCATGAAAGATTTCGGGCTGCGCTGACACGCTTGAACCAGGACCTCCCGTTGCTTTGCATCCGCCTGCCGACGGGCGGTTGCGGAGAATCTGATTGTATCTACCGAGGCAATCCCGCAAATTTTGGCCGGTACGATTCGCGATTCAGAAGTTTTTTATGAAATGGTTTTGGTTGCCATGGTTTTCCTTTCTTGCCTGGATTCAAATCTCGGTGGCGGACACCCCACCCGCAACAACGCTTCCGCTCAGCGCCCGGGCGCCTGACTTCAGACTGCGCGGGGTGGACGGAAGGAAATACTCGCTGAAGGACTTCAAAAAAGCCCGCATCCTTGTGGTCGTGTTTACCTGCAATCACTGCCCGACCGCGCAGTATTACGAAGAGCGGTTGAAGCAAATCGTGGACGATTACAAAAGAAAAGGAGTAGCGCTCGTGGCCATCAATCCGAACGATCCGAAGTCCGTTCGCCTCGACGAACTGGGTTATACCGACTTGAGCGACTCGTTCAAGGAGATGATCGTTCGGGCCAGGTATAAGAAGTTTAATTTTCCCTATCTCTACGACGGAGATAAACAGGAGACCGCGCGGGCTTACGGGCCGGTGGCCACGCCGCACGCGTTTGTTTTCGACAAAGAGCTTAAGTTGCGCTACGTCGGCCGCGTTGACGACAGTGAACGGCCGGAATTGGTGAAGACCCACGATCTGCGCAATGCGATCGACGCGTTGTTGGCGGGACACGAGATAGACGTCACACAAACCAGGACTTTCGGTTGCTCGATTAAATGGGCCGGTAAGGAGGAAGGAGTCAAACAGTACCTGGCGCGGCTGGCGGCTGAACCGGTCAACCTCGAGCTTGTGGGCGCGGACGACTTGAAGGCGCTGCGTAAAAACGACTCCGGCAAAGCGCGCCTCATCAACTTTTGGGCGACCTGGTGCGGACCGTGCATCACCGAGTTTCCCGACCTGATGATCATCAACCGAATGTATCGGCACCGTGCCTTCGAGCTGGTAACGGTATCGGCGAATTATCCGGACGAGAGGAAGGAAGTGCTGGCCTTTCTGCAAAAGAACCAGGCCTCCTGCCGGAATCTCCTCTTCGGCGAGGTGGACAAGTACAAGTTAATGGCGGCGTTTGACCCAAGCTGGGACGGAGCCTTGCCCTATACGGTTTTGCTTGGGCCGAACGGCGAAGTGCTCTACCAACGCCGCGACGCCATTGATGCTGTGGAAGTGAAACGCGCGATCGTCAGAGCACTGAAAGAAGACCGCTTCAAATGACCGACGTTCCGCTCAACCGGCGCTCAGGTGCGGAACAAGACTGATTCGCGCTCGAAGGCCGACACCGCCAAACTCAATGCCCCCGCCGCGTAACCCCAGGAGGAAGCGAAGACCAGCAAAATCAAGAGCCACGGATAATTGCCGGTCAGCACTTCCTTCGATACCAGGCTGACGTTAAGGACGGGGATCAACGCAAGCGTCGCATTCAGGTCGAAACCCGGCACCATGGCCGCCATGGCGGGCATCAACACCAACAGCATCAGCGGTGAGGCATAGCTGTGCGCCTCCTTGGTCGTCTTCGAATACAGCCCGATCGCCATCAGCACCGCAGCAAACATCACCGCCAGCGGCAGCATCATCAGGAACACCGAGGCCACACCACTGACGCTGATGTCAAACGGCAGCTGGTTCCTTTTGGCGAACTCTCTGGCAACCAGGAACGGCAGTGAAAATGTGAGCGCGAAGGAGGCGAGTGAAACAACGGCGGTGACGATCGAAGCGGTGAACACCAGGAGGAATTTTCCCACGACCAGGTCCAGCCGACTTGCCGGACTGGCCAGAATCGTTTCAATCGTTCCCCGTTCCTTCTCGCCAGCCGTCAGATCAATGGCCGGCGCCAATGATCCCATGAAGCAGAGGAAAATAATCAGGTAGGGGAAAAGTCCGCCAATGACGTTTCCGCCGACTTTTTCCGGCGCGGCCACATTCTCTTCCCTGGTCGCGAACGGCTTGAGCACGTCTTTCGTCAGTCCGCTTTCCGCGAGGCGCTCCGCGACGAGTTGCTTGCGGTAGTCATCAAAAACCTTCTGGACGTTGCGAACCGCGACCTGCGAGCGCGTCTCTCCCTCGAAGTTGTAAATTTTCACCTGCGGCGGTTTGTCCGAAGTCATCCTGGTCTCCTGCTCGAAATTGGGAGGAAACTCGACGGCGGCGCGGAGTTTCTTTTCACTGATCAACACCACGTAGTCCTCAGACGGCGCAACCACCCTGAGGCCGTCGGTCTGGCGGATCGTTCTGGCCAGCGCGGGTGCGTTGGTCTCGCCCAGCAGCATGATCGTCGAGCCTTCCCGCTCCATCTTTTGCATCGACTTCTGCGCCACGAGGCCAAAACCGAGCGTCAGGAGCGGAAACATTAAAATCGGGAGGACGATGGTTGAAATAATCGTCCGGCGGTCGCGAAGGGCATCGATCAATTCCTTCCGATAGATGATACCAACGCTGGTCAGATTCATGGCGCGGCCTCCACCGTCTGGACGAAAATTTCTTCCAGGTCCGCCTGGCGGGTGCGCTGGCGGAGTTCGGCCAGCGATCCGCCGGCGAGCAGTCTGCCTTCGTGAATGATGCCGATGTAATCGCAGAGCTTTTGGACTTCGCTCATCACGTGGCTCGAAAAAATCACTGTCTTGCCGCGCGAGCGGCAATCGCGAATGAAACCGACGATGGTCCGCGCCGCCATAACGTCGAGTCCCAAAGTTGGTTCATCGAAAATCATTACCGGCGGATCGTGTACCAGGGTGCGCGCGATGGAGATTTTTTGTTTCATCCCGGTCGAAAGTTTGTCGCACCGGCGGTCGGCGAATTCATTGATTCCGAGCAGCGCGAACAATTCCTCGGTTCGCCGGCGAAGTTTGTCGCCGTTCAAACCGTTCAGCCGACCAAAATATTCGACCGTTTCGCGCGCCGTCAGGCGACCGTATAGAGCGGTGGCGGTGGAGAGAAAACCAACGTTGGCCCGAACCTTTTCCGGCTGTTCCCGGATATCGAACCCGGCCACCCGCGCCGTGCCGTTGGTCGGTCGGAGAATTGTCGCAAGGAGGCGCAGCGCAGTGGTTTTTCCTGCGCCGTTCGCGCCGAGCAGCCCGTAGATTTGGCCGGGTTGACATCGAAAGGAGATGCCATGAACAGCTCGGATGTCGCCACCCTTTCGGTCGCGGAAGACCTTGGTCAGGTTCGTGGCCTCAATCATTGGGTGGAGAGCTGAGGCCGACTCTAGGACGACAAAAAATTTGTGTCGAGTTTTGTTCTAACTCGTTTATATTGCGATTGTCGAATTCATATCGCCGCGGAAAATGCGGCCAGTCGGCTTTTGCCGACGAGCTTTCAGCCTCCATTAGTTGGGTCCTCGCCCAGGCCTTACCCCGATATATTGTGGTTTTTAGGCTTTACTTTATAAGCCTCGCTATTGTTACTTTGGCAAAAATATGTATCTAAAGAACCTGACGATGCTCGGCTTCAAGTCGTTTGCCGACAAGACCTCGCTGAATTTCCAGCCTGGAATTACCGCCATTGTCGGACCGAACGGTTGTGGCAAATCCAACGTCGCCGACGCCATCCGCTGGGTGCTCGGCGAGCAATCAGCCAAAGCGTTGCGCGGCGGAGAGATGGCTGACGTGATTTTCAACGGCACGGACGGTCGCAAACCGCTGAGCATGGCCGAAGTCTCGCTGACCATGGGCGAGATGGACACGGAGCATCTGCAGGCGGCCGGAGTCGAACTGGCCTACAACGAGTTGACCATCACGCGGCGGGTTTTCCGTGACGGTGGAAGTGAGTACTTCATAAACCGGACGCCCTGCCGCTTGAAGGACATTCAGCAGCTTTTCATGGGCACCGGCGTGGGGCGCACGAGCTACAGCATCATGGCGCAGGGGAACATCACACAGATTCTCTCCAGCAAACCGGAAGACCGGCGGATGGTTTTTGAAGAAGCCGCCGGCATCACTAAATTCAAAGCACAAAAACGCGAGGCGCTTCGGAAACTGGAATACACCGAGCAAAATCTCCTGCGCGTCGGGGACCTGATTCGCGAAGTGAAACGGCAGATCGGTTCCCTCCAACGCCAGGCAGGCAAGGCGCGCCGTTACAAACAACTCATGCTGGAGATGCAACATCTCGACACGCAGCTTGCCCGGCATCAATTCGACGTGCTGCAGGCGGAGATTGCCGAGCGGCAGGCGGCGGTTGAAAAGCTACGCCTCGAAATCGAAACGTGCTCCGAAAATGCTTCTCGTGGCGAAAATGAAATCGCCCAACTTCGCGAGCGATTGACGAAGCTGGAGCATCAAGTCAGCGAATCGCAGCAGCGGGCGGTGGAGCTGGAGAGTCAGGTCGATCGGCACGAAAGCCGAATTCATTTTAACGATGAGCGGTTGCGGGAAGTCCAGAAACAGCACGGGAACGCCCTGAACGACATTTCACAGGCGGAGGAACGACGTTTGGCAGCGGAGC
>QHNT01000480.1:2086-6457 GCA_003218515.1 Verrucomicrobiota bacterium | reverse complement strand
ATCAGCCAGGTAGCGCTCGCTGGCCGGCCGGCCCTGTTTGGTGCGCTGCGTGCGGAGCGCGATAAGTTCGTCCTTCACCGCGGCGACGAAGACGGGCCGGCAATCCCCGCGCACCCGAACGAAGAGCCGCGCCGCTTCGACCAGGGAATGGTCGCCGATGATCTTCCGGCCCTGGGCGAATTCGCTGGCGGCCGCGTCGAGGGGCACGCCGACGTCGCGGACCAGGTCGAGAGAGCGGAGGTAGATCAAGCGCTCGTCTGCGCTCAACGTGAGCCCTTTGCCGTCCTGCCTGGCGGAGACCTTCGCCACGGACCTGGCCTTGCGCTCCGCGTCCCCGTATTCGGCGAACGATTCGAAGCGCCGTCGGCCGTGCGCGTCGTAGTAGCTGACTCGAAATTCCGTGTAGCGCTTGCCGGCCTTGCGATTGCTCACCCGATAGATGCGGACGGTGACGCTTCCGGTGCGAATCTCTTTTGGCCAGGAGCTGGGCAGCTTTGACATTGCGGCAAAAGCGTGTAGTGTTGGCAGAAGTGTGTGGAATTGTGTGGAAAAAGTCAAGATGAGCGAAAAAGCCAAGAAAAAGGTGGGGTGGCCGACGGGATTTGAACCCGCGACAACCAGATCCACAATCTGGGGCTCTAACCAAGCTGAGCTACGACCACCAACCGAGCGCGACACGCTAGAGAGCTTTTGCCGCAGCGTCAAGCTTCTGGTAGCGACGGCTGCGTATCCGGGCGCGTCTTCTTGACACCACCAATGATCAGGACCTTCAGGCTACGGTGATTTCCCGGTCGAGATAGACGTCTTGAATGAGGTTGAGCAACCGGACGCCTTCCTTCATCGGACGCTGAAACGCTTTGCGGCCGGAAATCAACCCCGTGCCTCCGGCGCGCTTGTTGATGACGGCGATTTTCACGGCGTCGGCAAAATCGTCCTTGCCCGCTTCACCGCCCGAATTGATGAGACCGGCGCGGCCCATATAACAGTTTGCAACCTGGTAGCGCGTCAGATCGATCGGATGGTCGCTCGTCAACTGTTTGTAAACCAGGTCGTGTGTCTTGCCGAATTTTTCGAGCACGAGGTAACCACCGTTGTTGGTGGGCTGCTTTTGTTTGATAATATCCGCCTCGATGGTGACGCCGAGGTGATTGGCCTGGCCGGTGAGATCGGCGCTGGTGTGATAGTCTTTGTCTTTCTTGAACGCGGGATTGCGCAAATAGCACCAGAGCACCGTCGCCAGGCCGAGTTCGTGCGCGCGCTGAAACGCTTTGGTGGTCTCGATGATCTGATGGTGCGATTCGGGCGAGCCGTAGTAAATCGTCGCGCCAACCGCGACCGCGCCCATGTCCCGCGCCTGCTCCACCTGCGCGAAATAAATCTGGTCGAAAGAATTGGGATACGTCAGGAGTTCGTTATGATTGAGCTTGAGGAGAAATGGAATCCGGTGGGCGTATTTGCGGGAGACCGCGCCGAGGACACCGAGTGTGGAGGCCACGGCATTACAGCCGCCTTCGATGGCAAGCCGCACGATGTTCTCCGGGTCGAAGTAATCCGGGTTGGGCGCGAAGCTGGCGCCGGCGGAGTGCTCGATGCCCTGGTCCACCGGCAGGATGGACAAATAACCTGTGCCGGCGAGGCGGCCCTGATTGAAAATTTGCGCGAGGCTCCGCAGCACCGCGGAAGGGCGATCAGTTTGCGCATACACCCGATCAACGAAATCCGGTCCGGGCAAGTGCAGCTTCTCTTTGGGAATGGTCTTGCAATGATGTTGGAGCAGGCTTTGCGCGCTGTCGTCCAGCAGTTGTTCAAGTTCCGCATGCATAATTTTTCGTGAGTCGTGAACGCGTCTCGTAAGAATACTCGTTCGTGCGCCTTTCAATGTAGTCCCGGAGCCGCCGAGGACAAGGAAAGAGTGATCCCAGTGGAGTCTTGGGCAACGCAAGTCCTCGCTGCGGCCAAACGACGAAAGTCCCCCGGCGCGGCGAAGCCGCAATCAAAGTTCACTTCACGTACCAGATTGGGAGGCGAGCCACTTCCACGCGGAACCGGATCGTGTCGTCGTCGGCCAATCGTTCCGCTTCGTCGAAGAGCTCTTCCGCGCCGTTGATGGCTTCGTCATTCAGATAGGGCGCAGCCGGCGGATCGTAGATGTGCGCGTGATAACCCTTCTCGCGAACCTGGCGGTGCAACAGCTCCAGGCAAGCGCGGATGTTATTCGCGGCTTTGCCGTAGTAAGCCCTAAGAAATTCAGCGATGTGCTGCTGCACGTCGGTGTACGGGTTCCACAGCAGTTTTGCCAGGACGTAGGCGCGCAGTGGCCCCATCTCGCCATTGCCGCCGCCGGAATAGTTGCCCTCCTCGAACAACCCTTTCACGCCGTGTTTGACAAAGAACTGCACGTTGGGCTGGAGCGCGTCGAAGTTCGGAAAGGGCTGCTGATAATGCGAGAAGTTCGGCGTGTAGTCCCAGACATAAAGCAGCGGCGCGACCGGTTGCCAGGCGATTATGTCGTCGCGGAAGCGCTGGTTCTCGGGCGACGAACACGCCTCCAGCGGATGCGCAAAGCAACACTCAATCGAACACAGACGCACGATCACGTTGTGGCGAGGGCGCAGCGTCTTCGGCGGCTTGCGGCTGTATTGATAGGCGAGCGTATCAATGCGCACGTTCGGATAGTTGCGCTCGACGTCCTCGGCAATTGCATTCGTGAATCGCAGGAGGGACGCCGCCGGACTGCCCTCCGCGTCGTCCAACGCCTTGCACTTCGCGCACTGGCAATAATTGAACGTGTCGTTTTGTGAGACGCTGATGATGGTCGCTTCGGGATGCTCCTTCAGCCATTGGCGCACGCGGTCGATGGCGATCTTCAAAACGTCGGGGTTGGACAAGCAGCGCTGCACGTAGCCGTCTTTGCGTTTGCCGTCGATGAGCGGGAAGTATTCGGGATGCTCCTGGTAGAGCTCACGCGGGAGGAGCATATCGAAGCTGTGCACGAACGGATAGTAAACCGCCGCGCGACCGCCGTGCTTGTCGGCGAGCCGATAATGGTTCCCGTTCAACCGGTGCCGCGCGGCGAAGTCAGCGTCGCGCATCATCTCGGTCCAGTACACTTCGCGATACTCGAGAGCGGGAATCTGTGTTTCGTTCAGATTCGGCAGACGGACGCGCGGCAGTTTCGGCACGACCTCAAACTCCGGCGTGAACCAGCGCACACCGAATTTCTCCTCCAACATCGCGTAAACGCCGTAGAGCGTCCCCCGCGGTCTGCCGCCTGCAATAATCAGCCGTTTCCTGTCGGTGCGGAGCGCGAAGCCGTCCGTGCCGAGTCTTCTGAAGTCGATGTTCAGTTTGAGCTTCCGCAGATGCGCGTTATCGCCCAGCAGGACCTCCCGCGACTCCATCGCTTCGGCATCGGTCACAATCGGCAGCCTCGCGCCGCTCATGCGTTCGAGGTAACGCTGCAATTCCTCGGCAGCGTAGCGTTCGGATGGGATGGCATTGGCAGCAACGACGATTCGGTAGCGGCTGCCGGCTTTTTCGGCGATGGTTGTCGCGCCCGAGCCCGGCGCGCTCACAACGCACGCCATCGCCGTCGCCAGGCACCACCTTTTCCAATGCCAATGTCTCATTTTGGCATGCATCGGTCGGAGAAGTCCATGCACAATCAGCGGGTCAGTCTGAGATTCAGGTAGGACGAGCGTCCTCGCGAGCCGACTGGGCCTCACCCGACCCAAGCTGATCTACTACCTCGAAAAGCATACCGCCGGCAAGCGACTCGCTAAAACATAAAACGTGCAAAGCTCGCGACTTTTTAAGTTACTCGCAGACTGCATAAGCATTCAACAATCGGTAGTGTCCTAATTTGCTTCAGGTGGGTGCGCCGCTGCCGCGGCGCGCGGCGGTGCCGCAGCACCGCCGCCACCAAATTAAGACTCTACCCAACAATCGGCCTGCTTGCTGCCTTCGGCATATGAAAGTATTCTTAGGACGCGAACCGAATATAGAGAAATGATCGAAGAAAGGATGAAAGTTATCCATTGCGTTCGCCGCGGCCCCCTATGACTGGCCAAATCGCGCATGACTAATGCTTGGGAACACCTATGATTAAAACCTCACTTCTGACTTTGCCAGTTGGCCCTTCCAGTAGTGAAATTCAAGGGCGGGGAGATGATTCTTCGCGCTTGGCTCAAGGAATCGATGCGTTGGCTTCGGCCAACTCACCAATCCCCACGGTATCGAAGACTCCCAAGATATCGGTCGTCGATGACGACGAGAATATACATATCTTTGTAAAGGACTTGGGAGACCTGGGGCATTTCAAGGTGGTTGGCTCGTTTTACAGCGGCGCGCAGGCATTGGAGCGTCTGCCTG
>QHNT01000480.1:0-1939 GCA_003218515.1 Verrucomicrobiota bacterium | reverse complement strand
TTGACTGCACGGCGAAACTCAAAACGATTTTACCAGAGCTTCCGATTATCATACTCACCGGTTATCCGGACGGTCCAGCTTTCTTCAGGTCGCTGATGGCGGGTGCGAAAGGGTTTCAGGTCAAGCCGGTCTCCACGCAAGAATTCTTGGATGCCATTGATGATGTTCTCAAAGGCGAGTTCGCATTGGCAAAGCAGGTCGTTCCATTTTTGATTCAACTCGTCCACCACGTCAGTCAAGTAACCCAGGAACGCCGTCTGACGCCCCGCGAAGAGGAGTTGTTGGCCTGCCTCTTCCAAGGCATGCAGGACAAGGAAATCGCTTCGACGCTCGGGATCGCGACAGCAACGGTACACACTCACATGCATCGGCTTTTTGAAAAACTTGGCGTCCATTCCCGGCGGGAAATCATCCGTAAGTATCTGGAACTCATGTAGGGTGGCAGGGTATTCCAGGGTCAGGTCAGCACCCTACACACTCAACCGACAATCGGACTATTTGCGCCAGGCCAAATCGGAAGCTATGAGGTACGCTGTGAACAGCAGTGTGAACACGAGCAGAATCGTTGAACAAGTCGTTAGCATGAAAAGAAACGAGCAGAGAGAATCGTTTCGGAAGTGGCTGACTTTGGCGGTGGCCATCCTGGCGCTTCTTCCGGCGTATCTGATGGGTCCGATCGCCTTTACTTTTAAGACCACAGTGAAAGACTTGCTGCGTCAGGAGTTGGCCGGCTACGAAGCCGCTACCGCCTCCGATAGCAGATTGAAGGCACACCAGGATTATCTGAATGAAACCCTCAAGCGGTGGGGCAATGACTTCGCGGCCGCGCGCGAGAAAACAGCCTCGAGCGAAACCAATGATTACAAGCTGATGTTGGACGTCAGCAACCGTTTGTCATCCATCGAATCGAAACTCGACCTGTTGATGAGGGAATCCCAGCGTGACAGGAAGCTGCAAAACGGCAGCGGCCCTTGAGCCGGGAGTCCGCTCGCGTCGGACGCTCCCGCGTGATCGAGCAACCAACCGCGCACAGTTTTCGCCGCCTGCGACACGTTTGGGCGCGCTGATTGTTTTTCCAACAGATCTACACCCGGCTCGGAAGATTCAGGCTGCCGTCCGGGTTCATCGGCGTGAATGGCGCGGCAATGAGGCCTGTGAGTCTCGAATTCATGGCGCTGGAGTTTAACGGATTATTCCTTCGCCGTGCGTTCCTGCTTTTTTCCGAACAACAATCGCAGGCTGTTCAACACAACGACTACCGTGCTCCCTTCGTGTCCCACCACTCCGATAGTCAGCGGGATTCCTCCAAACAGCGCGAAACTGACGAGCACTGCCACCGTGCCGAGCGAGATGACGAGGTTCTGCTGAATTACCCGGCGCGCGCGCTTGCTGAGTTGAAAGGCGGCGAGAAAATTCTCCAGCCGATCGTGCATCAACACGACTTCGGCCTGTTCGAGGGCCGCGTCCGATCCACGGGCGCCCATCGCCACGCCGACGTGCGCGGCGGCCAGACTGGGCGCGTCGTTGACACCATCGCCGACCATGGCCACGAGGAAATTCTGCCCGGTGAAGGACTGAATGACGGCGACCTTCTGCTCCGGTTTCAGTTCGGAACGGACGTCGTCGAGTTGGAGTTCTTTTTTCAGATGTTCGGCATTGGCTTTGCGGTCGCCGGTCAGCACCACGGTTCGCAGCCCTTCGCGACGGAGCTCCTCCACGACCGCGCGCGCCTGCGACCGGATGTCGTCGCGCAGCAGGACGCGACCGACCAAATCCCCGTTGGCCAGCCAGACCTCGGAAAAGCTGGCCTCGGTCGGTTGCACCTGGGCCAGGACTTGCGCGACTGCGCCTTGACTGAGCCATTCGCGCCTTCCGAGCAGAATCCCGCTGCCTTTATGCCGGGCTTTTAGACCGAGGCTGGTGACCGATTCAAAATGCT
>QHNT01000479.1 GCA_003218515.1 Verrucomicrobiota bacterium | reverse complement strand
TTCGCTGGCGTATTCGACTTCTACCGGCAGGTGCGCGAATTCCTCGAACAGGTGCTCTCCGATCAACGCCGCGTGCCAACTGGTGCCGCAAGCCGCGATCACAATCTGGTCCACCGCCCGCAATTCCGCCAGGGTCATGTTCAATCCGCCAAATTTCGCGGTGGCTTCCTCATGATCGAGGCGGCCGCGCGTTGCGTTTTCGACCGTGCGCGGCTGCTCGAAAATTTCCTTGAGCATGTAATGCGGGAACTTGCCCCGCTCAGCCGCTTCCGGGCTGAATTCGATCTGGCTGATCCGGACCGTCGCCGCGCTTGAGCCGAGGTTTTCAACCTTGAACTGTCCCGGCGTCAGCGTCACCACGTCGTAATCGTTCAGGTAAACCACCTGGCGCGTGTGGGCGACGATGGCGCTCGCGTCGCTGGCCAGAAAGTTTTCGCCTTCGCCAATCCCGACAATCAACGGCGATCCACGTCGCGCGCCGACGATGATGTCCGGGCAATCAGCGCAGATGACGGCGATTCCGTAGGTGCCGATGACTTCTTTGAGCGCCTCCATGACGGCTTGCGTCAACGCTGGAATGCCGTTCTGTTTCTGGCGTGGCCCGGACGACTCGATCCTCGCGTAATGCTCGCCGATCAAATGGGCGAGGACTTCGGTGTCGGTCTCCGAGCGAAACTCGTGTCCCGCCTGAGCAAGCCGTTCCTTGATCCGGTCGAAGTTTTCAATCACACCGTTGTGAACGACGGCGATCCGGCCGGTCCGGTCGAGGTGCGGATGGGAGTTCTCGTCCGACGGCGGGCCGTGTGTAGCCCAGCGGGTGTGGCCGATGCCAAGTTGACCGGTTGCCGGCTGGGCTTGGAGGGTTCGGCCAAGGCCTTCGTCGATTTTCCCCTTTTTTTTGCGCGTCTGGAGTTCGGCGTGGTTCAACACGCTCAACCCGGCGCTGTCATAACCGCGGTATTCGAGCCGGCGCAGTCCTTCAAGCAGGATGGGCGCCGCCTGTTGCTTGCCAACGTAGCCTACGATGCCGCACATAAATCAAGGGTTCCAACTCCGCGGTCCGCTTGCCGCTTGCGCTCAACCGCCGGGGCAGGGTATAAAAGAAGCACAGCATCCGCAAGAAACGATTTCGCTATGTTAGACAGCGCGCGCATGTCGGCCAACGCCAGCAACGTGCTTTCCATCATAATGGGCGGCGGCCAGGGGACCCGTTTGTTCCCTCTCACACGCGAGCGCGCCAAGCCGGCCGTGCCGCTGGCCGGCAAATACCGGCTGGTGGATATCCCGATCTCCAACTGCATCAACTCCAGTTTGCGCCGCGTCTATCTGCTGACGCAGTTCAACTCTGCTTCGCTGCACCGGCACATTTCGCAGTCCTACAAATTCGACCATTTCTCCGGCGGCTTTGTGGAAATCCTGGCGGCGGAACAGACCTTCGCTGACACCTCCTGGTATCAGGGCACCGCCGACGCCGTGCGCAAAAACCTCGTTCATTTTTTGAACCACGATTTCGATTACGCGCTGATCCTCAGCGGCGACCAGCTTTACCGCATGGATTTTCGCCACATCCTTTCGCAACACGCCACGACGGCGGCGGACCTGACGATCGCGACCATTCCCGTCACGCGCGGCCCGGCGCAATCGCTCGGCATCATGCAGGTCAACGCCGAGCGCCGCATCACGCGCTTTGTCGAAAAACCGAAGGACCCGGCCGCGCTGGACTCGTTGAAACTGGAGAAAAACTCCTATGCCCGACTCGGTGTCGAAGGCGACGAAGAATTCTTCCTGGCGTCGATGGGCATCTACGTTTTCAACCGGGACATTCTGATCAAGCTGCTCGACAACGCCTGCGCCGATTTCGGCAAGCACATCATTCCCGGCGCCATCCAGACGCACCATGTCTGCTCGTACATCTTCCAGGGCTATTGGGAGGACATCGGGACGATTCGTTCCTTTTTTGAAGCGAACCTCGACATCGCCTCCGAACTGCCGCGATTCAATTTCTTCGACATGAGCGCGCCCATTTTCACCCGCCCGCGGTTCCTGCCCGCTTCCAAAATCAACGGCGCGCAAATTGATCACGCGGTCGTGTCCGACGGCTGCATCATCAATCGTTCCAGGGTGACTCACAGCATCGTCGGCGTTCGCAGCATTTTGAATGATGGCTGCGAGTTGAACCGGACGATCATGCTGGGCTGCGATTACTACGAGTCGCTCGACTCGATCCAAAGGCACGAATCGACGGGCCAACCGCGGATCGGCATCGGCCACAGCACGCACATCGAAAACGCCATCATCGACAAAAACGCGCGTCTCGGGAACAACTGCGTGATTTCGCCGGCCGGCAAACCCGAAAACGTGGACCACGAGCTGTACTACATCCGCGACGGCATCATCATCATTCCCAAGAACGGCATCGTGCCGCACGGCACGGTAGTTTGATCCATCCGCCCCAGTGGCACTTCCGCAAAAAAACTGGAACGCACACCCGTCGGCCAGGGCCGGTGATGCGAGAGCCGCCTTCAATTTTTCGATGATGAACTACGTTTCCCCATTGACCGCGCGTGCTTAATAGGTGTTCGGCGGTGTTTTCATGTTTCAGTGAACTGGCATCTGTGGAGTCCATCCGGCTGGCATCTGCCACTGTGCGCCCGTCATCGTCCCGTTCCAACGGTGCATCGTGTAATCCGCTGGCGGTCGGCGTCGTCGTGGAAGTTTGCGCGCTAAACCGTGCGGCTAGAATCCGGTCCGACGGGACAGGTACCAAGCCGAAAATTGACAAATAGCCGGGACTGACCCCTTTTCCGACACGACTTTTTATCGAGCGGCCCGGCGAACGTGCTTCGAGCGGCTTCCTCACGCATTTGCGGAGGGGTAAGTGTCATACCCCAAATCTCTCTTTCCAGCCTCTCAACTCCGGGCTGTCTGGGGTGGTTTTGCCGGGTGATTTGGAGCACACGATTGGGTAAGGTTGAACGGTGTTGAAGGACGTTGAACGGCGTTGAAGTCATCGCGCGTTTGTTGCGCAAATTTCCCGGCTACGTGGCTACGTCGTGCTTGGAGTTTCAAATACGAAG
Organism: Verrucomicrobiota bacterium; assembly: GCA_003218515.1. Classification (GTDB taxonomy): domain Bacteria; phylum Verrucomicrobiota; class Verrucomicrobiia; order Limisphaerales; family AV2; genus AV2. The sequence continues at coordinate 932 of QHNT01000479.1, read as the reverse complement.
AACCGAGCCCATCATCATAGCCTGGTTCCAGTTGGAGGTGGAAAACGCGAATATCGGGACACCGTGCAGGCTATTTGGTGGGTAACGATACTGATTGATTCTTTGCTGTGTCGTAAACAAACCAACGTTCAAAACCAGCACGGTTCTGCTCACCGTAGCCCGTGACTTTCACTTTGAGTCTCGAACCTTCCTTCCATGCAGTTCCCTCGAAATAGATGTGGTGATTCTTCTGCTCGGACTCCAATACCTTGAGGATCGAGTCTGCCACGTTAATCAATTTGCCATCAGATACCGCATAAACGTAGCAGGTTGCACGGTTGCTGGCCTCGAAGTCGTTGATCGTGACGAAGCGGCTGTTGGGTGACCAGAAGGCGGTGACATGCCGAGGATACGAATGAACCTTACTTTCCTTCGATGTCTTTACATCTCGCAAAAACAGGGCGTGGTTGTCACCGAGCCGCGCAACATCCGCATCGTTTTCGGCATCGACGTTGACCAGAACGGACTTCGTGTCAGGCGATGTTAGCGACGGACTTTCGCTCGGGAACATTCTGACTGTTTCAGCAGCGTCTGCAAGACAGCAGACCAATGCCACGGACAAAAGGTAGAGATTGAATGCGTGTCCCATTCTACGAGGGGGATTCATTTTGCTTTGAGGAAAAGGTGTCAGTCCCGAAAAGAAAAGGTGTCAGTCCCGGCTATTGTAGAAAACCCTACCCTTTCAAACAATTGGCCACAGTGTGTCGGCACCCCATCCGCAAACGTTCGGCAATCCAATCCAAAGTCATCACCGTCTGACCTCTCAATCGCGCCGCGATCTTCACCTTCGCTCCGTCGGTTTTGCGCCGCTGCTCCAAGTCCTGCTCCGTCCATCCTCGCTTGCGCAATTCCTCCAGCACCAGGCGATGGGCCTTCTGCTCGTCCGTCTCCTG
>QHNT01000317.1 GCA_003218515.1 Verrucomicrobiota bacterium | reverse complement strand
GGCGCCGAGAGACGGAGCGGAGACGGTAGTAGCACTGGTGTTACCCGAGAGAGATACCGAGCCGCCAACGCTGCCCAGGGACGGCACGGACACGGTCGTAGCACTGGTATTGCCCGTGATAGTGACAGAGCGGTCAACCAAAGTCAGATTCGTCAGCACAATCGAAGAGCGGGTGGTATTCGTGGCCGTCAGGTCCCCCTCAACAATAGTCAATCCGTCCAGAACCGACTGCGCGGTGCTGTCCTCGACCGTGACGTTCACCTCGACTTTGCGCACTCGTTGCGCGCCCTGGCCGTCGGCGATGAAAACGTCCCAGTTGGTAAAAACGCCGACGCCCCCGAGAGCGCTAAACGTCGCGTCGGTCGCCGGCCCGCCGTCGCCCGCGTTGCCGCCGGCGCTGGTGCCGGCAAGCACTCGTATGTCGCCGCTCGCGAGGTTGACCTTCCACACGCGCACCGAACCCGCGATGTACAGGCGGCCCGCCTCAATGGCGATATCGCTGACATCACCCAGATAGGCGTTGGTGGCCGGCCCCGTATAGTCCGTGTTCGTTCCGCCGCCGGCCACTCGGGTAATCATACCGCTCACGGCGTCAATGCGGCGCACGCGATCGTCGGGAGTGAATGGGAACCCGTCGGAGGACACTCGATCCGAAACGAAGACATTGCCGCTCTCATCCACTGCGACTCGGTCCAGAAAGTGAAAGGTGGCTTCAGTGGCGGGACCGCCGTCGCCGCCCGAGCCGACTTGATTTCCCGTGCCCGCAATGGTTGAAATGATGCCCGTGACCGCGTTCACCTTGCGGAGGCGGAAGTTGCCGGTGTCCCCGATATAAATGTTTCCAGCGGAGTCCAAGGCCACACCGTCTGGCCCTTTGAGTGCCGCGCTGGTCGCCGGACCTCCGTCACCGGAGTAGCCGAAGGTTCCGTTGCCGGCCACCGTGGTAATGATGCCGGTCGCGGGGTTAACCTTGCGGATGCGGTTGTTGAGAAGATCGGCGATGTAAAGATTGCCGCTCGAATCCACCGACAGGCCTTCCGGGCCGTTCAGCGCCGCATTGGTCCCGGGTCCACCATCGCCCGAGAAGTCGAACGCGCCATTGCCAGCGAAGGTGGTGATAACGCCCGTTACCGCATCAACCCGCCGGATCACGCTGTTGCCGAAATCGGAGATGAAAACATTCCCGGTCAGGTCAACCGCGACGGCTTGCGGACTGAACAGCGTTGCGTTTGTCGCCGGACCGCCGTCACCCGAGTAACCGGACACGCCCCCAAGCGTGCCCGCGAAGTTTACGATGGTGGCGGCGCGCACGTCGGTGACGCAAACCAGCATGAGGACGAGCACAGTCAGCCAGCGGATGAAAGCCGGAGCGAACATAGTGTGGGCTAAATCGGATCGGGGCTTGAGTATGATGCCCGCAGAAAGGGCTTTGTGTCAAGGTCCTTATTCCAAGCTCAAAGCGCGAGGTTGATCATGATCCCCGGCGGGTTGGTGGTTTTACTTTTCGCCAAGCGCGCGGATTGAAGTCACGAATTAACGGGAGGCAACAGAGTCTACAGAGAATTTACAAAAGGCCGCGAAGCACGCAAAGAGAGCAAAGATAAAACGCATCAGGAGACCAGGATTAAGATTACGATTGAGATTTGCAGCCGTCAGCTAACAGGAGACAACTGAGGAAACAGAGACTTTCTCGGTTGTCTGCCGCTCGATTACGGCTTCGCTGGTTCGGCGTTCCAAACCTTGATGTCGTCGAAGTAGCCGTCTTTGCCGGCGACGCCCAGTTCTATCTTTGACTTGGTCGCGTGACCAATGCCCGAGGATTTCAGGTAAGCGGCAGGGTTGCCGTCGAGGGCCACGCGCATTTCTTCGCCAACGGTCTCGACGACGAGCGTGTGCCACTTGCCGCTCTCGACCTTCGCAGGATACGTCACCTGGCGACCAGCGAGGAGCTTGGCGCGTTCGGCTTTCTTCGTCGGGTCCTGGCTCATCGCGTAAATGTCATTGCGCATGTTGCCGTCGCGCTCGTCGATGATCGTCACGCCGTTCGTCCGCACCTGCGCGCGGCAAAGGTGTCCGTAATGCGAGCCGGTGTATTTGCGGTCGTCGAACTCCACGTCCATCATCGTGGCGCCTTCCAAACGAATCTTCACTTCGACGACGCTGTCCCTGGTGGGGACCTCCAGGCCGTGGACGGCGGCGTGGGCGGTGATGGCGGGTTTGCCATCGGTGGCGGGGACGTTCTTGTCGCGGGTCTGCATACCCTTCAATGCGCCCTTTTCGAAGACGAAGGTGTCCACGACCCGGTGCCAGGGCTTCGCCGGCGTGGCGCTCTCGAAGTCATCGGAAAAAAGGAGTTCCTTCTTCCTGGCGATGGATTCGGCCGGGACGGTGGATAGATCTGCCGCAAAGGCGGCCGTGGTGATGAGCGAAAGAGCGGTGAAGATGAGGCGTGTGTTCATAAAATGTCAGGTTCGGGCGGGATGTTTAATCCCTGTCCTGCCCTTGGCAAGCACAAGTGCGGCGTGGTTTTCACCGCGGGAAGCTGTTTGTCTCGACCCTGCTGCTGATTGCCTCTACCGTTCGACCAACCATGCAACATCCTCCCATCATGATTCCGCCGGGCATTTCCCGGCGCGCGTTTTTGAAGACTTCTTCTGCTCTGGCAGCGGGCGCACCGCTGCTGGCGGCTCTGCTCAAGGCGCAATCGCGCGAAGCCAGGGCCCCGCTCATGGCCTATGTGGGCACTTTCAGTTCGCCGCTCCGCGATGTGCTGCCGACGCAGGTGGATTTGCCGCCCGGCAATGGACGCGGCATTCACCTGTTTCAGGTGAACCGCGCCACCGGCGTCATGACTCCGAGCGGCGTCTATGAGTTGGAGACGAGCCCGAGCTGCCTGGCTTTGAATGCCGCCGGGACTCGCCTATATTCGGCCAACGAAACGGACCGCGTGAGCGAAGTCAAAGAGGGGACGGTTAGCGCCTTTACGATCAATCAAGCCGATGGGCAGTTGAAACTGCTCAACACCCTTCGGTCCGGCGGCGCCGGTCCCACCTATGTGAGCGTGCATCCGTCCGGACGCTTTCTGCTGGTCGCCAACTATTTTGGCGGCTCTGTGGCGGTGTTGCGGATCCTGCCCGATGGCAGTCTTGGGGCCGCCACGGACGTCAAGAGCGATGCCGGAAAGCTGGGACCCACCAAGGCCACAGACGCTCCACCGGGCAGCTTCGCCTTCAGCGGACACGATCGGACTCATGCGCACATGATCCAGGCCGATCCCTCGGGGCGCTTCGTCCTGCACGCCGATCTGGGCTTGGATCAAATCTTTGTCTGGAAGTTCGATGAGCAGAAGGGCGTGCTCACTCTGAATGATCCGGCCGCGATCTCGCTGCCGCCGGGAGACGGGCCGCGGCATTTCCACTTCCACCCTAATGGACGCTGGTTCTATTCCATTCAGGAAGAAGGCTCGAACATCGTCCTGTTCGATTACGATGCCGGGACGGGACGGCTCGCAGCGCGGCAGACGATCTCCAGCCTGCCGCCTGGATTCGCCGGCAGCAATTTCTGCTCCGAGATACTGGTTTCCGCTGATGGCCGGTTCGTCTATGCGGGCAACCGCCTGCACGACAGCATTGGGATCTTCGCTGTCGGCAAAAACGGCGGGCTGACCTTCGTGGGCGAGGAATGGACGCGCGGGAACTACCCGCGCAGCTTCAACTTCGACCCCACCGGCCACTTCCTGTACTCCTGCAACCAGCGCGGCGACAACATCGCCATCTTTCGCGTGGACCGCAAAACGGGCGGCCTGTCCTTCACCGGCCATTACACTCCCGTCGGCAATCCTTCGATCATCGTCTTCCTCGATCTGGCGACGGCGGGATGACTTCATCGCGGACCAGCCTGAAGCCGACCTTCATCCAGATCGATGAATTCAAACATCGTCTGCACCGTGCCCGGAGGCAGACCAATCTCCGCCAGCCGCTCATGCAATCGCTGCGTCCCGGCATCGCGCCAGCCGTATTTGGTCATGAACCCATTCCACACTTCGATTTCCTCCTCACTCGGCTGACGGCCATGCGCGAATGCCCACGCGAGCAACTCCTCATCGCTGCCGCCTTTGAGAGTTTCCGTTTCGACCGCTGCGTAATCAATGTGCAGGAACTTGCAGCAGCGCGAGTCAAAACTCCGCTTCGAGGCAGTGCCCCGTGTCGCCTGCCATGCCTCCGGCAATTTCCCCGCCGCCGCAAGCCGGATTTTGGCCAGCATGCGACCGAAATAAACGATGCCCTTGACCTGATCGAAAGGGCTGCGAAGTCCGGGAATGAGGGTTGGGTAAGGAAGTGCCATGCCTGAGTAGAGCATTTCCAGCTCACTTCTTGCAAGAAGCCGCCGGAGCGCGGCTGTGTCGAAGACCAGCCGCAGCATTCACGCCAACCGTAACGTGTGGGAATTAACAAGAGCCTTTGGATTCTCCATACGCGGCGGCTGGTGCTCGGCGCACACAGCCGCGCTCCGTCACAGTTTCAGCACGCCGAACTCATCACGAAATCTTGCGCTGCTCCAAGGCCATTCCTTCGGATCAAGAACCAAGCCTGACTTCGCTGGATTGCTCTCGATGTAGTTGCGCGTCTCCAATTCATGCACGCTGTCGCGCATGAACGTATCCCAATAATCCGCCTGCCAGAATTCACCCCGCCGCTGCAGCAGCCGGTTCGCTTTGAATGCGGTGTATTTCTTCCAACTCCCAAGAATCTCCGCGTCTTAACGTTCCGCGCAACGCGACGAAAAGCGCGCTCGGCGCGAGTCACAAAGGCCGGAGCTTTCCTGGGCTTGGAAGTCCGATGTCCGTTCTTTTTCATACGCCAATCAACTTTCGCACAAATTCAATATCACGGTCGGTAGAAATGGCGAGACGTTTTACGGGCAGGCTGCGGCTGTCCCAAATCGCCCAGCGCGTTGCCAGCGGAAGATAGTCGTCGAGCAAGTGAGCGAGGCTGCGCTTGAATCGGCGGCGAATGTCCTTCGCAGGAACATGATGGCCGCCGAGTCTAACTAACACGTTGCCGCACACGGGCCACAGCCTGTGCCGGACTGGACAGCCAGAGGTAATGCAGTTCGATTTCGTAATGAATTCGAGCGTGTGGGACTGCCGACGTTGCTGCGGCTCACAGAGCCGCGCTCCGGCGCCACGCTTCAATTGCGCAGCGGATTTATCAATCCACCCGCCAGCTTGAACCGCGCGGTCTCCATCTCGCCGCGCACACCGGGGATCAACATCACGATACCCGTGTCCGCCTCCTCGAAGTAGAAGAACAACACGATGCGACCAGCGGCGCGGACGTTGCCGTGCACAAACCGGTGCGCGCGCAAATACGAGACAAGTGCGCTTTCCAGTTCCACGGTGCTTCCGACTGCTTTCGAGACCACACTTCTCAGAACAGAAACGAGGTGCGGCATCTGCTCCGGGTCCGACGAGCGTACAAACGCCGTATCTCCCGCGAATTCCTCCAGGAAATAGCTGGCCGCCTTCTCGTAAGCCGTGGGATGCAGCATCCGCTCGCGCAATACACTGAGGTGATACGGGAAATCCTGGGAGGCGGAGTTCATCAGCGACGCACCCATTAAGCCGAACCAACGCGTGCCGCGCAAGCTTTCGGAGCACGAGTCTATGACTCGCAGCAGCTTCGCCAGCCGCGACGCGTTGGAATGAATTCGAACGCGTTGAACTGCGGACGTTGCTGCGGCTCACAGAGCCGCGCTCCGGACCGCGCCTCCGGGAGGCACTGCGGTCGCCGAAACAGTGACGCAGGCGTTTTCCCCCAACCTTGCTGTCGTGCCAAACATTTTGCACGGCACGGGCGGCTTGTTTGAAATCCTGTTTCCCGTCATGTTCGCCACGGTGCTTTGGAGACGAACTTTCCTGCGGGACCCGCGATTAGCCGCGCGAATTCTTTGCGATTTGATGTCCTGAATCAATCACTCCGTTCGTCGTAATGATGAAAAACGAAAACAAAAAATATGACAACAAACAACACAAACGCCGTTCGACTTCATCGAGTGCTCCGCGCGACGCCGGAGCGAGTTTATCGGGCGTTCCTGGATGCGGACGCGATGGCCAAGTGGCTTCCACCGAATGGATTCACGGGCAAGGTCCATCACCTGGACGCTAAAGTCGGCGGCACATACAAGATGTCGTTCACCAATTTCACCACCGGCAAGAGCCACTCCTTCGGCGGAACGTATCTGGAGCTGAAGCCCCGCGAGCGCATCCGCTACACGGACAAGTTCGACGATCCGAACCTCGCGGGAGAAATGCAAACGACGATCATCTTGAAGCAGGTCTTCTGCGGAACTGATTTGAACATCACGCAGGAAGGTATACCCGCGGCCATTCCCGCTGAGGCTTGCTATCTCGGCTGGCAGGAATCGCTGACGTTGTTGGCAAAACTGGTCGAGGCTGAAATACCCGACCAGCAATGAAATAGTCTGAGGGCCGGAGCGCGACTGTGCTGAAAGCCAGTCGCAGCAACTTCGCAAGTTCGGAGACGTGAAAACTTGATGCGGCTCTACGTCCCGACAGTGCTGCGGCTGGTGCTACCGCACACAGCCGCGCTCCGTCAGAGTTTCAGCACACCAAACTCATCTCGAAATCGTGCGCTGCTCCAAAGCCATGTTTTCGGATCGAGAACCAAAACCGCTTTCGAGGGATTGCTCTCGATATATTTGAGCGTCTCCAGTTCGTGGTCGCTGTCGCGCATATACGTGTCCCAGTAATCCGCCTGCCAAAACTCGCCGCGCCGCTTCAGCAGCCGGTTTGCCTTTTGCGCCGTGTGCTTCTTCCAACTCTCCAGAATCTCTGCCATCGGCGTAGCGTCCACTTTGAACAAGGCGTGAACGTGATTAGGCATCACCACCCACGCGCGTAAGTCGTAACGTTCACCGTGAAAGAATCGGACCGCCTCTTCGACGAGTTGGGCAATCTCCGGCCGGCGCAAATAACATTCGCCCCGGCCTCGGTCGAGATACGCTTCCAACTCCGCGCGACGCTGCTGGGCATCCTCAATTTTGCAAAGATGCTCCCATTCCGAGCGAAGCGATTCAGGAAACGAATCAGCCAATCGAAACGTGACGAACTGCGTCAGTCCCGGTTCATCGCGATGCGGCAGGTAACCGCGTTCATGCCAACCGCGAAAACCGCGCTTGAGGTCTTCGATCTTCGGCGCCGACGACCAGCGGCGTTTGCCCTCGACCAAATCGCGCACACCGGGATTGTGCGGCGGCCCGGGACGACGCGGTTTGGGTGCCTGACTCACGCGAACATTGAGCCGGAAATCCTGAAACGCAGCAAGCCTGTGAACGCGCCCGGAGCGGACGGAGCGCGACTGTGCTGAAAGCCAGTCGCAGCTACGCCGTCACGGAACGGTTGGAGGAATCTGGTGCGTCTCAATGTTTGGACGTGCTGCGGCTGGTCTTCGACACAGCCGCGCTCCGGAGTTCCTGACAGAATTTTTCCCCGGCCGGAGTCATGTCGCCTTTCACCCGCGCGGACGATGCCGACCTCGAGAGGCGCAGGTTCAGAAGTGAGAGGGCGCATTTTCAGGCGCTTACTGAAGATTCGGCCGAAGACTCGCGGCGGCCAGGGACGTTTGCAACCTTCACCTGCGGAAACGCTGTGCGAAAAGAATTAAGGGTCTCGCGGTCTCGCATCAGGCGAGCAGATCTTTGACAACGTTGCCAGCCACGTTGGTCAAGCGCAGGTCGAGACCCTGGAATTTGACCGTCAGCCGTTTGTGGTCGATGCCGAGCAAGCGCAGAATCGTGGCGTGCAGGTCGTGAACGTGGACGATGTTCTCGACGGCGTTGTAGCCGAGTTCGTCCGTCGCTCCGTAAGTAAGTCCCCTCTTGATGCCGCCGCCGCACAGGAACATCGAGAAGCCTTTCATGTGGTGGTCGCGACCGGGCCCGCCTTTGTCTTTCTGGGCCATCGGCGTCCGGCCAAATTCACCGCCCCAGATAATGAGCGTGTCGTCGAGCATGCCTCGTTGTTTCAGGTCCTGGATCAGGGCCGCGGTGGCGCGGTCCACGTTGGCCGCGTTTTGGCGGATGAATTTGACGAGGTCGTTGTGATGGTCCCAGTCGCGATGGTAAAGCTGGATGAACCGAACCCCGCGTTCGGCGAGGCGGCGCGCGAGGAGGCAGTTGGAAGCGAACGTGCCATCGCCGGGCCGGCAGCCGTAAAGGTCGAGGATGTGTTTCGGTTCGTTGGCCACGTCCATCAGGCCGGGCACGGAGGTTTGCATCCGAAAGGCCATTTCGTATTGCGCGATGCGCGTCGCGATCTCCGGATCGTCCACGATGCTCCGCTGCGAGCGGTTCAGCGATTGCACGGCCGTGACGACGTCCTGTTGTTGAGCGGCACTGACGCCGGGGGGACGGTTGAGATAGAGAACCGGGTCGCCTTTGGACCGCAAATGCACGCCCTGAAATTGTCCGGGCAGAAAGCCGCTGTGCCACATGCGCGTCGAGATGGGCTGCGGGCTGCGGCCCTCGGTGGAAGTCAGCACCACGAAGCCGGGCAAATCCTCGCTCTCACTGCCGAGGCCGTAGAGCACTGATTTCCTGGCCCGACCGTCCGTGTCGCGAAAAGGCAAACTGCGGCGCAAAACAAGCCAGCTCCTGATTTTGCAGTTGGGCAACCTGCTGGCCTTGGGTGAACGATTCGGGCATCGGTTGACCGTGCAGTTTGGCGAGCTGCGGTTTGTTATCGAACGTCTCCAGGTGCGACGGTCCGCCCGACATGTAAAGGAAGATCACCCGCCGCGCACGCGGCGGATAATGAAGCGGATTCACCACGCCGGTCCAGCGGGCCTTCGGGGTAATTGCGCTTCGCACGAGGCCGGGGTTCAACAGGCTCGCCAGCCCCATCAGGCCGAGGCCGGAGCGACCGAGAAATGCCCGGCGATTCATCGCGAGCGTTGACGGAACCGACTGCATCAGATTCGGCTCACGCTAGAATACCCTCAATCACTTTGCCGGACACATTGGTGAGCCGGGCGTCGAGACCCTGGAATTTCACCGTGAGCCGGGTGTGTTCGATGCCCAGCAGCCGCAGCATCGTCGCGTGCAAGTCGTGAACATCCACCGGGTCCTCCACGGCCGTGTAACCCAGTTCATCGGTCGCACCGTAAATGAGGCCGGGCTTGATGCCGCCGCCGCACAACCAGATGCTGAACCCGGCATTGTGGTGGTCGCGGCCATCACCGCCCTGGCTCATGGGCGTTCGGCCAAATTCGCCCGCCCACACAATCAGCGTGTCCTCGAGCATGCCCCGCTGTTTGAGGTCGGTGATCAGCGCCATGCAGGCGCGATCGACTTCCTGGGCTTTCAGCGTGATGCCTTTCTTGACGCCGCCGTGGTGGTCCCAGTCCTTGTGGTAAAGCTGGATGAAGCGCACGCCGCGCTCCGCCAGCCGGCGCGCCAGCAGGCAGTTCGAGGCGAACGAACCGTCTCCTGGTTTGCCGCCATACAGATCGAGGATGTGCTGCGGCTCGTTGCGGGTGTCGATCAATTCCGGCACGCTCGCCTGCATTTGGAAAGCCATCTCGTATTGCGCGATTCGCGTCGAAATCTCCGGGTCATCCACGACGGCATCGTATTTTGAATTGATGGCGTTGACGGCCTTGACCACGTCGTGTTGCTGCTCGCGGGTGACGCCCGGCGGCGCCCCCAGGTAAAGAACCGGATCGCCCTTGCCGCGCAGGTGCACGCCCTGGAAACGACTGGGGAGAAAAGCGGACGCCCATTGGCGCGCGGCGATCGGCTGGTTCTGGCCGCCTTTGCCAAGCGAGGTAAGCACCACGAAACCGGGCAACTCCTCCGCGTCGGAGCCCAGCCCATAGACAACCCACGCGCCCATGCTGGGACGACCCGCGATCTGCGAGCCGGTGTTCATGAACATGTGCGCCGGGTCATGGTTGATCGCTTCGGTGGTCATCGAGCGGATGATGCAAATGTCGTCCACCACCGAACCGATGTGCTCGAACAACTCGCAAATCTCCGCGCCGGACTTCCCGAACTTCCTGAACTTGAGCTGCGGGCCGTAACACAACAACTCCTTGCCCTGCAACTGCGCGAGCTGTTTCCCTTTCGTCATGCTCTCGGGCATCGGCTTGCCGTGCATCTCTCCAAGCTTTGGCTTGGGATCGAATGTTTCGAGATGCGACGGTCCGCCCGCCATCGAGAGCCAGATGATCCGCTTAACCTTGGGCGGAAAATGGGGTGGATTGACCACACCCGTCCATTTGTCTTTGTTGGCGGACGCTTTCGCAGTCGCCGCGCGCAGGAGCGCGGGATGAATGAGCGACGCGAGCGCCAGCATGCCGACGCCCTGGGAGGCGCGCCCGAGAAAGGCGCGGCGCGTTTGTTGCTGAAGAGCGAACTGACGAAATTCGGAACCAGGATTCATGGTTCAGGAACGAGTAATGGTTTCGTGAAGATTCAGAATCACGCGCGCGACATTCGTCCACGCGGCCAGCTCTGCAGGATCAACATCCTTCGGCGCCGGCAACAGACCGACTTTCAGCAGCGATTCAGCGGCTGGTGCGTCCTGTCGGTATTCTGCGAGGTGCTTGTCGAGCAGCGCCCGGACAGTACTCATCTCGTCGGCGCGCGGTGCTCGTGACAAGGCTTGACGCCACCCCCACGTGATTCGCGCCGTGGTGTCGCCGCCGCCTTCGCTGAGGATGCGCGCGGCGAAGGCGCGAGCGGCTTCGACGTAGGTCGGGTCATTCAAGAGCGCGAGCGCCTGCTGGGGAATATTCGAGCGATTCCGCTCGGCGGTGCATTCCTCGCGGCTGGGCGCGTCGAACGCGAGCAGACTCGGATGAAGGAACGACCGCTGCCACCAGGTGTAGAGACCGCGGCGATACTGGCTCTCGCCCCGGTCGGCCTCGTAGGTGCGCGTGGGGAAATTGAGGTTTTCCCAATAGCCGTCCGGTTGATACGGCTTCACGCTCGGACCGCCAATTTTGGGGACGAGCAAGCCGGCGATGCTGAGCGCATTGTCCCGCACCAGCTCAGCCTCGATCCGCCAACGGCTCTGCCGGGCCAGCTCGCGGTTGTAGGGATCGCGGGTTTGCAGTTGCTTCGACGCGGTCGAAACCTGTTTGTAAGGGTGGCTGTTCACGATGAGGCGGACCATGTGCTTCACGTCCCAACCGCTGTCCATGAATTCACACGCCAGCCAGTCGAGCAGCTCCGGATTCACCGGCGGTTCGCCTTGCATTCCGAAATCGTCGAGCACTTTGGACAAGCCGGTGCCGAAGAACCGTTTCCAGAGCCGGTTCACGAAGACCCGCGCCGTGAGCGGGTTCTCGCGCGACACGATCCACTCGGCAAGGTCGAGGCGATTCAACCGCCGGGTATCCGCATGCCTGGCCGACGTGGTCAGATAGGCCGGGAGGGCGGGTTGCATGATCTCGCCGCTTTCAATCATCCAGTTGCCACGCGGTAAAATGCGCACGGTGCGCGGCTCATCCGCAGCGATGGAGACCAGACAGTGTGGAACGGCAGCTTCGAAATCCGTCCTGGCTTTTGTCGCGTCGGCAATGCGGCGTCGCTCGTCAATCAGTTCCGGGGCCGCGCTCCGTTGATACGCGGCGAGTTTTTGCTTCTGTTCTTCCGTGCGCTCCTTCGCTGCCACCTTCAACAGCTCCACGATTTCAGGCCGCGGCAGAGCGGTCTTCGGCGCGGGAACGGCACCCGGATTCGTGGTCGCAGCCAGGCGAAAACGTCCGAGCACCTGGTTGCCGCCGCCCGTCTGACGGATGACGAAGGTGACGCTGCTTTCGCCTTCGTTTACCATCGGTTCCTTCACCGCGAAATAAATCGCCTGCTCAACGCCCGTCACCCCCTTGACCGCCCAACCGTTCTTACCTTCCTGCTGGCCGTCCAAAGTGTTCGAGGCGGGAAACCCGGCCGCTTCATACGTTGCCGTGGCTTCAGACAAGGCGATCTTGTTGGTGTCGGCGTCTTCGACACTGAACTCGGTGAGAATGAAGTTGCCATCCCCGGCCCGGCCCGGGCCATGTCCGGGAAGTTTCCCCGCGCTCAGCGCTTCAAGGCGGAAGCCAACAACGCCGGTCAAGTTCGTTTTGACCGAAATGCGATAAGTGTCCTTGCCATCCTTCGGCTCCTTTTCCGCGCTGATGATCCGGTCCTCGTCAGCCGTAAGCTTCACGTCCGCTTCTGAAATCATCTTTTCGGGCGCCAGCAGCGTCCAGTTGGTCTCCGCGGCGATGGCTTCGAGCGCGGCTTTCTCCCACCTCTCCGCCAACTCAGGCTGCGGCGCCTCGTATTCCTTCCGGAGCCGCGTTATCTCACTGTCGAGTTTGGCGAGTTCGGCCGCCTGCTTCTCGTCCGGCACCAACATGCCGTCTTCGCGGCGACCGATGATCGGCTCCTTGATGTCGGCGAAGAATGCGCCCAGCGAATAGAAGTCGCGCGACGTAATCGGATCGAATTTGTGGTCGTGGCACTGGGCGCAGCCGATCGTCTGTCCCAACCACACCGTGCCGACGGCGCGCACGCGGTCCGTGAGCATGCGCGCTTCGTAATCCTTGGGCTGCGCCCCGCCTTCCTCGGTGGTGAGCAGCAGGCGATTGAAAGCCGAGCCGACCTTCTGCTCGAGGCCGCTGTTGGAGAGCAAATCGCCAGCGAGCTGTTCGCGCGTGAACTGATCGAAGCGTTTGTTTTCGTTGAAGCACCTGATGACGTAATCGCGATACGGCCAGATATTGCGCGGGTTGTCCGAGTGGTAACCGATCGTGTCCGCGAACCGCACGACATCGAGCCAGCCGATGGCCATGCGTTCGCCGTAGTGTGGCGACGCCAGGAGATTTTCAACCAGCCGGGCGCAGGCTTCAGGCGACTTGTCTTCCTGGAAGGCGGCGACTTCTTCGGGCTTCGGCGGCAGACCGATGAGATCGAAGCAGAGCCGGCGCGCGAGCGTGCGCCGGTCCGCCTCCGGCGAAGGTTGCAGGCCAATCTCCTTCAGCCGCTTTTCAACGAGATAATCAATCCCGTTTCGACCTGCGGGCACAGATGGCTTGACCGGCGGCACGTAGGCCCAGTGCTTCTGGTACTCTGCGCCCTGAGCGATCCACCGTCGAAACAACTGCTTTTGCTCCGGCGTGAGTGTCTTGTGCGACTCAGGCGGGGGCATGAGATCATCCGAGTCGGTCGTAAAAATGCGCTGGATCAGTTTGCTCTCGTCCGGTTTTCCAGGGACAATCGCCAGCTTGGCAATCGCCTCTTCGCGCACGTCGAGGCGGAGTTTGCCCTTGCGCTTGTTCTGGTCCGGCCCATGGCAAAAGAAACAGTTGTCGGAGAGAACCGGACGAATGTCGCGGTTGTAGGAGATTTTATGCGCCGCCGTCGCAGCCACGGCCGCGGAAATGATCGCTGGCACCCACAGAACCGCGCCCAGGTTTCTCCACATCCGAACGGAAGCCTTAGTTACTATCATGGTTGCTCCCGGCGCCGTGCTCGTGATTGAGCGTGGCCAGGAATGTGTCACCCATCCTAAGGCAATTCAGCCCGGCGATCAAAGGCAGAAATTCATGCCCCGTGCGGGCGGGGCTTGTTGGGCACTACCACCCTATCGAGTGCGCCTGCAGGATTTCCGAAGACCCCTCACCCCGTCCCTCTCCCCATCCGATGGGGAGAGAATTCCCCGAAATGAAAATTCGGGCG
>QHNT01000316.1 GCA_003218515.1 Verrucomicrobiota bacterium | reverse complement strand
TTTGGACAGAACAACCGGACGCGAAGCCGGGCATGGCAACAGCGCAGCAGGGTCAGGCGTTCATCGAGCGAATCGTTGAACGTGTGACGATTTATTTGCAGGAAATGATCGATGGGAAAAGGGTCGCTGCAATACCACCTTTTTTTCCTTAAGAAGCGCTGACTGAAATCCGAATGACGAATGACGAATCGTCATTCGGATTTTGGCCACACGATCGGTTCGACCCTGGGCACGAGAACGAGATAGCAGGCCGCTCCTAAGACCAGAATCACCGCCGCCACGGCGAACGCCAGGAAGAACGATCGGGTCTGTTGCACAATCAATCCGGCGATCACGGGAGAAATCGCTGCCCCAAGGTTGCCGATGAAGTTTTGAATCCCCGTCCATTTGCCCGCCGCCTCCGGCCCCGCCAACGTCTGAGTAATGGCCCAGACGTTGGAAGTGAAAATGCCCAGCGATATGCACGAGGCGATGAGAAATCCCAACGCTAATGACCGATTCGACACAAGCGCGGCCGGCAGCATCAGCGCGGCGCACAACAGCAGCCCGGCTACGGCAAACGTTTTGCGCACCCGCGTCGCCGTGCTCCCTCGCGCAATCCGTCGGTCCGAAGTCCATCCGCCGGTCAGCGACGCGATGGCCATTCCCCAGAACGGCAATGACCCGAACACAGCCATCTGTTCCATCGAATAACCGCGTTCCTTCACCAGGTACGACGGCAGCCAGGTCAGCAGAAAAATCCAGACGTAGCCAAGCGCGAACATGCCGAGGGAAGTGCCCCAGGTTTCGCGACGGGAGAGAATCTCCAACATACCCGGCCCGCCCGCCTGTTGCTGTTCCTGTCGGACGGAATCGTTCGGCACCGAATAAACCCACGGCAACAGCCATAACAGGCTGGCCAGTCCGACGCCAATGAACAACGCCCTCCAGCCGTAGCGACCAATCATCAAGCCCCCCAGCAAAGTGCTGAGAGCAGGACCAATTTTCGTTCCCACGTCAACGAGCGCATTGGGCAGTCCGCGGCGTTCCGCGGGAAAGTGCCGGACAACAATTTTGGACACCGACGGCAGGAAAACGCTTTCCCCAATTCCGAGCACCAGTCGCGCGGCGAACAGAGCCGCGAAACTGTTCGCCAAACCGGTGGCGGCCATCGCGAGTGACCAGACGAGGAAGCCGATCGCGTAAACCCATTTCACATCGCGGCAATGTAGTTGATGCAAACCGACAGCAGTAGCAGGACGACAATTCCCCAGCGGGCCGATGTGTGTGAAGGGCTCAATTCCGGGGCGGCATTAAAACATGCGGCCAACAAACCGTCGGCCACGAAACACGAAGCGACTCCCCGCGCCCTGCCCTCTCCATGAACCGCCCCTCTCCCGGCCTTCGGCCACCCTCTCCCCGCCTTGCGGGGAGAGGGCAGGGAGAGGGGTGCCGATCTGGTTCATGGCCCCGATGCGCGTCCAAATTTTGGAGGTTCCTCCTTCCCAGTCGCGTGTGCGAGTGCCATAATCTGAGTTCTATTTCCATGCTTCGCGCAGAAAGCGAACAAAGTTGCCGTGCGCGATCAACTCGATGTCGGCCGGTTTGTACCCGCGCGCTGTCAGCAGGTCCGGAACGCGCGCCAGGTCGGCGATAGTATCCAAGTCCATCGGGGTTTGTTCGCGGCCAAACGCTCCGTCGAGGTCCGAACCGATGCCGGAGTGACGCGCATTGCCGGCGATCTGGCACACGTGATCAATGTGATCCATGATTCGCTCCAGCTTCAAACCGACCGCTTCAGGCGTCGTTTTCCTGCGAACCCAGCCGGGCACCATCATCCAGGCATCGAGTGCCGCGCCAATCACCGCGCCGCGTTCGACGAGTGCCTTGATCTGTTCGTCGCTGAACTGGCGATTGTGCGGCACCAGTGCGCGGCAGTTCTGATGGCTTGCCCAGATTCGACCGTGGAACAAATCGAGCGCTTCCCAGAAGCAATCGTCGCAAAGATGCGTCACGTCGAGAATCATTCCCAACCGTTCAGTTTCCTTGAGCAACTCGCGACCCTTTGCGTTGAACCCGCCGCTGGCGTCTGTGCCGTTGGCATAAACTCCCGGCCCGTAATGCGCCGGACCGATGGCGCGCAGGCCCTGTTCGTATGTGCGCTCCAGGTGTTTGATCGTCACGATGGAATCCGCTCCTTCAAGACTGAGGATGTAGCCGATGGGCAATTGATCAGTCTGCGAGGCTCCGGGCCGGACTTGCTCGGTAGGGCGCGATGTCTCATCGCGCTGCGGCGGACTGAGGACAGCTCGCCCTACCCGTTCATCTTTCCAAAGCTTGAGATGGTTCTCTAAACCTGCCGCATCCCTGATCTGCGCCATCTCACCGGCCTCTTCCATCGCTCGATACCAGGCCAGTTGTCCCTGCGTCTGCGCCCAGGCTTGGGCTTGTGAACGCCAGCCGAACACAGGACTGTACGCGTTATGCTCAATCCGGGCGATCAGCGTCGCGACGCAAAGGCCAATTCCGCCCCGTCGCATCTCCGGCAGACAGACCGTTCCCATGCCGCGGTCCGGTTTATCGGTCATCCCTTTTTCACAATGCGCTCAACGCGGCAGAAAATGATTCATTCTCTCGGCTTTGGGTTGATTGCTCTGGGAGCATTTAACGTAGCGTTCGGGATGTCGCGGCTTTTTCTCGCGCCCGACGTCTACGTAGCTGAATCGGCAATTGTTCCAACTTCCTTCGATCCCCAATTCTTTGCCCAAGCCAATGTATCTGACAAGCAACTCACTGGCAGGGCGATTTACGAAATGCGTTCACCCGAGTTTCTTGCTTGCGTCGTGACGAATCTTGATCACGAAAAGTCACAGGCTGATTCGCAAGAAAGCAGATCACCTCGTGATTTCCATGAATCCGTCCGATTACTAAGTCGAAAGATTAGTTTTCACTTTTCAAAGGCAGTTCCATTGAATCCAGACGCCGCATCGTCTCCGCTGATCTACATCAGAGCAAGCGGCAGAAATCCACAAGAAGCCACAGAAACAGCTAATCAAGTCGCCAAGTTTTATTGCAACTACACCCTGGCCCGGATGGACAAGGCGATCGAAGCTATCAATACAGCTTACAGGAAAACACTGGAACAAATCGAAGGCCAAGTGAGGGACGCCGAGTTAAGAACCGATCGACTCCGCCCGCCGCCAGGAGATAGGGCTCCAGGGGTATCGACCTCGGAGGCGCAGCAGCAACAATATGCGGCCTACTGGAATGAAAGAAATAAACTTGACGATGCACGAAAAGCTCGCGACGCCGTGCATCTCCGAATGACGCAAGAGATCGTGGATGCGAAATTGGACACATTCAATGGTACGAAGTGGGAGTGCAGCCTTGCCGATACGCCAATAAGACCATCGCGTCAGTATCTCGTTGTTGCTTTGGGCCTTCTTTGTTTCGGCATAATTGTGTCAATTCAGGGACTCGGTTTGTTGGCCAAGGCAAAGCATATCTCCGCGAAATAGCTCGACTCTCGCAGACCACGTTAGATCAGCGCCGCTAACAGCAAAGCGAAAAACAGCGCGACCACTGAAATAATCGTCTCCATTACTGTCCAGGTTTTCAACGTCTGTGACACGGTCATATTGAAATATTCCTTCACGAACCAGAAACCCCCGTCATTCACGTGCGACAGAATCAACGAGCCGGCGCCCATCGCAATCACCAGCAACTCGAGGTTGACGCCGGGTGCGCTCGCGACAATCGGCGCGACGATCCCCGCCGCCATCGTAATGGCCACCGTCGCCGAACCGGTCGCGACGCGAATCAACGCCGCCGCAAGCCAACCCAGCAGCAGCGGCGAAAGCTGCCTGCCTTCGGTCAATCCGGCAATGGCCCGGCCGACGCCGCTGTGCTCCAGCACCTTGCTGAAGCCGCCGCCTGCGCCCACCACCAACAGCATCGAAGCAACCGGCGCCAGGCAATCGTTGGAAAACTTCAGAACGCGCTCGCGATCGAAACCACGCGCAAAGCCGAATGAATAGAATGAGAACAGAACGGCGAGCAGCATCGCCACACTCGGATGACCGACGAGATCGGCGCACTGCCGCAGCAGATTTTCTTTGGACAACGCCAAATCGGCTGTCGTCGCGGTCAGCATCAGCAACACCGGCAGTAAAATCGTAAAGACCGTAATCGCGAAGGATGGCGGGGTTTTCGTTTGCGCAGTCATTTGTTCGCCCGGGCCGCCCAGGCCGACCGGCACACGGTCGCCCGCGTATTTTCCGAACAACGGGCCGGCCACGACGGCCGTCGGCAGACCGACGAGCAGCGCGTACAAAATGGTTTTGCCCATGTCCGCTTTCCCCACCGCCTCGTTGAAAATACCCATCGCAGCAACCGGCCCCGGATGCGGCGGCATCAGACCGTGCACGACCGAGAGACCCGCAACCAAAGGAATGCCCAATCGCATCAGCGGCGCCCTTGTTTCGCGTGCGACTGTGAAAACAATGGGAACCAACAACACCAGCCCGACGGCAAAGAATACCGGGATGCCGACGAGAAATGCGATGAACATCATCGCCCAATGAAGTTTTTTTTCGCCCAGCGCGCCAATCAGTTTGCCGGCGACCACTTCCGCCCCGCCGGATTCGGCCAGCATCTTCCCCAAGATGGTCCCCAACCCGATCACCATCGCGATGTCGCCCAGCACCTTGCCCATGCCTTCCAGAAAACTTTTGGGAACATCCGACAACTTCATTCCGGAACAGACCCCGACGAACAGCGATGCCAGCATCAAAGCGACGAAGGAATTGAGTTTGAGCCGGGCTATGACCACGATAAGCCCAACGACTGCGATCAACGCGATCAGGAGCAGAGTGCTGTTATGGCTCATGGTTCGATCAACGAATAACACGAATTGACGCGAATGGAAATTAGAGTGGCTGCCAAAAGCAATTTCCGCAATTACGCCGTATGCCTATGCGGGAAACTCCCCTCACCCGGCTAAAGCCACCCTCTCCCCTCATCCGATGAGGGGAGAGGGAAGGGTGAGGGGAGCTTCTGCACATTCGACAGGCGGTTTCGTTCGGGAAATCACCTTCGGCAATTTGTCTAAATGGTCAGTCTGCGCTCGCGCCCGACGATTTTCCATCGTTGCATTGCCTTCCCGTTTTCCACCACGACAGCTTCGGAATGCAGCGCGACAGTCGGGCAGATATGCCAGGGAATTCCGTAGAGACAATCGCCGACTTTGAAAGCCTCGGCCTGGGCGGTCTCCACCACCAGATGTTCCTCGCTGTGCGCGACGGCTTTTGCGTCGGGCAGACTGAGAAACTGCACGCGGGGGTGCGGCATTTCCGAGGCAATTGACTTGTGGCCAAGATCGAGGCAGAGGCGGTTCGCGCCGGGTTTGCTGATCACACGAGTCAATACGAGGGAGGCAGGAAGAAAATCCATGTCTGCGAATTTACTCGCATAACCCGCGTCCCAAAAAATGCACGTCCCCGGACTACACTCGACATCCCCGCGCCTGGCGTGCATCGGAAATGTGGGCGTACCACCCGCGACGACTCGTGGAACTGGCAAACCGGCTTGAAGGAGTTCCTGGCGCAGGACGGCCACGGGAGCGAACGCCGCTTCGCAATTCTTCGTGCGCGTTGTGACGTCGGAGTCGTGAATGTGTCCGTCGTAAGCGTGAAGCCCTCCTGCTTTGAGCCCGGCCAGCGAGCCGACCAATCGGCAGAGTTCGACCGCCTTTGGTCCCGGCGATACGCCAGTGCGATGCTGACCGCAATCGAGATCCAACAACACCTCGATGGCCGGACCTTCCTTGCTGAACGCCGCGGACAGCGAGCGGATCGCCTCTGCGTCATCGGCGATCACGGAGAACTTCGTCTGCGGAAACGACTTCACCAGTCGGATCAAGCGGTGAACGTTTGGCCCGACCGGCTGGTAAGCAAGCAACACATCGTCCGCGCCCGCCGCAGCGGTCATTTCCGCCTCCGCAATTGTCGCGCACTTGAACTTTGTGATCTCCTGCTCCATTTGCATCCGAATTACCTCGGCCATTTTGTGCGTCTTCATGTGCGGCCGCAACCGCTCGACGCCCCCGGCGATGGGAATCATGCGATGGATATTCTCCCGGACACGGTCAGGATAGATCAGCAAGCAAGGAGAAGGGACCTCCGATGCGTTCAACACCTCATGCCATTTTTCGCGCATGACCAGGCTGATTTATTAAGTCCGAATTTCGAATTTCGAAA
This sequence comes from Verrucomicrobiota bacterium, assembly GCA_003218515.1. Lineage (GTDB taxonomy): Bacteria > Verrucomicrobiota > Verrucomicrobiia > Limisphaerales > AV2 > AV2. The sequence continues at coordinate 10,075 of QHNT01000316.1, read as the reverse complement.
TCCGAAACAAATCCCAAATCCAAATGCTCGAATGATCGTCGTTCACTCTGACTTGCGGACGTATCGTTTTGGATTTCCCGCTTCGTCCATTTGGATTTGTTTCGGATTTCGAGTTTCGAGTTTCGCTACTACGCGATTTCAAACACCGCCTCAATCTCCACTGCGATGTTTCCGGGCAGCGACCCCATGCCCACCGCGCTGCGGGCGCCGATACCGTTCTCGGGGCCGAAGACGTCGCGAAACAACTCACTGCAACCGTTGATGACCTGCGGATGGTCGCGAAAATCAGGCGTGCAGTTCACCATGCCGAGCACTTTGATGACGCGCTTCACGCGATCGAGGCTGCCCAGTTCGTTCCGAAGCGTGGCGAGGATCGCCAGGCCAGTCTGACGCGCGGCCGCTTTGCCCGCTTCCAGGTCAAGATCCTGACCCACGCGCCCGGTCATCATTGTTTTGTCCGACTTGAGCGGGCCGTGGCCGGAGACGTAGGCGAGGTTGCCGCAAGTCACCAGCGGTTTGTACACCGCAACCGGTTTGGGCGCGGGCGGGAGTTCCAGTTTCAGTTCGGCCAGGCGGGCTTCAGGATTCATAAATGTTTCAACCACGGATTAACACCGATGGACACGGATAGGAAGAAAAGGTTGCTCTTGCAAAATTTATTTTCGCCACTGTTGCGCCTCTTGAGTTCCGTTCGCGATAATCGGTGTAAGTCGTGTCTTTTGATCCGTGTTCATCTGTGTGCATCCGTGGTTTTGAATCAGTCCACAAACATAAACTCGTTCGAGAGCAGCAACACCTGTGCGTATTTTTCCCACGCACTGAGCGGTTTGGGCGGCGGCTCCGGCGGACCGCTGAAATCCTTCTTCGCGTTCCATTCGCCAGCGTATTCGCCGGAAGAGGCGCCGGTCGGCTGCTCTTTCGACTTAATGACCGGCACCCATTTGAAGTCGTCGTTGTTGAGGTTGGCATTGAAGTCCACGACAAAATCAATCGTGTCACCCCTTTTGACTTCGAGCGATTCGATTTTCGTTTCGGCCTTGTCGTTGTGCAGTGTCCAGCTCCCGAGCGAGCCCGCGCGGCTGGAGACGATGCGACCGCGAATGCCGTCGCCTTCCTTGTGTTCATGGGCCAGCGTTCCACTCACGGAAACAACGCCGTCGTGCGGGGCTGTCCAGCGTCGAATGGCGGCATGTTGCAAATCGTTTCCCGCGTGTCCGCCTTCGGCAGTGAGACGCACCCAGCCGAGTTTCTCGTCCGGCCACTTGGGACCGCCCTGCCACGATTCGTCAACGAAGTGCGGCAACGGCACAAAACTTTTCACACGCTGCGTTTGCTCGTCGTATTCGCCAAAGCCGTACTGCCACGGCGAAACGACCGGCTTGGGCGGTTCCGGCGGCGGCAGGGAGCCCGCTTCGGTCAAAAACCGTCTGCCCAGTTCAACTTGTCGCGGCGTCGCCGGCCGTTGGAAGATCAGCCGGTAAAGGTCTTGAATCCGCTGTTTGGGCTTCCTGAGCGCAGCCACCTCGGATCGAGAGGTCAACGCTCGGGCGCGCTCGACCACGAACGGACTATTCATGAAAAACAGCGCCTGCTGCGGAACGGTGGTGTCAAGGCGCTGCGGATTGTGCATGTCCGGGTTCGCGAAATCAAACACGCGAAAGACCCCCGGCAGAAACTGGCGGTCAATGAATCCGTAAACCGTGCGTCGCAGGGCGGACGGTTTCTTGAAGAGCTCGACCGGTTTACCGCCTGCGTTCATATCCAGTTCGCCGGACACGGCGAGCAGCGAGTCGCGCATGGACTCGAAGTCCAATCGTTCACGATTGCAATGCCAGAGCAGACGGTTTTCGGGATCAACCGTAGCCGCCGACGCGGGGCGGTGCCGCGCTAAGGAGGATGAAAATTCCGCGGGACGGCGGATGTCTCCCCCTCTTCCGGGGGAGAGGGCTGGGGTGAGGGCGAGCGTTTTCCCTGATCTCATTTCCGGAGCATGCATCCTGTCTGCCGGTTCAGCGGCTTCCTGCCTCGTGGAAGATAAAGCTGGAAGCCTCGCCACTTGCAGGCTGTAAGCCTGCGCTACGTCGCTGCTCTGCTGATACACCGCCGACAGCATGATGAGCCGATGAAGTTTCTTGATTGACCAGTCGTCCGCCATGAACCGGCAGGCGAGCCAATCGAGCAGTTCAGGATGCGTCGGCGGTTCGCAGCGCGTGCCGAAATCGCTCGGCGTGCGCACGAGGCCCGCGCCGAAATGATGCAGCCAGATGCGATTGACCATGACGCGGGCGGTGAGTGGATTGTTTTTGCTGGCGATGGCATTGGCCAGGTCCAGTCGTCCGCTGCCATGGGTGAACGGCTTCCGTTTTTTGCCCGCGAGGAGCTCGAGAAACTGACGTGGCACCTCCTCGCCTTTGTTGACCGGATTGCCGCGAATGAACACGCGCGGATTCCGCTGCGTGGGTCGGTCTTCAAGAACCACCGCGTAAGGTGGCGAAGCGGATTTGATAATCCAACGGTCGATCTCGGCCTGCAGTTTGGCCAGCTCGACGCGCCCCGCTTCATCGAAGAACCATTCCAAATCAACCATCGCACCGTGCGGCACGAGCACAGGCGCATCCGCCGCGTAAAGCACTTGTCGTAACTCCTCCTGATTTGCGTCGGGCAAAGCTGAAGGGACCGGAGTTTTGTCTTCCCCGGCTTTCTTCACCAGAGCAAGCCATGTTTGGTGCGCGTTGATGAGCAGTTCGCCGTAACGCTTCGCCACGTCACGCATCGAAGCCGGCGGATTCGTTGTGAAGGCCTGCAACACGAGGGAATTGAGTTTCCAGGCAGGACCCTGTTTTTTTTTGCCTTGGGCGCGGCCTATGAACCCGTCATCACCCGCACCCGCCCTTCGGGTACCCTCCCCCCTCGGAGGGGAGAGGGGTCCATCGGCAGTCGAATCGGACGTTGAGTTCGTCTGCGCAGAATTCGCCTGGATAATCTCAGCGGCGCGCGTGGCAAAATCTTTTGACGGCACTTTCTCCAATTCATGCCAGAGCGCGAACACGGGATGAAGCTGTCTGGCAGTTTGCCGCAGGTACGTCTCCCACTGCCGAACGATGGTCGGATTCAAATCATTTGGCCCGCGAATCGCATAAAATTCTTCGCTCGGTAATTTATCCACCTCGAGCACGGCAGTAAGGTAATCGACGCTTTGATTGCGCAGGCGGTCGGAAAGTTCATCGCACTTTTTCTTGAACGTCGCGTCTAACTTCTCCTCCCGCTCACGCAGGCCCTTCACAAACTCCGAGTAGCGTCTGTCCTGCTCCAGATTTGCCGCGAGCGGCAAGGCACGCTCCGTCGAGCCGTAGAAAACGCCATACAAAGAATAATAATCCTTCGTCGGAATCGGGTCGTATTTGTGGTCGTGGCAGCGGGCGCAGCCGACGGTCAACCCTTGCGTGCCGCGCATGACAACGTCGATACGATCATCGATGATGTCATGCACGACGCCGAGGAAACGGCGGCCAAGCGTCAGAAATCCCATCGCGGCCAAATCATCGGGGTTCTGTAGGACAGGCATCTTGCCTGTCTCTGAATTTCCTTCCGCCAAAGATGGAGACAGGCTGGAAGCCCGTCCTACAATTTGATCCGCGGCGATCTGGAGGCGAAGGAACTTGTCGTAAGGCATGTCCTCGTTCAACGCACGGATGACCCAATCCCGGTAGGCGTAGGAATGGACAAAGCGGCCCTCCTCGCGGTCGGTATAGACGTAGCCTTTGGTATCCGAATAACGCGCCACGTCCAGCCAGTATCGGCCCCAGCGCTCACCGTAGCGCGGCGACGACAGCAAACTCTCAACCACCCGCGCGAAAGCTTCGGACGACTGGTCCTTGAGAAATGCGTCCACCTCATCCGGTGTCGGCGGCAGGCCGATCAAATCGTAAGTGGCCCGCCGAATCAACGTGCGTTTGTCCGCCGGCAACGAGGGCTGCAATCCGTTTTCTTCCAGCTTCGCGAGAATGAAATTGTCTATCGGCGTTTGCGGCCAGCGCGTGTTTTTAACTTCCGGAACGGCCGTTTGCTTCGGCGGCTGAAAGGCCCAATGCTGTGAACGCGGAACGTGGAACGCGGAACGCGGAACTTTCCCGGTTCTCGGATCAGGCGCGCCCAGGTTGACCCACGCAACGAAGTCAGCGATTTGTTCCTCGCTCAGTTTGCCACCCGCTTTCTTGGGCGGCATTTGCAGGTCTTCGTTGCCGTAACGGATTGCCTCGATCAACCGGCTTTTGTCCGCGTCGCCCGGCACGACGGCCGGCTTGCCCGACTCACCGCCTTTGAGCATTCCTTCCTTCGTGTCGAGAAACAGTTCCCCTTTCAACTTTTCCGACGATGCACTGTGGCATTTGTAACAATGCTCAACGAGCACCGGTCTGATTTTCTTCTCGAAGAATTCGTAGTGCTCGGACTTGAACTCCGCCGCGGACACCAGCGCAGCGGAAGAAAGCGCAACAACGACGAATGAGGATCGCAGGCCGAACGTCAAGTCAGAACAAAACATAGCCGGAACTTCCCGAAGCTATGGCCACCGCAGCGAAATGACAAGACTTGTCGTCCGCGCTTGCTGTGGTATGGTCGCGTAAGTGAAGATCAATGAAGTTCGCAAGCTTCTACCATGCGCAGCCGTTCCGCCCGTTCCTGATCCACGTAGCGGACGGTGGCCGGATACCAGTCAAGCATGAAGACTTCGTCGCTCTGGCGCCGACCGGCCGGAAAATGATCGTTTATTTGCCCGATGGCGACTATCAGATCGTTGATGTGATGCTGGTAACACGCCTGGAAGTTTCTGCCAAGAACGGCGCCCGCAAACCTCGAAAGTAAGGCGAGGCAGTCGGCGGGCCGCCGACCGCTGCACGCGAGCCGCGTGCGCTCCCCGGATCTTTTGGTCACGACACAGTTCATAGGTTTCCACCTGAATTTTAGTAGCGATAAGTCACGCCCTGGTTTACAACTCGTTTCACTATGAAACTTTCCCGCAGGGCTTTCCTCGCTTCAGCGACGTGCAGCGCCGCTTCCCTTTCCCTCGGCGCTGAATCCACGACGACCGGGCGCCCGGCAGCCAAGAGTTACGCACGTATCAAACTCGGCATCTCGACCTACTCCTACTGGCACTTTCGGCCGCCGAAAGTCTCCATTGAAACCGTGATTGAAAAGTCCGCTGCCATTGGCGTTGAAGGGGTGGACATTCTCCATCGGCAGATGGACCTGGAGGAGAAAGCGCCGTTCGATGCCGCCGGCCGCGCGTATTGCAACAAATTAAAACGGCTCGCCTTCACGCGCGGCATTGATTTGATCTGTCTTTCGACGCACCAAAATTTCGTAGCCGATCCTCGCCGGCCACACTGAGGAGGAAGGTTTCAAGTGGTGCATCGACGGCATTCAGCGTTGTCTGCCCAAAGCCCAGGAATGCGGCGTACTCCTCGCGCTGGAAAACCATTGGGGCCTGGCTCGCACGCCGGAAGGCTTGCTGCGCATTGTCAATGCGATCAACTCGCCCTGGCTTGGTGTGCTGATGGACACCGGGAATTTTCTGGAGAATCCGTACGACAAATTGCAGGAGATAGCGCCGAAGACTGTGTTCGTTCAGGCCAAGACCTATTACGGCGGCGGCGAGTGGTATTCGCTCGACCTGGATTACGCACGCATCGCGAAAATCCTGTCTGGCGTGAATTACAGCGGTTACGTGTCGCTGGAGTTTGAGGGGAAAGAAAATCCGGACATCGCCGTGCCGAAGAGTATCGAAATGTTGAGCAAGGCCTTTGCTTCGTAGCCGCCGAGGTAACGAGGCGGACTTTTTCCGTAGTGCTTCCGCCTCGTTACCTCGGCTGCTACAGCACACACGGATATTCCCATGAAGATCGACCAAGTCATCTGCCAAATCCTGCGAGTTGAATCGGTCCAGCAGAAGACCGCCAGTTGCCAGGACGTGGCGCTCGTGCGCGTGCGAACCGAGGATGGACTGGAGGGCATCGGCGAGGCTGACGCATCCCCGGAAGTCATCAAAGCCATTATCGACGCGCCGTTCAGCCACAACATCGCTTGTGGTCTGCGTGAAATTTTGATTGGTGAAAACCCGCTGGAGACCGAACGGCTCTGGCAAAAGATGTATCGGCGCACGATGTATTACGGTCGCAGCTCGGTAACGATCTGCGCGATGAGTGCCGTCGATATGGCGCTGTGGGACCTCAAAGGCAAATACTTCAAACAGCCGATCCATCGGCTCCTCGGCGGAAAGCAGCACGACCGCATCAAGGCTTACGCATCAATTCTCTTCGGTCGAAATGGAAAGCAAACGAAAGAAATCGGCCAGCGTTGGGTCAATGCCGGTTACGCGGCCGTCAAATTCGGCTGGGAACCGATGGGCCAAAGCGAGACGCTCGATCTCGAACTGGTCCGCGGCGCACGCGAAGGAATCGGCGAGGATAACACACTGCTTATCGACGCGGGATGCGTGTGGGACGCGCGCACCGCCTTGACTCGCGCCTATGCGTTTGCCGAATTCGACATCGATTGGCTGGAAGAACCGTTGCGCCCAAGCGATGTGGAGGGTTACGCCTGGCTGCGGGATCGGTCGCCTGTGCCCATCGCCGCCGGCGAGGAGGAATGCGGACGCGAATCGTTCCGCCCGTTGATTGACCGCCATGCCCTGGATGTTTATCAGGTGGACATCTCGCGCAATGGATTCACAGATGCCGCCTACATTCGGGCTCGTGTCGAGGAAATCGGTGCGCGGCTCTGCAACCATTGTTACACCAGTCCGATCACCGTAGCTGCAAGCTTGCATTGGCTGGCGACCTGCCGCGACGCGTTTATCTTCGAGGACTGCGTCGATGACTCACCGATGCGCCACGAACTGACCCATGAAAAACTTCAGGCGAAGGACGGATGGATTTCGGCCCCAGACGGTCCCGGACTGGGCATCACGTTGAACGACGAGTTCGTCAAAAAGTATCGGGTCGCGGAGTCGGGGAGATGAAAAGCCCCAAATTCCAAATGCCAATAAACTCCAAGGCCAGACTTCATACGCTGGTTCGCCCGGTTTCCGGTTGGTGTTTGGACCTTCGGATTTCTTTTGAGCTTTGAACTTTGGATTTGGAACTTTGCACTCCCATGAGGCCTCCGATTGATTCGGCACGGAGCCAACCCACCCCTGTGCGCTGGCGAATCGTCGCCTTACTCATGGCGCTTTGTTTCATCAGCCACCTGAACCGTATCAGCATGGCCGTGGCCGGGGATGAGCGGATCATGAAACAGTTTTCCATCGCTCCCGAGAAGATGGGTGCGATCTATTCCGCGTTCCTGCTGGTTTATACCCTCTGCATGATTCCGGGAGGGTTTTTCATTGATCGCTTCGGCGCGCGAACCGCGCTGATGGTCGTAGGATTCGGTTCGGCCCTGTTCGGTGCCCTCACGGGGGTCGTGGGATTTGTTTGGACTGGCGCGGCGCAAATCTGGCTTTCGCTGGTCGTTGTCCGTGGGCTGATGGGATTCTTCACGACGCCGCTGCATCCCGGTTGCGCCCGGTCGGTGGCGGACTGGACTCCCCTGCCCCGGCGCTCGTTGGTTAACGGGCTGGTCAACGGAGCTGCCTTGCTGGGCATCGCGTGCACCTACAAGGTTTTTGGCGCGCTCATTGTCTGGGTTGACTGGACGAGAGCGTTCCTCATCACCGGCGTTGTGACGGCGCTGTTGACCGGAGCCTGGGTATTGGCTTCGCGTGTGACACCACAGAGCCGGAGAGAAGATTCATCGCCAAACGAGGGTGGGAAAGATACGAGTCAACAGAAAAGTCGCACGTCCGGGTGGTCGGAGTTGCTGGAGGACCGAAGCGTTATCCTGCTGACCCTCAGTTACGCGGCTGTTGGTTATTTCCAATACCTCTTCTTCTATTGGATGCACTATTACTTCGATGAAGTCCTCCATCTGGGAAAGAGCGCCAGTCAGTATTACGCGGGAATACCGCCGCTGGCGATGGCGATCAGCATGCCACTCGGGGGCTGGCTGTCGGACAAGTTGCAACGCCCGCTCGGCTATCGTTGGGGCCGCGCCGTCGTGCCATTGGGCGGGATGATTGCCGGTGCCGGACTGCTCGGACTGGGCGTTGCGGCGAAGGAACCTGCGTGGATCGTCGCCTGGTTCAGTCTGGCGCTGGGCGCGGTGGGAGCTTGCGAGGGATCGTTCTGGTCAACGGCGGTAGAATCCGGTGGCCGCCTTGGCGGAATCGCGGCCGCCATTGTTAATACAGGCGGCAACGGCGGCGGATTGCTGGCACCGGTCATCACGCCGTGGGTAAGCAAATACTTTCATTGGCAGATTGGTATTGGTCTTGGCGGCCTCGTGTGCTTGCTCGGCGCATTGTGCTGGTTTTGGATCGATCCTGCGGATTCTGAGAAGGAAACCCAGCATTAGCTCGACAAAGCGGTTCGCTGCCCCTAATCAATTTGCAGTTCTCAATGAACAGGATCGATCTTAACGGAAAAAAGGCCGTCATCACCGGCGGCGCGCGCGGCATTGGCTACGCCATAGCGGAACGGCTGCTGGCTTCGGGCGCGAGTTGCAGTCTGTGGGATCGCGACGCCGCGCGGCTTGAACAAGCCGAAAAGAGCCTCTCGGCTGCGGGCAGAGTCCACACCGCGGTCGTGGATATCACCAGGCCTGAGTCCACTCAGGCGGCAACGGAAGCCACTTTCAAGCACTTCGGGGGCATTGACATCCTCGTCAATAACGCCGGCATTGCCGGTGCCACCAGGCCGTTATGGGAAATGGCACCCGCCGAATGGCGCGAAGTGATCGATGTCAATTTGTTCGGGGTTTTCCATTGTTGCCGTGAGATCGTGCCGAAGATGCTGCCGCAAAAATACGGACGCATCGTCAACATCGCCTCGATCGCCGGGAAGGAAGGCAATCCGAACGCGAGTCACTACAGCGCTTCCAAAGCCGGCGTGATCGCGCTGACCAAATCGTTGAGCAAAGAGTTGGCCAAAAGCGGCATCCTTGTCAATTGCGTCACCCCCGCCGTCATCCAGACCGAAATCCTCGACAGTGTTCCCCAAAGTCACGTTGATTACATGCGATCGCGCATTCCGATGGACCGCTTCGGGCGCAAAGAAGAAGCCGCTGCCATGGTCGCGTGGCTCTGTTCGGAAGACTGCTCCTTCAGCACCGGCGCGGTCTTCGATTTGTCCGGTGGACGGGCGACGTATTGAGGTGCCCGTGCGTTGCTCGTAGAGCGACTGCCGGAAGCCGTATCCGGAGAGTGGAGCCGAGTTTCTACAATGTGGCCGCTACCACCTCCGGTTCGACTGCAATCCAACCCTTCACCAATCCCATTCCTTGAACAGATCGGAGACTGGATACTTGAAGCCGGGCAACAAATATCCCCGTGATAAAAGCTGTTCTTGGGACTCATGACCAATTCTCCATGGACCACTTCGTGGAGGTATCCGTCTTCGGGCAGGGCTCCCAACTCGGCTTCCGTCCAGACTTTTTTGCTCTCTACAGTCGCAGCCACAATGAGAATCTAGACCAAGTGCGGCGACTGTCGAGCCGGAGTTTCAGCCCGCTTACGCCGTTGGCGCAATTCAGGTTTCGAGAGCGTTCGTCAAATAGCTGCGGCGCAGCGATAGATCGTAGCCCACGGCGTCAGCCGTGGGCTGGAGTGTTGTGGATCGAAGCCGCGTAGCGGCGATAGATAATTGAGACGAATTTAGTCGCCCTTGGCTGGGCTTTCGGTAGTGGCGCATCTTCCCCACAGCTCACGCCGCTTCAGGTAGCTCGCCGCTCCGGCCGCCGGCAAAGGTTGGGTAATCCCTCCGGGCTCACGGCAGTCCAGCCACCAGATCGCTGCTCAACAACGACGGACACCAGTATTTCTCAATGTGCTCGATGACCAGTTCCGTTCCTTTGTCGTGGCTGACCAACGGCCGCATCGCCGGGTTGTACATCGTGTCGGTCAAGTCGCGAGCCAACATGCAATGCACGCCCCACCGCGTCATCTGGCGAATCGCAAACGAACGGTTCAACACGCACATGT
>QHNT01000315.1 GCA_003218515.1 Verrucomicrobiota bacterium | reverse complement strand
CTGCCCTTGCGCCCGCTGCCTTAAAAACAGATCGCCTTACAGAAACAAAATTCGTGTTGATTCGCGTGCATTCGCGGTTGAACGAAGTTCCGCTCGGGATTGCTAATCCCTCCCGAATCTTATCAATTAACACGCCGCGCTTCCCTCCAGTCAATTTCGCGAAATCGCCGAACTCCGCCTCTTGATTTTTTCCACGCGATTCGGAACAATCCCGCTCGCGTAACAAGATACCAAGAAAACTGCAGGATGCGTTTTTAATTTGAAGAGATGAAGATGACCACAAAAAGGCACGCAAAGCGCAAAAGATTTCATTTGTGCTTTTTGTGCGTCCTGGTGGCGCGTGATTCTCTGTTCTCTCCTGCGGCCTGATCAGCATGTTCAATTCGGAAAACATTCAAACGGCGGCTTTCTTCGCGCTCGTCCTGGTATTTGAAGTGTTGGAACGCGTCCGGCCCGCGCGCGAGGTGGATCGCTGGAAGGATTTGAAGATCGACGTTTTCTCCTTCGCTCTGGCGATCGTGATGAACCGCCTCTCGAACTACATGATCATCAGCTTCGTCAACGCAACAGCGCCGGCATGGATGCTCGGCGGCTGGCGCGCGTTGCAAGGGCTGCCGGGCGCGGTGCGCATCGTCATAGCCATTTTTCTGGTGGATTTCATGATCTACTGGATTCACCGCGCGCAACATCGCTTTGATCCGCTCTGGCGCACCCACGCGTGGCATCATTCGATCGAGCAGCTCTACTGGTTCTCCGGGTTCCGCACCAGTTTCCTGCACTCGTTCATCTACAACATCCCGCAGGCGGCGGTGCCAATACTGGTGTTCAACCTGAGCCCGCTCGAAGCCGGCATCGGTTATTCGATCGGCCTGCTGATCCAGTTCTGGGAACACACCAACATCAACGTGAACATCGGCCCGCTGAAATATCTCCTCATCACGCCGGCGTATCATCGCGTGCATCACTCGACCGCGCATAGCCGGACGAATTTCGGCACCACGTTCAGCCTCTGGGACCGGACGTTCGGCACCTACCACGATCCCGAGCTGGTCCCCGTCACTGCCCCGCTCGGCCTGGGTGAACCGATCGACAAAAAGAAAATGGCGAGGATGCTGGTGGGGGTGTAACTCCGGGCGGCACCAGGTTGGTCTCGAACGAACCTCGTAGCCGCAGACGTCAGTCCGCGCACTCTCAAATAAGTCAGCGCCTCCTCACGTCGGCGGCTACAAGTTACGGCCCAGTCTCAAGCCACCTTCGGCGCGATGAACTTCTCCAGCTTGAGCGTGTCGGCGGCGAACAGGCGGATGCCTTCGGACAATTTCTCCGTCGCCATCTGGTCTTCGTTAAGCATCCAGCGGAAGGTCTTTTCCTCGAGGGAGAGTTTCGGTTCCTTGCAATTGGCCGCGGCGGTTTCGGGATTGAGTTTGCGCGCGAGTGTGCCCGCGGTCTTCTGCATTTCTTCGAGCAGCGTCGGACTGATAGTGAGCAGATCGCAGCCGGCCAGTTCGAGAATTTCGCCGACGTTGCGGAAACTGGCGCCCATGACCTCGGTCTTGTAGCCGTATTTCTTGTAGTAATTGTAAATGCGCGTCACCGAGACGACGCCGGGATCTTCGGCAGGAGGATAGGAGTCGCGCCCGGTCGATTTTTTGTACCAGTCAAGGATGCGGCCGACGAACGGCGAGACGAGTTGCACGCCGGCCTCGGCGCAGGCCACGGCCTGGGCGAATGAAAAGAGGAGCGTCAGATTGCAATGGATGCCTTCGCGCGTGAGTTGTTTGGCGGCGCAAATGCCTTCCCAGGTCGAGGCGACCTTAATGAGGATTCGTTCGCGCGAGATGCCGGCCTTTTCGTAACGGCCGATGAGCGAGCGCGCCTTGGCGAGGCTGGCTTCGACATCGAAACTGAGGCGGGCATCGACTTCCGTGGAGACGCGACCGGGGACGATTTTCAGAATCTCGAGGCCGAACGCGACGGCCAGTCTGTCCAGCGCGGTACCGAGGGTCTGACTTGTGTTGGGCGATTCCTTTTTGGCGTCGGCGAGAGCTTTCTCGACGAGCGCCGCGTATTCGGGCATCTGCGCGGCCTTGAGCAGGAGGCTGGGATTGGTGGTGGTGTCTCGCGGTTGATATTTGCGGATGCTGTCGAAATCTCCGGTGTCGGCGACGATGACGCTGAATTGTTTGAGCCGGCTTAATAAATCATTCATGACAGTTAACTACTACAACACGTTTGCGTCGGGGTAAAATGAAAATCCCTTGTGAAAATCGTCCGAAGGAACCAGAAATTATTTGATGACCGGCTGCAACATTCATGTTACAAACGGTGTCAACAAAGCAGTCCGCGGAACGAACGTCCGTTTTCGGATTAATAAATGCACTCCGTGCCATACGCCAAAGAGACACTGGTGATGCTGCTGGGTTATGCGTTGGGCTGTTTCACCTCGGGTTATTATCTGGTGCGCTGGCGCACGGGCGACGATATCCGCTGGCTGGGCAGTGGGAGCGTGGGGGCCACGAACGTGGGACGGGTCCTCGGCCGGCCCGGTTTTTTCCTGACCGTATTGTGCGACTTTTTCAAAGGCGTGTTCGCGGTCTGGCTGGCGCGGTATTTCCAACTTAATCCAACCGGCACGGTGCTGACGATGGTGGCGGTGGCGATCGGTCACATCTGGCCGGCGCAACTCTGGTTTCACGGCGGCAAAGGCGTGGCGACTTCGCTCGGCGCGCTGCTGATGTTCGATTATTCCATCGCGCTCACTTACGCCGCGCTGTTTCTGGTGGTTTACACGGCGTTGCGCAACTTTGTGCTGGCCGGCCTGCTGGCTTTTGCGCTCACCCCCCTGGCGTTATTCGCAGCGGATTATTCGTTGACCAGCGTTTTTGGCGTGTCGGCTTTGGCGCTGCTGGTTTTGATTGCGCACCGCAAAAATATCCCGGATGAAATACACAAACTCATGACCGGTCGAAAACTCAAGGGCGACAAACGGGCCGTTCCCAGGCAACCATGAGCGAGGAGCAAAACTTGCGATTCAAAATCGCCTCCGGGGAACCGGAGTTCGAACAGATTTTCCGTCTCAATTACAAAACCTTCGTCGAGGAGATTCCGCAGCATCCGCCGAACCCGGAGAAGCGGCTGGTGGACCGTTTCCACCACGAGAACGCCTACTTGATCGCGCTGGATGGCGACCAGCTTATCGGCATGATGGCGGTGCGGGACAAGCGGCCCTTCTCGCTCGACGAAAAGCTCGGCAACATCGATCGCTACCTGCCGCCAGGCCGCAGGATATGCGAGGTCCGTTTGTTGGCAGTATTGCCGAGCCATCGCAATGGGATGGTCTTTCAAGGACTGCTCAAGCTGCTGCTGGATCACGGGTTGAGCCAGCATTACAACCTCGCCGTCATTTCCGGCACTGTCCGCCAGCAAAAGCTCTACAAGCACCTTGGTTTTGTGCCGTTCGGCCCGCTGGTCGGCGCGAAGGAGGCGCAATATCAGCCGATGTATCTGACGCTCGAAGAATTCCAGGAAAACGCGCGGCCCATTCTTAACGTCCCGTCCACCGCCGACCGCGCGCTCAATCCGCTCAGCTTCCTGCCCGGCCCGGTGAGCATCCGGCCGGAAATTCGGGCCGCGCTCGACCAACTGCCGGTGTCGCATCGCTGCGACAAATTCAAGGAAGAGTTTGCGTTCATCAAAACGTTGCTTTGCCAACTGGTCCGCGCGCAGCGCGTCGAAATTCTTCTCGGCTCCGGCACACTGGCCAACGATGTGATCGCCGCGCAACTCTCGTTAATGTCCGGACGGGGAATTATTCTGAGCAATGGGGAGTTCGGCGACCGGCTGGTGGACCACGCCGGGCGGTTCGGGCTTTCGTTCGACGCGCTCGAGCTGGATTGGGGCGGCGTGTTCGACTGTGAGCAGGTCCGGAGCACACTGGACCGCCATCGCGACGCCAAATGGCTCTGGGCTTCCGCCTGCGAAACCTCCACTGGCGTTTTGAACGACGTGGAGATGTTGAAGGAGCTTTGCGCCGGGCGCGGCATCAAACTCTGTCTCGACTGTATCAGTTTGATCGGCACCGTCGCGGTCGATTTGCAAGGCGTGTACCTCGCTTCGTGCGTCAGCGGCAAAGGCCTCGGTGCATTTCCGGGGCTCTCGATGGTTTTTTATCATCACGACGTTGCGCCGCAGCCGTCCAGACTGCCGCGTTATCTCGATCTCGGCAATTGCGCGGCGCACCAGGGCATCCCGTTCACCCACTCCTCAAACCTGTTGTCGGCTCTGCAAGCCGCGTTGAAACGTTACGACACACAACAGCCGTTCGCGGAAATCGCGGAACTATCCGACTGGGTCCGTCCCAAGCTCCGCGAACTCGGTTTCCAAATTCTCGCGCCCGACGCGCACGCGTCGCCCGCGGTCATCACGCTGGCGCTGCCCGGGGAAATCAGCTCGCAAAGCATCGGCGACCTACTCCAAGCCGCCGGCTTTCTGCTCAGTTACCAGAGCGAATACCTGCGCCGCCGCAACTGGATTCAGATCTGCCTGATGGGGGATTGCTCGCGGCAGAGCCTGGTCGCGCTGCTGACCGAATTGCGGAAAGTCACGGGAACCGGCAATTGAGGGCCGCTCGCGCGCCGTTCTGCGGCCGCACGGAAATCCGAACGCACATGGGCATTCAGAACAGAGACTACATGAAGCGTCCGTCGGACGGTGACGACGGAGGCGGATCGGAGAACAACCCTGCGGCCGCGAAGCTGGAGCGTCTCTTTACGGGGTTTCTAAAGACCCACCCGCGTTTCCTGTTAATTATCGGCGTGGCGCTGGCTCTTCTGGTGATTATCGCTCTGGTGATCGCCGGATTTTCCGGCAAAAGCTAGTACCGTGACAAAGAAATTTCGATATATGTCAGGCAGGGCGCGTCACTCCGTGTTGTCGTGCTAGTCGGAGTGGACCGCGCAGATTTCGCCCGCAAAGAACATTCGGCGCATCGGTAAATTCAATGTTCGCGTCAGAATTATTCGATTAACGCTCACGCGCGGGCATCGGTACTGTCGCGGTGCAATGAATCGGTCAACCCTGGCGCCGCCGCAATGAATCGAAAACTCTCGCCCTTCTGGACGCTGTTCATCCTGACCGGTCTGAACCTGTTCAATTATCTGGACCGCTTTGTCCTCTCCGCGGTGCTCCCCTCGTTGCAGGCGGACTTGCACGTCAACGACGGTGATGCCGGACGGATTGTCACCGCGTTCATGCTCGGCTACTTCGTTACGTCTCCCATTTTCGGTTATCTGGGCGATCGGACGTCGCGCAAATGGCTCATCGCCGCCGGAATTTTCGTTTGGAGCCTGGGTACGGTGCTGACCGGTTTAGCGGGCGGACTGGGCGTCCTTCTGCTGTATCGCGTCCTCGTTGGAGTGGGCGAAGCCAGTTACGCGACCATCAGTCCTGGTTACATCTCGGACACGTTCGAGCCGGCGCGCCGCAACAATGCGTTGACGATTTTCTACGTGGCCATTCCCGTCGGCGCCGCGCTGGGCAATATCCTCGGCGGAGTGATTTCCGCGCGCTACGGATGGCGTCACGCGTTCATCTGGGCGGGCGCGCCCGGGCTGGTGCTGGCGTTGTCTTTGCTCCCTTTTGCGGAACCGCAGCGCGGCCAGGCGGAAGGCAGAGGCGGCACGCCGGAATTTACCCGGAAGCCGACCGCCAAAGACGTTCTGAAGTTGTTCCGCCTCCCGGACTATGTTCTGGTCGTGACAGGTTACACGGCGTACACGTTCGCGCTCGGCGCGTTCGGTCTTTGGGGACCGACCTTTCTTCATCGTGTTCATCAAATCCCCGAAAAATCCGCAGCGACATTTTTTGGCGCGGTTCTGGTCGTCGCGGGTTTGTTGGGAACGATGGTCGGCGGATTTGCCGCTACCGCCTGGCAGAAACGGAATCCGGCGGGTTACGCCTGGACGCTCGGCTTGTCTGTGCTCGCCTCGGTGCCGGTCTCGGTCACGGCGTTTGTCGCGAGCAACACAACCCTGGCCATGTCCTGCCTGGCGCTGGCCATGTTTTTATTGTTCCTTTCAACCGGCCCGGTCAATACCCTGATCATCGAATCAGTCCCGGTCAACCTGCGTTCGAGCGCCATGGCAGTTTCGATTTTCATGATTCATCTGTTTGGCGACAACTGGTCGCCGGAAATTGTCGGGCGGCTTTCAGACGCCTGGAACAGTCTGCAAAAGGCCGTGCTGATTCTGCCGGGCGCGCTGCTCATCGGCGCGGCGCTGTGGCTGGCGCTGGCGCTGGGAACCGCGCGCGCAGTTTCACGGCGAGTTGAACGCGACAGGCCGGCATGACGACGTCCTGAGAAACCGTTCACGTTGCACGGGATGTCACCGTCTCAAGTTTGATCACGCTATGAATGGCACCAAAGCGTTTTGCCCGCAGTGCAAGAATGAAGTGGCGTTCCAGAAGCAGGGACGCGCGGCGCAGTGTCCTGTCTGCGGGTTCCAATACGCGTTGAGTGAGCCGCCTTATCGCGGACCATTTCAACCGGGAGCGGACCAAACAGAGAACCCGTTTGTTCGGTCTTTCAAGATTATGGCGGTTGCGCTGCTCGTGCTGGCAGGGGTCGGCGCCTTGCTCCTGGGAATTCTTTTTGTCGGATGCGCACTGGCGGTCCGGGGGTGAACACGGATGATTCTTGAGTCCTTAGCGCGCGTTTCGCGATGCCATGCTGAATTCATGAACTTGATGAACCGCGGGATTCCCGAAACGACGGACGCGACGCATTCCGTGGTCGCGTTCACGGGCGAGCTGATACAGAGCGTTCTACAACAGAAAGGATAATTGGACTATGAAATATTCCCCTTTGCGTATCTTGCTGGCGCTGGACGCTGCGGTGTTGTTCCTGCTGGGACTGTTTTTGATCCTCGCGCCAAGGCAGGTCGAACTGGCGTTCCACTTCAAAGACCTACCCAACGGGGTCAGCTACATCATCGGTTTGTGGGGGTGCATTTTGGCGACGATGGCGCCTGGTTATGCCGTGGCCGCGATGGATCCGATCCGCCATGTCGTCTGGGTGCAGGTAGGAATCGCGCGGGGCGCGCTGGAGTGCGTTCTCGGAGCGATCTATCTGGCGCAGGGCATAGTGACGTGGCAGCAGGCGGGCTTCGGCATCATGATTGCCGCTCTGATTACGGTTGCCTACATCGTCCTTTATCCGAGAAGACCGCGCGTCATTCAAACCACCGGCCGCTCCGCGACGGGACCGGCGCCGTCGCCATGAACGAAATCAAATTCGCCTGCCCGCATTGCCATCAGCACATCGCGTGTGACGAAGGCTATTGCGGTTATCAGATCGCCTGCCCGGCATGCGAGGGCGCCATGATCGTGCCGAAACTGGCGACATTCGGTCTGCGCGCGCCGGCAAATTTGTCACTGGCATTGCCTGTCGCGACGCCGGTGCCGCGCCAGGCGGTGGAAGCTCTCTCCAGGACCCCGGCCGCGTGGAGCGAAAAGGAATGGGACCGGCACGTGGCCGAGACGGAAGGATTGAGTGTGTCCGAGGCGTGGCGTGGAACGATTTTGTTGTTGCTGTTCTTCGCCCCGTCGCTTCTGGCGTTGTTGTTTGCCCGCTCGATGTCCGGCCACGGAGGTGGAGGGGGCCAGTGGTTATGGACTGCGTGGATGATATTCACGACGATCTGTTCGCTTCTCTGTGCCGCGGGACTGTCGCAGACCATGTCCAAGAGCGTCACTGCACGTGTCTTGATTACAATTGTCCTGGCTCCCTTCATCTGGGGGATGAACGCCTTGATTTCATTGTTCCTGGGCTGTGTGGCAGGCCTGACGTTGGCCGCGGCTCATGCGTGAACCAGGATCATGAATGCCTCATGAAACACCCGCTCTTTCCGATCATCGCAACGGAACAGCTCCTCAAACGCACCACGAGCCGCTGTCCGGTTTGCCACGCGGCATGTCCGGCGGAAGTCTGGCGCGTAGCGAGTCGGCCGGCGAAAGTTTTTCTGAAGCGCACCTGCCCACAGCATGGCGAAGCCTCGGTCTGCATCGCGTCCGACGCGCGGTTTTATTGGCTGGCGAAAGGCAAATCCGAAAATGCCTGTTGCAGTGCGGGTGGGGCGAGCGTCCTCGCGAGCCGTGCATCTGTGTCCGGCACCAACGGCTCCGCAGCAGCCATGCTCCGCGAAAGCACCTGCTGTTCCGCCGATGGCTCGACTATTGGAGTTCTGGGACGAAACGCCGCCGGGCGCGGCGACGGTCCGTTCGAAACGCTCTCCACCTGCCTGGCGCTCATTGAAATTGTCAACTCGTGCAATCTCAGTTGCCCGACGTGCTACGCGGACTCGCCGCCCGGCACCGGCCACAAAGTGGACGCCGTGCCGCTGGAGGAATTGCAGCGGCGCATTCAGGGCGTCGTTGACCGCAAAGGCGGAATTGAAATCCTCCAGCTTTCCGGCGGCGAGCCGACGCTGCATCCACGGTTTTTTGAACTCGTCGAATGGATTCAGAGCAATCCCGGCATCGACTACCTTTTGCTCAACACCAACGGCGTGCGCATCGTTCACGACGATGAGTTTCTCGCCGGGCTCGCGCAGGTCGTCCGCCGCGACAACTTCCAGCTTTATCTCCAGTTCGACGGGGTGCAGCTCGAAGGCCAGCATGCTCTGCGCGGCGCGGATTTGAGGACGGCTCGTCTGCGCGCCATCGAGCGTTGTCGTGACATCAAGCTGCCCGTTACGCTGGCGATGACGGTGACACCGGATAACCTGCCGTTCCTCTGGCCGACGATCGAGTTTGGTCTGCAATTCCCACACATTCGCGGCATCAGTTTTCAACCGATGTTTCGGAGCGGACGAGTGCCAGCCGTAGGACAGGCGTCGCGCCTGTCTCCATCTTCAGAAAAAGAAAATTTAAGAACGGAAAGTTTGAGACAGGCGCGACGCCTGTCCTACACCGAGCGCCTCAACACCGCCGACATCATCCTCGCCGCGGTCGAGCAGTCGCAACTTCACGCAAGTGCAGGATTTTTTGCGCGACAAAGTGCGATATCGTTTGGAGGACCTGATGAAATGCGGCTGCGAATCCGAGCCGCTGGGCGAACTGCTGAAAAAGTTTGAGCTGGACGAATCGAACACGTTCCGGCTTTTCATCAAGCCGTTCATGGACGCCTGGACGTGGGACGAAGACCGCATTGACCGTTGTTGCACGCACGTCATCCGACCCGATGGGAAACTGGATTCATTTTGCCGGTACTATTCTGGCTTCGCGGATTGTAACTCCGGCAACGAAACTGGCCACTGATGAGCGAGCCAACAGGAAAGTCTCCCGCTCTCGCGCTCGTTCTGGCGTTCGTGCCGGGGGCGATTTTGCTGACGCTCCTCGGTGTGAGCGCCGCGGTTGGCAAAGATCTGACGATCCCTTTGCTCTGGACGGCCTCCATCGTGAGTGTGGGTTGCTGTTTCACTGCTTCATTCCTGCTGTTCCGCCGCAAGACCGGGTGGGCGATTGCGGTCGGCGTCTTGTTTCTGCTATTGAACGGGGCAATTTCCTTCTTCCTCGGTTGCGTGGCTGCGTCAAATTGAATTGATGACCCAGTCAACGCCATCCATAGCTTACGGCTGGCTAATGCTCGCGGGCATCGTCGTGAGCATTTTGTTCTGGTCGCGGCTGGCGCGGCGCGACGACCGGCTCCTGGCGGTTTATATCGCCGCGCTTATCGGCGCGTTTCTCGGCGCGAAGGTCGTTTATTTTTTCGCGGAAGGTTATCAGCATCTCGGCGCGCCGGACATGTGGCTGCAACTGGCGACCGGCAAAACGATCCTCGGCGGATTGCTCGGCGGCTACGCAGCGGTGGAAATGGCGAAACGACTCGTCGGCTACGCGGGCGTCACTGGCGACTGGTTTGCCTCGATTGTGCCGGTCGGCATCATTCTCG
Organism: Verrucomicrobiota bacterium; assembly: GCA_003218515.1. Classification (GTDB taxonomy): domain Bacteria; phylum Verrucomicrobiota; class Verrucomicrobiia; order Limisphaerales; family AV2; genus AV2. Next base: position 6,993 of record QHNT01000315.1, on the reverse strand, counting down.
GGCGCATCGGCTGTTGGTTTCACGGTTGCTGTGTAGGCAAAGTTTGTCAGCCGGCGTGGTTCACGGTGAACGATGCGACGGGAGTGGCGCGCTGGCCGTCCGTGCCCGTGGAAATCCTGTTCAATGTCGCGATGGTCGGTGTCTTCGTCCTGCTTCGCCGCGCGTGCAAACGGTCCGGCCAGCATTTCCACATTTATTTGATCGCCTACGGACTCTTTCGTTTTCTCCACGAATTTTTGCGGGCGGAGCCGAAGTTGTTCGGTCCTATCACCGGCTATCAGATCGCCGCATTGGCAGTGGCGACCTTGGGAGTCTTTGGCTTCGTGAACCGGGCGAAGGCACTGCGGGTCCTGGTTCGGGTGTCGTGAATTTTTCATGAGTTGGCTGTTCCAGCCGCAGATGAACACCTCTCTCTTGATTTCCGGCGACGGTTCGTTTATAAGCTCAAAATCCAAAATCGGATTGGACCCATTATGCTGGGAATCTTCCAGCCGGCGCCTCGGTCACCTGGATTCTGGATGTCCCGATGCCCGGCTTCTTTGATCTGGCGGGCAACACCCTGGCGGCACCTGAATTTGGACCCTTCACGACGGCGACGGGTGGCGGTGGCACGACTAATCAGTGTCCCGGCGTTAACGGCGATGGCTTCTACCGCGCCCACGGGAACTGACGCTTACAGTTCGAAAAAATCCGCCGTGATGCCGTCGGTGTCGCAATGGAGAACAGCCACGTTGCGGGGGAGATTGAACCGAGGTTTACCCGCGTAACCGGGATTGAAGAAGAGGGCGTTTCCGATCTTCTCGCAAAACGGCTTGTGCGTGTGGCCGAAAACCACCACGTCCGGCGCTTCGCGAATGATGCGGCGCTGAAGGGTATCCGCCGGTTTGCGCGGGTCAACAATGTGGTGCACGAGGAATTTGCGGCCGCCGAACTCGACCACCTCCGTCTCCTTGAAATCAAGTCCCGCGTCGTTGTTCCCGAGCACGGCGGTCACCGGCGCGATTTGTTCCAGCTCCAGAATCAGCCACGGCAACCCGATGTCGCCGCCGTGAAGGATGTGGTCCACGCGCGCGAAGAGCTTGGGAATTTTCGGGTCGAAATGCCCGTGCGTGTCCGCGATGACACCGATCTTCATTGCTTGTCAGTGGTCAGTTGCGGGTTGGAAAGCGTTGAATCGTGGAGTCGTTAAATGGGTTGGAGGCAGAGGCCCTGTTTCGTTTTAACGATTCAACGCGTTTAACGGTTCACGCGCCCGACTCCTCGGTTTGTGCGTCTTCCGGCTGCTCGTCCGGCTCATTTTCGGCAACCACTTCTTCTTCGGCTCCCATTTTTTCGCTCAACCTCATCGCGGCGGCAAACAGGCCGGTGAACAGGCCGCCGCTGAGCATTGAGTTGCCGAAGAACGTCCAGGTGGGCGGGTAGCCGGGCAAGCCGGTCGTCAGCGCTTGAATCCAGCCGGCCAGCGTTTTGGCGTAACCGGGGTCTTGGCACCACGAGAGGGTGTTGGTAATCAGGTAAAACAATACTGCGCCGAGCAGTCCGCCGCCGACCAGTTTCAGCCACGAGGACTTTGCGGAAAACTTCTGGCCCAGCCAGACGATGGCCGTGTAACTGGCGTAATTGGCCAGCATGTACGCGCCGACGGCAGGCACGTGGTAATAAAACACGTTGAGCATGATGTCCGTCACGAGCATCACCCCGAGCGGGAGCCACCAGGCCATTCGCCGGGGGAGATACACGCCCGCGCAAAACGCCACCGCGTAAGCGGCGCTGAAATTCAGCGGCAGCATGTTGGGCAGGCGCGTGAGCGCAAAAACGGCCATCAGCGCCACGGCCAGCCAGAGGTTCGACTTTTCTTTCACCGGCTCGAATGATACGTCAACGCGCCGGGCTGACAAGCGCGTTGCGGCCTCGGAGAGTCGGTTCGCGGAATTCGCCCCTTGGGCCGCATTGGGCCCATGTTCATGGAAAGCTTCATTCGCTTTTGCGCATGCATTGGGACCATGAACCAGATTGGCACCCCTCTCCCTGCCCTCTCCCCGCAAGGCGGGGAGAGGGTGGCCGAAGGCCGGGAGAGGGGCGGTTCATGGGAAGAGCGGCCGCCGAGCCCCATTTAACAACCCTCCCACACTCTATCACTCCGCTTTGAAAAATCTGTGTTCATCCGTGTTCATCTGTGGTTAAACCCAGGGCGTGTCTGGAATTCCGAAAACGATGCGCGCAGTCGTTTATCGCGGCGTGAATGATCTGCGTCTCGAGACCGTGCCGGTGCCGCGCATCAAGCCCGATGAGTTGCTGGTCAAGGTGGCTGCCTGCGGCGTTTGCCCCACCGACATCAAAAAAATCCAATACGGCACGGTGCCGCCGCCCCGCATTTTCGGACATGAAACCGCGGGCACCATTGTCCGGATCGGCGCGCGCGTGAAAAAATTCCGCGAGGGCGACCGCGTGGCGCTGCATCATCACGTTCCCTGTCTGGATTGCCACGCGTGCCGGCACTGCGCCTTCGCCCAATGCGCGCAATACAAACGCACCGGCATCACTGCGGGTTTCGAGCCGGCCGGCGGCGGCTACGCCGAATATGTCCGCGTGATGTCCTTTGTTTTTCCGGGGGTCGTCAAAATACCAGGCCGAAACAGCTTCCTCGAAGGCGCGATGCTGGAGCCGGTCAACACGGTGTTGAAGGCGATCCATCGACTGGCGCTTTTGCGCGGCGATTTTGTTCTGGTGACAGGCCAGGGACCGATCGGTTTGATGTTCACTCGGCTGCTCGCTCTGCGCGGCATGAATGTGGTCGCGACTGATCTCTTGCCAGCCCGGCTGGAACTCGCGAAAAAATTCGGCGCACGTTGGATTTTCCGCGCTCATGAAGACGCCGGTGATCCTTCAAGCTCTCAACCTCCACTCTCCCGGCCTGCGGCTACCCTCTCCCCGCCAGGCGGGGAGAGGGCGGGGAGAGGGGCGCACTCTTTGCAATCCGCAATTCATCGCGGCTTCGACGCCGCGATCGTCACCGCGCCGGGCGACGCGGCGGTGCTCCAGGCCCAGGAACTCGTGCGCGGTGGCGGCCCGGTGTTGTTGTTCGCGCACACCCGACGCGGCAGCAAAACACAACTGGATTTGTCCGTCGTTTGTGTGGATGAAAAAGATTTGATTGGCAGCTATTCGTCCGATCTGAGATTGCAAGGCGAAGCGGCCCGGCTCGTTTTTGGGAGAAAACTGGACGCGCGCGAACTGATCACTCACCGCTTTCCGCTGGAGCAAACCCCCGAAGCGGTTCAACTGGCAGCGGTCGTCACGCCGGACCGTCAAATTGATGCAACCGCAGAATAAAAGATGATGAGTTGGACAGACATCTGCTTTCTCATTTGTGAAAATTCGTGAAATTCGTGTCTTCCTGCGAATCGATTTGGCCAACTCAGGAACTGGACAAAAGATGCCAAAAAATGAGGCAAATTCATGCGGATTCGACGAATTCGAGTGATTTTGCCTGGAGAGTAAAACGGCGGGCGAACCGGCCTGAAATTTTGTTCAAAAAAATGTTGACACTTGGTGGTGACTTTGGGAAATTAGCGCCACACACGGAATCATAAATAACGTACGAACAATGAGAACAAAAACACTTCTACTTACGGCTGTGCTGAGTGCGGCGGGCTTGGCCTCGTCTTTTTCTTTGGCACAGGGAGCGGTCTATTCGGTGAATGCGGTGGGCTACGTGAATCTGACGGTCCCGGCGGGTTTGAGCTTGATCGCCAACCCGCTTGACGCAACAGATAACACAATCGCCAATGTCCTGAAGGTTCCCGCTGGAACGCAGATTTATAAGTTTAACGGGACCGGGTTTACATCTGCCCTCTATGATGACATTGACGGCTGGACGAGCAGCGGTCAACCGGCTGGCAATATCACGTTGAACCCCGGCGAAGGCATGTTCGTTAGGAACAACAGCGGTCCGTTCACGAACACCTTTGTGGGTGAGGTCAAGCAAGGGAATTTGTCCACTCCATTGCCAGCAGGTCTGTCCATCGTTGCCTCGCAAGTTCCGCAACAAGGAAAAGTCTCGACGGATTTGTCGTTCCCGCTGATAGCTGGCACCCAAATTTACCAGTTCAATGGCACCTCATATAAATCATTTCTATATGATGATATTGACGGTTGGACGTCCAGTGGTACCCCGTCTGAACCGAGCGTTGCCATCGCAGAAAGCTTCTGGGTGCGCAATAACAGTGCTGCTGCCAGCTGGACTCGCACATTCTCAGTAAACAACTAGCCTGAATCAGGCAAACAAACTCAGAGGTATGAAAAAAACATCCATCGCTGTTCTGTCTCTGCTGTTAATATCGGGAACTACCACATTCGGTCAGGGAACGCTGTTCTTTGCAAATCGCCTCTCGGCCTCAACATTCAGCGTTGTATACGAGCCGGACGGAACGACGCCTTTGAATGCTGGCTATTCCGCCCAGCTGTTCGCGAATACCAGCGGAACGTTTAATCCGGTTGGTACGGTGGTAACGTTCCGGACTGGTGGTGGGCAAGGTTCGTGGGCGGGCGTGACTGACACTATACCAGGTGCGATAGCAGGCACGAGTGTCCAGTTGCAGGTTTACGCATGGTTTAACAATAGCGGTGCATATGCATCATACGCGGCAGCGCTTGCCGCTGGTGTTGCGACGGGATTCTCTCCCGTTTTTACATCGGCACCACTGGGGGGTGATCCCGGTGGCGGCGGGCTTCCTATTCCGGATCCCAATATTGTTGGGAATGCTAATCCACTCAATAATATGCAATCATTCAAGCTGGTTCCTGAGCCATCCGCCATTTCGTTGGCAGTGCTGGGAGTCGCTGCTTTGTTGCTCCGCCGTCGTAAGTAATTCGTAAGTGTGTTCTCATTGAAGCCGCCCGCAAGGGCGGCTTTTTTGTTGTCTGGATGCGATTCGCAGCAGGTCGAAAGCAGGCTTCACCCGTGCGGGATTGGAACTTCCTGAACCGGGTGGGGCGAGACTCCGTCGAGCCCTGATTTCTGTCCAGTGGAGGTCAAGGCTCGACGGAGTCTCGCCCCACCGCTCGTGGCCTCGATGCGCGTCCAAAATTGGAGGGAACCGGAACACTCTCCTCGACCGGTGATTGACATACACACCCTATTCAATAGCATCACCTCGCGTTGGGCGCGTTCGTCTATCGGTTAGGACACGGCCCTCTCAAGGCTGAAAGACGGGTTCGATTCCCGTACGCGCTACCATTGAAGGTCAACAACTTCCGTAAAAGTGCAGGAAAAGTGCAGGAAAACAAGTCCGTTCCAAAACTTTTTCCCCTGCATCTTTGAGCGAGGAACCGAAACCACCGCCGAAAGTCTCACCGGCGATGAGCGCATCTTCATTACAACCACCAGAAATTTTCTCCCTCGCCCCACAAGGAACGAGTGGGGAGAGGGGGTGGGGGTGAGGGGCAGTCAATAATTTCGCATCCTCTCCCCAGCCCTCTCCTCCGCTCCGGGAGGAGAGGGAGGGATCTCTTCCGGGCGGGTGGTGGTGGTATCCAGATGCGCCCGCCAGCGAATTTATGCGGGGATAATGGATTGACCCCGCAGCCTTGGGGATTCAGTGGGTGTCAGCGAGGATACTGGCGGCGCGAGGGGGCCATTGGTGGGGAGTCTTTGCGGGATTTAGCCCGAACTCGACCCGGCCGTTTTCGCTTTTGTCCGCGGGACCAGGACTCTGCGGAGATCTCGCGCTGTTTTGAGTTCTGCGCCAGAGCACAAAATCTCCCCAAAACACCTTCCCGAGGACGGCTGGAAAACCAGGCAGGTGGAACCACTCGCGCGCCACGGAGTAGGAGACGCCCGCCAACACCGCAAACTCCTTTATGTTCAGGGCTTGATCCGAGTCTCGTTTCATGCGGACAGCCTGCAGCTTGATTCCCTTCAATTGTTTGTCACTCGTCACAGTACAATCTCCCAGCCATCCCGATTTGGGGAGGAAACTGCCTTCTCGAAGATGGACTCATGCTACCTCCTTGGTGAAACTGATGGCAACGGCAGCAACGTGGGTATTAAACGCACGCGCGTAACGCCGGTCCGCCGACTTCACAAATTTTAGTTCATACTTCTGGATCGTCCTTTCAAGGGATCTGAGACCACTTCCCAGCACGGTGACTTTGGCCGCGGCAAATGCGATCAACAGCCTTTCTGGCGGTGCATCTGCATTCCTTTCCAGCGCCGGATTGGGAGTCATCTCGGCATACAGGAATTGGGCGTAAGGGAATTGATAACTGCGTTCATCGTCGGCAAACACGTTGAGCGTAGCCGCGGTCGGATCGCGGCCGTAACAGGGATTGTCATGCGAGCTAGACTCTGATGCTTCGGCGGGGTTTGTGTTGGTGTTCATAAGATGATTCACGGATTTGTTTGATGCCTCTGCCAAACGAATGGGATTGCGTCATGCGCTGACGGAAATGTTTCAGGAAGCGATGCCCGCGTTGCAAAACGCGCTCCATGAATTTCTGCTGACGAACGCGCGGAACAACTTCCACGGCGGCCAGCCGTCTGCTGGAATGAGTGACGTGCGAACGCAATCGGTCAACGTCATCAGTGAACACCTGGCAACGTTCGCGCCCGCGCGAGATACTCACGTAAAATTGTTGCTGATGGACGGCGGCCAACGATCGTGACGACGCCACGACCAATACTTCGTCCGCGGTCTTGCCCTGGGCGGCATGCGACGTGACGGCGTAGCCGTGAGTGAAGGAACGGTAGTTTTGAGGGATCACGCGACCATCAGTCAGCAAAACGGAATCGCCCTGAATCGCATGAACCTCGACGAGCTCGCCATTGATGAACCGTTTGCGGGCAGCGTTTGCTTGCAGTAACAGCTTATCGCCAGCGGCGATTCTCAATTTTCGCGTCTCTCCCACGTCGAACGAGACGAAGCCTCGACCCAATTGGAAAACACCTTCCGAACCATCGGCGCGTTGAACTTTGAGCGAATCGTGTTCAAC
>QHNT01000314.1 GCA_003218515.1 Verrucomicrobiota bacterium | reverse complement strand
GTGAGGGGGCGGTTCATGGAGAGTCTCCTTTCCCTTTTGCGCATGGATTTGGACCATGAACCGGCCGCTCAACCTATCCCGCTTCTGCAGGACCACCCTCTCCCCCAGTGGGGGAGAGGGATGGGGTGAGGGGGCAGCTTCATCGGAAGGCAATTGGCTCGCGTACCCGATCAAGCCGCCGCTCGTCCCGATAAAATCGCGATAAGCCTGAGCGGTGACAATGAAACCGGTTGGCACAGGAAAGCCGCCTTGAGTGAGCAGCGCCAGGTTCGCGCCTTTGCCGCCGCTCCGTTCGATTTTGGCGGCGCAGCGTTCTTCAAACTTGAGCAGGTATTTCATGAGAGACTCCTTTCGATTTGCAGTTTTTGGCGAGCCATAACGAGAAGGCGGACAAAGCGAAGCCGGCGATAAGGTCCACGAAATAGTGGTAGCGCAGGTAAATCGTGGAAATCCAAAGGCCGACGCAGGGAATCAGGTAAAGCTTGAAGCGCCACGGTTTGTGGACGCGATCGAAAAACAGGAAGAAGCTCGACACGGCGCAGTGCAGGCTGGGAAAGACATCCACGCGGTTGCTGCCGAGCCGGACTATTTCCGCGTTCCAACGCGTGATCCACCCGCCCGTGAGCGGCACGGTAAATTGATCGGCCATGACCAGATGCGGGCCTTGGGCCGGCAGCAGCGTATATCCGAGGAAACCGAGTCCATAGATGCTGAACAAACCAACGGTGAACTTCCTGAAGGTGTCCAAATCCCCGACGCAATAAACGATAACGCTGAAGAGCAGATAAGGGAAAAAGAGGATGTAACATGCGCTGAGAAACTCCGTCAGCACCGGATGCACGATGGCCTCCATCCGCAAACTGAGATTCGTCCCGACCAACCAATGGTCAACCTTCTGCAATATCGCGTCGGCCGCGCGCGGGCGCATCGCCGGAACAGCGACTTTCAGATGGGCATAAGCCAGGTTCATCGCCACGAAATAAAACAAGAGCCGCGCGCGCCAACGCAGATTGGTTTCCTTGCGGACGCACCAATGAATCAACACGCCGCTGATGCTCAGCAGGGTCAGGTAAAACAGCGCGTTGGGGGCGAAAAAGCCGATGCCGAAAACGAGCCGGAGCCAGGTCGCCGTCAGAAAGGCCCCGAAAATGATTTCGTGCGGCAGCAGTCGCAATTTAGTCTTCATGGGGAGTTCTCACGGTTTCCAACCGCGCATCGGGACCCTGAACGGTGGGGCGAGACTCCGTCGAGCCCTGATCTCCGACGAGAGAAATTAGGGCTCGACGGAATCTCGCCCCACCGGGTTCATGGGCAGCCTCCATTCGCTTTTGCGCACGCATTGGGACCATGAATCGCCCCCTCACCCGACCTCCCGGCCACCCTCTCCCCCACTGGGGGAGAGGGACGGGGTGAGGGGGCGGTTCATGGAGAGTTTCTCGCAGGACTGTTTCACGGAAAGCGAGAACCTGCGGACGAAGCTCCGGATAGCGCAGACCGTTATGGACCGCGACCGCTAGTTTTTTCACCCGATAGTAAAGTTTCAGTCCGGAAAAGGTCGCCAACGCGTACAGGCCGAACCAGGGCCATCTTCCCGACACGATCGCGACCATCGCCATCACGGCCACCCAAAGCAGGAACAACGGCGCGCCCACCAGAACGCGCCAGAGCGAAATGACGTTAGGGCCGTCGGGAAATTTCTTCCCGGCCCACCAGGCGCCAAGCAGCGGCGGCAGATTAAGCAGTGCCCCGAGGCCGACCAGCGGCCCGGTCGCACCCAGCGCCAGCAAGTACCGCCAGGTCGGGCCCAGCGGGAAAAGCGGCACACCCTGGTGATGCCACAATTTTCTTTTCTCGATTTCGGGCCGGAGCGCTCGCCAATCCAGAAGGATCTTTTCCGGAATGGACCGCTCGAGCGCTTTCAGCGTTTTGAAATAGGAACGCTTTGTGCCAAGCGTGGCCACGCAAGCCAGCCGATGAATCATCTGTTGGTATTGCTCGGACTCCACATTGACGCCCGCCGATTCGAGCGCGGACTGAATGCTGCGCTTCAACTCTTTCAACCGTCCGAGCGGATGGAGCCTGTCTGAGAAGTCTGTGGCGACAGGCGCGCCCACCACTACTTCCACTCTGCTGCGGAAAGCACACGGACATTCGTATGTAATCCCCAATGGCACCACTTGAATGGGAGAGCCGCTTTCAAGATAGTTGGCCAGAATTCGCGCTGCTCCGCTCTTGAACGGAAGATGCCGGGGACCGAGTGTGCTTGTCCCTTCAGGAAAAACGAACAGCGCGCCTCCCGTTCGCAACAGTTTCATGCAATGGTTCAACGCCTCTATGTTCGTGCCCGACTCGCCTTCGTCTTTGTCCCTGACCACTTCAATCCCAGTAAAGAACAACCTTCCAATCAAATGGCGGCGAAGTTGGGTTGAGATCATGAAATTTGCGCGCGGTAAAATCGCGTGATAGATGAATCCGTCCACCGCGCCGTTTCGGTGAAGTCCCAGGTAAAGGGTCGGACCGGTCCGGGGCAGTCGTTCCGGCCAAAGGACAGAGATGCGGCTGAAGTACAGCCCGTTGCAGAAACGGTGAAGGACGCGGTACCAGGGATTAGCCATATCGAGGATTCAACCCGGTTGAAACGCTTCGCAAGCTAGTGGCGTTTGGAGACCGATTCCCGGCCAAGACCCGGTCTCTGCCTTTCCGCTGAAAGAAATCTCCAAGGAGCTTATTGCCTGACGGGCCGCATCGGGTTTCATGTGCGCGATAATAGCGTCCCGCCGTCCTCGATCGTTAATTGATAAAATCCGGACGGCTCATTGATTTAATTGATGCCTGAACAATCTCCCCCCGAAGACCGGACGAATGGCGATGATGGGAAGCGAGCCGGAGCGCGCCAAACGCGTTGAAGATGCCGACTACTCCAGGGCCGATCGCATTGTGGCGAACAAATCTTTCCCGGCATCCTGCGTTACGGGCTCTTTGGATCTTTCATTCGCGTGTTCCACAAGTTCAGCGGGCAGTTCTTTGAGAAACGGCGATGGATGGCAGGGCGCAAGTTGACCGTATTTCTTGCAGCTGGTGCAGTGGCTGATCGCCAGAGTCTGCATCGCGCGGGTGATGGCCACGTAAAATAACCGGCGCTCCTCATCGAGCGTGCCTTCCGCTTTGGACCGCGAGTGTGGCAGGAGGCCGTCTTCCAGGCCGACGATATAAACGTGCGGAAACTCCAGCCCCTTGCAACTGTGCATCGTGATCAACGTAACAGCATCACCGGAGTCCTCTTTTTCCTCCTCGTGGTCGCTGTCGAGCGTGAGTTCCTCGAGGAATGATTCCAAACGTTCGACCGGCGCCAGCGACGCGTTCCCATCCATCGAAGCCGCCAATTCGCGCAAATTGCGCACGCGACTTTCTGCAGTCTCGGCGTCTTTCTCTGAACGTCGCAGTTCGTCCATATAACCGATCTCCGTAAGGAATCTCTGCGCCCATGATTGTAACGCGCGAGCTTCGCCCGCTTCGTGGGCGCCGACGCGGGTGTCCGTGGACCGGAACCGCGACATTGAGGATGAAGCTGGCGAGGCGGCTTCGATTGGCTCTCCCTCTCCTGGGGGAGAGGGCCGGGGTGAGGGCGAGCGTTGCCTCAAACTTTCATTTGGACCATGCGCTGTCGGGACTGGCACTGAGCTCAGGTCCGGGTCTTCTCGTCGCCGGCTGACTTCAGTTAATTGGCTTCGCGTACGCCCGATGAAAGCGACAAACCCCTCAATGCTCTCGCGCGCTTTCGCCTGGAACGTCGACTGCACCGTCGGGTTTTTCATCGCCGCGAAGACAGAACACTTCCGCTCCTGACTGGCCGCCAGCAACCGTTCCATCGTCACGTCGCTCAGGCCGCGGGCCGGCACGTTGGCGATGCGCAGCAGGCTCACATCGTCGTTCGGATTCAAAAACACTTTGAGATAAGCGAGAAAGTCGCGCACCTCGCGCCGGTCAAAAAAACTTTGCCCGCCGACCAGGTGATAACGGACGCCTGTCTGTCGCAGCGCCGTTTCCAACGGCCGCGACTGGATGTTCGTGCGAAATAAAATCGCCTGTTGCGACCAGGGAATGCGCTTCGCCTGACGCATGAATTCAATTTCTTCGACAATGGTTTGCGCTTCCGCCTCCTCGTTCTCAAATGTGTGCAAAATGATTTTGGTCCCTTGCCCTTTCGCCGACCAGAGCTGTTTGCCGCGGCGACGCGTGTTGTTTCTGATGACCGCGTTGGCGGCGGACAGAATGATGTTCGTGGAACGATAGTTCTGCTCCAGCTTGATCACCTTCACTTCGGGGTAATGCTTTTCCATGTCGAGCAGGTTGGTGATCTCCGCGCCGCGCCAGCCGTAAATGCTCTGGTCATCGTCGCCCACCACGCAGAGGTTGCGATGCTCCCGCGTCAGCGCGTGCACCAGCCGGAATTGAGCGGCGTTCGTGTCCTGATATTCGTCCACCATCACGTAACGATACTTCGCGCGGCAGCTGGCGAGCGCGTCCGGATGCTCCCGGAACAGTCGCAGCGTCAGCAAAATGAGGTCGTCAAAATCCACTGCGTTGCACGTGCGCAAGGCGGTCTCGTAGCGCGAGCGAACATGCTCGGCCATCGCCGCCGCGCTCGAATCGCCAAATAGTGGGACAGGCATCCTGCCTGTCTCCAACCGTTCAGTTCCCGGGAACGGAGACAGGCTGGAAGCCTGTCCCACTTGGTTTCTGTAACGGCTCAGCAGCGCGAGAATCGCCGACGGATCGGTCTTCTGGCCCTTCGCAGAAATCTGACTGAGGATTTTTTTGATGACCCCAAGCTGTTCCGATTCGTCGTAAATTACAAAGTTCCGCTTGTAACCCAGCTTCTCGATGTGCTGGCGTAAAATCCGAACACACAGCGAGTGAAAAGTGCAGACCGTAGGCCGAGAGTCGAACGATGAGAGTCGATCGCCCGAGACCTCATTCCGCGTTCCGCGCTCCGAGCTCCGCGTTTTGGGTACGAGCTGGTTAACTCGCTCCTGCATTTCACGCGCGGCCTTGTTGGTGAACGTCACACCGAGAATATTTCCGGGCCCGACACCCTGCTCGATCATGCAGGCGATGCGATAGGTGATGACGCGTGTCTTGCCCGTCCCCGCCCCCGCGAGGATCAGGACCGGCCCATTGGTCGTCTCTACGGCCAGGCGTTGCTGCGGGTTCAGCGAGTCCAGATTCAACATTGCGGCGGAGTATAGAGGGCGTTCCTGTGAAGGCCCACTCTTTTCACGCCGGTTGAGACACGCACCGAACATCGCAAGCAGACTGATCCTGTTTGCTTCGAGATTTCGCTTGGATGAGTTGAAGAACGTTTCAGTCAGAACAGACTCAAGCAATAAAGCAACCAGGACATGCGCATTAGAGTTCGAAAGAATGAGCCCGGGCCGAAACTCAATTACCGCGGACGCTTGGACCATGAAGATAATCAATAATCGCCAACGAAATATCAATTAACACCCCGAACGCCACAACGACTAGCGTTGGGCGTTGCAGATCCACCTCAACCACACACATTGATTCATGAACACGACAATCAAAAGCAGCAGGACCGCGGCCGTCGGTTTGTTCGCCACAGCGCTTTTACTCGGCAGCAGTCCGGCACGCGCCGAAGACGGCTGGCACCGGAAGGGAACGTGGGAAGTGTATGGAAGCGCCCAGTATCTGTTCGGCGACGCCGTTGATTTCTCGAAATTCGGCGCCCGACTCAAAGTGGACGACACCGCCCTGTTCGGCCTGGGTGTCGGCTATCATGTCACGGACCATTGGGCGGTGTCGCTGGATCTTCTGGGTGGTTTTAACTCCTTCAACTCCAGCAGCACGCAACTGGCCCTCAACAACGACGCGTTCGTCCTTAGCGGCGCTCTCAACGCGGAATATAACTTTCTGCGCGGCCGATTCTCGCCTCTGCTGCGAGCCGGACTGGGCTGCTACGATATTACCGACAACGCCGGCTACTGGACCACTTACGGTGAAACGGATTTCTCCTGGAACGTCGGCGGCGGCTTCCGTTGGAACGCCACCGACCATCTCGTTCTGAAACTCGTCGGAGGCGCGTCTTGGACTGAGCTCAAGAACAGCAGCAGCACCGCTCAATTCGGCTTCGTCACGCTGAGCATCGGCGCATCCTTTTAGGCAAATTCCAAGGGCGCGCGGAGTGCAGCAGTCGTTTGAACGAACGCCGACTGTTTTTGCCTTTTAAGCAACGTCCTCCCTGGGAATAGCGGTTCCCGCAAAAATCATTGATCCTTTTCGTCTGCCGATTTCGCATGAGTAATTGAAGATCGAAAGAATATGCCATGAAAGCCTACCTCAAATTTAATTGCGTCTATTGCGGTCAGCACATGGAGTGTGAACCGCATCTGTCCGGCCGGCAGATCCGATGTCCCTCGTGCCAGCATCGGATTGTCATCGCTGCAACACAAAAGCATCCGGCAGCGAACCAACCTTTGCCGTTGAGAGACACGTGGGAAACCTGCCTGCCAATACCGGTGGTCGAAGTCCCTACTCGCTATCGCAATCGAGTCGCTTCGATCGCTTCGATTGCGGTGTTGGCAGAACGAGCGCGATAGGGTAAACAGGGGGTCAACCCATGAGCTCCGGCAACCGATCCGAGGACGAAATCTTTGAAGCCGCGTTGCAACATGCGACTCGCGAAAAACGAGCCACGTACCTCAACGAAGCCTGTGGTGATGATGCCCGACTGCGCGAACGCGTCGAGGCACTCCTGAAGGCGCACGACCAGGCCGGCGAATTCCTCGAACAAGCTCCGGCAGGTGTTTCCGCCAAAACTTTCGTGGTCACCACCGGCATGGTTCCAGTGACCGAAGGTCCCGGCGACCGCATTGGCCGCTACAAACTCCGCGAGAACCTCGGCGAAGGCGGCTGCGGCGTGGTGTATGTCGCCGAACAGGAGGAACCGGTTCGCCGCCGCGTTGCGCTCAAAGTCATCAAGCTGGGCATGGACACCAGGCAAGTCGTCGCTCGGTTCGAGGCCGAACGGCAGGCCCTCGCGATGATGGACCATCCGAACATCGCCAAGGTGCTCGACGCCGGCACAACTGACACCGGCCGGCCGTTCTTCGTGATGGAACTGGTCCGGGGCATCCGCATCACTGACTACTGCGACCAGAACAATCTGCCCACCGGGGAACGGCTCGACCTTTTCATCAAGGTCTGCCACGCCATCCAGCACGCGCACCAGAAAGGCATCATCCACCGCGACATCAAGCCGTCGAACATCCTCGTCACGCTGCACGACGGCGTGCCCGTCCCCAAGGTCATTGATTTCGGCATTGCCAAAGCCACGGAAGCCCGGCTGACCGATGCGACCGTGTACACGCAGTTGCACCAGTTCATCGGCACGCCTGCTTACATCAGTCCCGAACAGGCGGAGATGAGCGGGCTGGACATCGATACCCGCAGCGACATCTACAGCCTCGGCGTGCTGCTCTACGAACTGCTGGCCGGAAGCACACCGTTCGACGCGAAGGAACTGATGGCCTCCGGCCTCGATGGATCGTAATGAAGTGCCTGGAGAAGGATCGCACCCGGCGTTACGACACGGCCAACGGACTGGCGATGGACCTCAAGCGCCACCTGAACAATGAGGCGGTGGTCGCGAGACCGCCCTCCACCGCGTATCGGATTCAAAAAGCCATCCGTCGCAACAAGCTGGTATTCGCTGCGGCGGCGGCCGTATCGCTCGCTCTCTTGATTGGCGTAGCCGTGAGCACCACGCAGGCGGTGCGGGCCACGCGCGCGGAACACGCCAAGCAAGCGTTGCTGGAGTCGGAGCGGCAGGCCCGACAGGCCGCCACCCGCGCGCAGGGTGAAGCCGAAATGGAACGCGACCGCGCCCGGCGAAACCTTTACGCAGCGGACATCAATCTTGCGCATCAGGCGTGGTTGCAGAGCAATCTGGGCAAAGCTCGCCGACTGCTGGCGCGCACCAGGCCACAGGCCGGTCAGGAGGATTTGCGCGGATGGGAATGGCGTTATCTCTGGGGCCTGACTCGCGGCGACGATTCCACCGAAGTTGCGCGCTTCAACGGCGGCGTGTATCAACTCGCCTTCATGGATAACGACCGCACCGTGGCCGTGGGATTGACTGGCTGGGGTTCCGAGGAGCGTGGAAATTTTTTGTTCGATGTCGGAACAACCCGGCTGACCAACCGTCGCGTGTTTGGCCGTAGCGAGCTCGCGGCTTCCGCTTATTTCCCGGCAAGAAAATGGCTGGTGAGCAGTTTCGTGGAATCGAATCATTGGGGCCTTTCCGTCCTGAACGCCGCCACGTTGGAAGAGATCACTCGACTGTCCGCATCCAGCTTTATCAAATCGATCAGCTTTTCCCCCGATGGCGAGCGGTTGGCTGCACATCAGGGCGGCGGAAAGGCCGCCGTCAACGTCTGGCGCACCGCGGATTGGAGCCATAGTTTAATTGAGGATCCGCCCGGGACCGGAGGAGTTCACGCCGGATGTGTGGATTTTCTCGGCAGCGGAGATCGCATTGCGATCGGATGGGGCCGCGGGAAGTTGTCCATTCACGAGTCTGCCACTGGCAAAAAGCTGCGCGAGTTTGCCGCGCACCGCGATCAAATCACGGCGATGGCAATCTCGCCGGACTCCCGCGTGATTGCGACCGGCGCCGGATTTATCGAGAGGACGATCAAGCTGTGGAATCCCGACAGCGACGAGCGCGTGGGCGAACTCACCGGGCATCAAGGCTGGATTTGCACTCTGGCGTTTTCGCCTGACGGAACACTGCTCGCATCCAGCAGCGCCGATCAAACCGTCAGGCTGTGGGACACAAAAACGTGGACTGAAGTGGCGACGCTCCGCAGTCACGAGGATGAAGTGTATGCTCTCGCATTTTCGGCAGACGGACGCCGGCTCATCACCGGTGGAAAGGATGGTTCCGTGCGGCTCTGGCAGATTCCTCCGGCGAAGCGTCCACCGCCGCGGTGGGTCTTGGGCGAGCCGTGTAACAACTTCGCAATGTCCGCTGATGGACGCCGACTCATCACCGTGGGAGACGACTACGTTCTATGGAACCTGGATACAGGCGAGAAGCTGGCGACTCTGACGGAGCTGCGTGACTACAAGGCCGGCTGCGATTTTTCCCCGGACGGCCGCCAACTGCTCGTCGGCGGGCGAGCGGGCAAGATCCGCATCTGGGATTTCGAGCGCAGTTCACTGAGTGAGTTCGACACCGGCCATGACGCCGATGTCGCCGGCGTGAAAACGTTGGGCGTGACCAATTTCCTGCTGGCGGCGTGGTGGGGTCCCGTCGAGCGTTTCAAAATCTGGAATTTTGAGACGCGCCAACTGGTTCATGAATTTGAATGGTCTGGCCCACAGATCAGAGAAGGGAATTTTTCCCGCAGAGGCGACTTCGCAGTCGGTCACGATGACGGCAGCATAACGGTTTGGAATGCGGAATCGCGATGGACGACAACCAACTTCCCCGCGCATCGGCGAGGCGTGAGCGGGCTCGCCTTCACTCCCGATGGCCGCACTCTGGCGAGCGGAGGAGTGGAAGGCATGGCCAAATTGTGGAATCTGACCACGCACCGCGAAATCGTGACACTCAAAGGCCACCTTCAATCAGTCCATGCGCTCGACATCTCGCCTGACGGGAACCGCCTGGCCACGTCCGGCGGCGGCGGGGAATCCGCAAAGCTTTGGGACATGCACACGCACCAGGAACTCATCACCCTAACGGGCGAAGGGGCGATCATCGCGTGGCTCTCGTTCTCACCTGACGGCAACAAGATCATCGGCTGGAACGACCAGCATCACCTCCAGATCTGGCGGGCGCCCTCGTGGGAGGAGATCAAGACGACTGAAGCGCAGGATAAAAGGGAGCTATGAATCCCTCTCGTGAAGAAGCCTTGTTTGCGCTGGCACTTGAAAAGCCCGCTGCCGAGCGCGCCGCCTTTCTCGACCGCGAATGCTCCGGCGACGCTCAGCTTCGCCAGCGCGTCGAGAATCTGCTTCAAGCGCATGAACGAGCGGGCCAATTCCTGAATGAACCGCCTGCGGCCGTATCCGCCAAAACCTTCGTAATCACCACTGGCATGATTCCGATAACCGAGAAAGCGGGCGACCGCATCGGCCGCTACAAACTCCTTCAGCAAATCGGTGAAGGCGGTTGTGGCGTGGTTTACATGGCCGAGCAGGAAGAACCCGTTCGACGCCGTGTCGCGCTCAAGGTCATCAAGCTGGGCATGGATACCAAGTCCGTTATCGCCCGTTTCGAGGCCGAGCGGCAGGCGCTGGCACTCATGGACCATCCCAACATCGCCAGGGTGCTCGACGCGGGCGCCACGGAAACGGGCCGGCCCTACTTCGTCATGGAACTGGTGCGCGGCATCAAAATTACCGAGTATTGTGACCAGAACAAACTTTCCACGGATGAACGGCTCAAATTGTTCGTTCAAGTCTGCCACGCCATCCAGCACGCGCATCAAAAGGGCATCATCCACCGTGATATCAAACCCTCCAACATCCTCGTCACGCTGCACGACGGCGTGCCAGTGCCCAAGGTCATTGACTTCGGCATCGCCAAAGCGACCCAGGGACGACTGACGGATCAAACTCTTTTTACCGCTTTCGAACAATTCATCGGCACCCCGGCGTACATGAGTCCCGAGCAGGCCGAGATGAGTGGGTTGGACATCGATACCCGTTGCGACATCTACGCGTTGGGCGTTCTGCTCTACGAACTGCTCACTGGCCAGACGCCTTTTGATGCCAGGGAATTATTGGCTTCCGGGCTGGACAAGATGCGCCAGACCATTCGCGAGAAAGAACCGGCGCGCCCGTCAACTCGTCTGTGCACGATGCTGAACGCCGATCTGACGAGCGCCGCCAGCCACCGTCGGACTGACGCGCCGAAACTCATCAGCCTCCTTCGTGGTGATCTCGACTGGATCGTGATGAAAGCCCTGGAGAAAGATCGCACGCGCCGTTACGAGACCGCCAACGGCCTGGGGATGGACATTCAGCGTCACCTGCACAATGAACCGGTCCTCGCCAGTCCGCCGAGCGGCCTCTACCGATTCCAAAAGCTGGTGCGGAGGAACAAGACTGCGTTTGCCGCCGCTGGCGCGGTCGCCGCCGCTCTGGTCATCGGACTGGGGCTGTCCTTGTATTTGTTTATCCGGGAGCGCGACGCCCGGCAGCGCGCGGTTGCCGCCGAGCAGGAACAGAATCGAATGCGACAGCAGGCGGAAATACGCGCTGAGATCGGACAGAAACTCACCCAGGCCGGCCTCCTGATAAGCCGCGATCAATATGGGGAGGCAGAGAGGATTGCCATCGAGGTTTCTGATCCCTCAAGCGTCGCGATTCTCAATGTGCTGGGCATCATTCACGGGCGCCGCGGAGAGTGGCCCGCGGCCATCAGGAACTTCACGCGGGTCGTCGAACTTATGCCGACCGATCACGATGCCTATCACAGTCTGGCTCCGTTGCTGGCGCAGAGCGGCGACCAGGAAGCCTATCGCCGTCTTTGCGGGCAAATTCTCAGCCAGTTCGCGCGAACTTCCAACCCGGCCATCGCCGAACGCATGGCCAGGGACTGTATGATCCTTCCTCCACCCGCAGCCGATCTGGAGACCATCGGTAAAATGGTTGACACCGCGGTCGCGGCTGGACCTCGCCATCAGTTTTGGGACTATTTTCAATTCGTCAAAGGCCTGTATGAATATCGACATGGACATTTTACCGGTGCCGCGGAATGGCTGCAAAAAGTTGTGGAACACGAGGCCGATCCCAACCGCACGGTTGCGGCCTGTATGGTGCTGGCGATGTCGCGACACCAGCTCAACCAGGTTAGCGAAGCCCGCGCAACCCTGGCGCGAGGCCTCAAAATCACCGACGCGAGACTCGGGAGACCCGGCAGCCCGCAATGGAATGATCAGATCGCTGCTCAAATTTTCATGCGCGAAGCCAGGGCGCTGATCGAAGTTGGCGCGAAAACGAGCGGCGAAACAAAGTGAGCAACGTCACCCGCATCCTCGACGCCATCGAAAAAGGCGATCCAAAAGCTACCGACGAATTGCTGCCGTTGGTTTACCAGGAACTGCGCAAACTCGCCGCGCACAAGATGGCCAAGGAAGCGCCAGGCCAGACTCTTCAACCCACCGCGCTCGTGCATGAGGCTTATCTACGACTCGTTGGGATTGAAGATCAAAAGTGGGCTGGCCGCGCCCATTTCTTCGGCGCTGCCGCGGAGGCAATGCGGCGCATTCTCATCGACAACGCCCGTCGCAAGCGCGCGCAACGCCATGGCGGCGGGCAAAAACAAGTGAACTTGGAAGACGTCGAGATCGCGTCGGCCACGGCGGACGACCAACTCCTCGCTGTCAATGAGGCGCTCGACAAACTCGCCGCGCGGGACAAACAAAAGGCCGAACTGGTGAAGTTGCGTTACTTCATCGGAATGACGATAGAAGAAGCCGCGCAAATACTCGGCGTTTCGGAGCCGACTGCAAAGCGTTACTGGGCCTACGCCCGCGCGTGGCTCTACCACGAAATTCAAAAAGGGTGACGCCTGATTCCTGAAGGACTACGATTTGTGCGCTTCGAGCCGTTTCAAATCCTCGGCCATGAATTTGGTCACGTCCTTGAACTTTGGGATATTGGCCGGGTTAATGTTCATCAACGTCTGGTGCGCTTCGAGACAGGTGCGGGTGCTTTCCACTTTGCCGGGCCCGCTGTCGGTCTGCCGCACGTTGCGGCATTTTTCGGAAAGGGGGTCCTTGCCTTGCACGACGCAGAACAGGTGCGCTACGCCGAGATTGTCCAGCAGGTCCAGGACGCGCGGATTCGGGTTCAGCAGGGTGAGGGTGGATTTTTCGCCCGTTGACTCAGCCAGCTTCAATCCAAAACCTGCCAGCACGCCGAGAAATGTGCTGTCGATGATCTGGCATTCCATGAGGTCGAGGACGAAGTTGCGGTAACCGCGGTCGCGCAGTTCGTAAACGAGCGTTTTGAAATCGACGCTGCAATTGAAACTGGCCCGCCCGGAGATTTTCACCAGGGCGACCTGGTCGGTGACGGCCACCTGCAAAGTCGAAGAAGACGCACCCATAAATTCGCTTCGTCCGCCCCAACTTACGCCTGTGCACAACCGACGGTCAAGCTGCGCAACCGCCCAGGTAGTGGACTGCTTAGGTGGGGCGAGCTACTGGCGAGCCACGATGGAATCGGAAAGTGTTGGATTGTTCGGCGCCCCACCAGTTCGAAGCAGAGCAACCCACTACCGCCGGCCAGGTTGTTCACTGGTGGCGCCGACAATCTGCACCAGCGTCCGCTGTAAAACCATTGCTTCGTCCTGAGTGCTGAAAACCAATCGCTGATTGCATTGCAGCAGCAGGTCCATCGCGCGAATCAGTTCCACCTGCGAATACCGGCGAGCCTGCGGCAGCGCTTTGAACAAAACATAGGGATTCATCGCCAGCGGATTGAACCGTTTGTCCTCCGGCAGCGCATCCCGTGGAATGCGCTCCAACTGCGCTTTGAAACGATTGTAATCGCTTTCTGCCTTCACCCAGCCTGTGCGCAACATTTCTTGCAAAAAAATCATCGCGCGCACTTTGGAGATGAGACCGTAGAGCAGGCCGATCTCCGACTTCTGGCTGTCGAATTTCATCTCCCAAAGTTCTTCGTCGAGGCAACGGAGCACTCGCGGCAGGTCACGATCGCCGAAGGCGTCGCCCAGCGCAAAGGCGCGCGCCTGCTTGTTGCGCGTGACCACCGCGTTCACGTCGCTGACCTCGATCTCGGCGCGCTCGCCGACGTACAGCGCGAGCTTCTCGACTTCGTTGTTCAATTGCCGGACGTTGGGGCCGATGCTCGCGACGAGTTCGGACAGCGCCTCGCCGGAAATTTTCTTGCCGAGCGAATGGAGTTGACGAAAGGCGGCAGCCTCCGCCTGGCTGACCCAATCGCGGTCGTCAATCGAAAGGCCCGCATGGTTTTCAACCGTGCCGATTTTTTCGAGTGTCTTGTAAAGCGTCTTTCGCTTGTCCACCTTGCCGGCGCTGACGAGAAGACGCACGTCTTGCCACGAAAACTCCTTCAGTTCCTGCGCCAAATCAGCCAGCGATTCGGTCACCGCCTGCGCGCTCGCGGCGCGTTCGTCGCCGAGAAAATTGCAGTTTTGGAACCAGACAACTTTGCCGCTGCCAAAGAACGGGAGAGTTTGCAGCGCTTCGCGAATTTTGCGGAGTGCCTTCAGCGCTTCGCCGCTGTTGTTCACAGCGGCGTCGATGATTTCGTGATCCGTGCCGCCCAGCTCACCGCACCACTGCTGATAGATTTCTTTGGCGCGTTGCTTGACAGTGAATTCGTCTTCACCCCAGACGAGCGCGACCGGGGATAACGACCTGGCGGGAGGTCCCGGCATCAGGCCTCGGCTTCGCCGCCGTTTTCGTTGATGCGTTCGAGCACTTCAGACATGTCTTCCACCTGCTCGAACAGCGAGGAGGAAACGTAGATGGGCTTCTTCAGGGCGGTCGCCAAAGCGATGCAATCACTGGGGCGGGCGTCGATCTCGACGATTTTGCGACCGAGCTCGTTCTGCTGCTGCAAAATCAGGCGCGCAAAGTAAGTCGAGTTTTTCAACTCGGTGATGACAACGCGTTCGGCGGTGATGTTGAACCCGGCAAAAATGCTGGCAATCAGGTCGTGCGTCAACGGCCGTTCCTTGGGAGTGTCACGCAGGAACATGCCGATGACCGCGCCCATGTTGTGTTCGACCTGGATGACGAAGACCTTCTCGTCATTGCCGACAAAGATCGCGCAACCGCTGTTGGCGGGCAGGATCCCCCGGATCTCGACAGGCACAACATCTTTTTTCATACCGTCAGTTTAGGCGAGGAACGCCAAAAGACAAGCCCAGTCTCCAAACGCGGAGCGGGGCGGAACGCGACTTCGACCCGGGATCGCTACTGCTTCCCAATTCCTTGATTTGTTCGTTGCCAAGTCGGGAAAACCTCGCCCACTATTCGGCACATGAGCTTTCGTGACAAGATCCTCTCGCTCGACGCCCTCCCCGCCTGGCGAAGCGCACTGCGCGCGCAAGGAAAGAAGCTGATCGTAACCAACGGCTGTTTCGACATCCTGCACGTCGGCCACGTGACTTACCTCGAAGCGGCGCGGCAACAGGCTGACGTGTTGCTGGTGGGATTGAACAGCGACGCCTCGGCGCGCAAGCTCAAGGGCAAAGGACGTCCGCTGAATCCCGAAAACGACCGGGCCGCCGTGCTGGCGGCACTCGAGGCGGTCGGTGCCGTTTGCATCTTTCCCGAACTGCGGGCGACGCATTTCCTCTCGCTCGCACAACCGGACGTCTATGTCAAAGGCGGCGATTTCAGCGTGGAGCAGTTGCCGAAAGAAGAGCGCGACGTCGTGGCTGGCTTGGGGGGGGAAATTGTCACGATCGGATTTGTGCCGGGCAAATCGACGACGGCGCTGTTGGAGAAAATCGCACGAATCTGAATGTCCTCCATCGGCGTTGCTGCTCTCTGTTCGAGCTTGTTTCAGCCGCGTGGACTTCAAGCAACCAGACGCCAAAGGCCAACGTTCAGGTTGGAGAGCAGAGACTCAGCGGATCGGCGCGACTGGATTCTCTTGCGACCGCGCGAGGGCGCTTTCTTACCTGGGAACCAACTCCAGAGTTCCGAGATCAACCGGTTCAGCACTTTGGCCTTCGGGGATTTCGGGGACAACTACCTCGCGAACGAGCGAGCCGATTTCCGACGCCGGATCCGACAAATCGTGCGGGCTGACGGAATCGACTTTGGAGTCGCGAACCTTGATCTCCAGTTCATAAGTGCCCGCGGGGACATCCGGCAGACGAAAGGAACCGTTGCTGTCACAAAAGGCGCCGAAGTGTTGCCGGGCACGGTGCGCCTCGAAAAAACGATCGGCGGCGGCGATATAATCTTCGCTGGATGAAAAATCGTCGCGCTTGGGACGCGGGCCGGGTTCGTTGGCCGTTTTCAACCTGAGCACGACCGGCACGGCTTGCCAGTCGATCGGGCCGGTGGCCACAACCAAGACGGCCTTTCCCACCATCGTCCTGCCACCGCCTCCGAGGACCACCTGCGTCACAGCTCCGGCATTGACCACCACCGAGGTCTCGTGAGACTCAAAGCCGGTCCGAGCTCGCCTTTGCTGCCGGAAGATACTGCATTGGCCCGGTGGCACTTTGTCGAAGGAGAATCTTCCCGAAGAATCGGTTTTGGTTTCAAGGTAGAAGCTCATGAACCCGAAACGGCGGCCAGCGTCGTCGTAACGGGTCACATGATTGCCGGCAACGATGCGCTCGTTTGCCGCGGGCTGAGAATCGAGCACCAGACTGCCTTCCACGCGGCCCCACGGTTGCAACGTTATACTGCCTGAAGCCTCGAAGGCGGCCAGGGAGAGTTCGGCGTAGCCCTGATCGTGGATGACGATCAGGCCTTGGGGAGCGACTGCGGCGGGGAGCGTAAACCTTCCGGCGTCGTCCGTTTGCGCGCGGTAGGTCGTCGTATTCAGACCTCTTGCAACGTGGGCCGGCCCATCAATGGTAACTCCCGTCCGAGAAGTGC
>QHNT01000478.1 GCA_003218515.1 Verrucomicrobiota bacterium | reverse complement strand
CCGAGCCGGTTGTCGCGGCGCGTCCCGAGGTCCACAGAGATCGTCAGCGCAAACAAATCATTCAACGGATTCCTGACGTAATACAGCTTCACCCCTTCCGCCTGATCGACTTTGCGGTAGTCCTTGCCCGGCTTGACCCAGACCGGTTCGATCTCCTTCACTTTCATCGCCAGCACGCGCTTGAAGAATTCGGACTGGCGCGTGGGATCGATGTCGATCTTGTCGATCTTCGGCTTTTCGATCTTTGGAATCTCCTGCTGTTCGTCCAGGCGGTAGCCGGCCACGTAACCGCCGTTGAAATACTTGCTCGCCGCGCGGACGATGTCCTCCTTGGTCAGTCTTTCCATCCGGTCGATCTCGCCAATCGCGTGGTCCCAATCCTGAAAGGCGAGAAACGCATTGCGCATCATGGCGACGCGGCTTTCATCGGACTCCAACATCGCTTTGCGGTTCTTTTTGAAGTCAGTGATGATCGCGGGGATGATCCAGTCCTCGAACTCGCCCTTCCTGATCAGCTCGATCTGCTGCAGCAACAGGTCCTCCACCTCCTTCAGCGGTTGGCCCTTTTTCGGGATGCCCCAGAGATATTCCGCCCCGTAATCGTTGTTGAACTCCGGACTGGACCCGGCGCGACGCACCTTTTGCTGCTGGTTCAGGTTCAGATCAATCAGGCCGGCGGTAGCGTTGTTGAGAATCATGTCCACCAGCTTGAGCGCCTCGGCATCCGGATCGTTCCGTCCCGGCGTGCGAAAGGCCAGCAACGCATACTCTTCGCCCTTGTATCTCACCGTGACCCGCTCGGCGCCTTGCAGCGGCTTCTCATCCCAGCTCTTCGGCGACGGAACCGCTTTGGCTTTCCACTCCGAAAAATACCTGTCGATCAACTTGATCGTCTTGCCTGCGTCGATGTCGCCGGAAATCACGATGGCCATGTTGCCCGGCACGTAGTTCTTCTCGAAGGACTCATACATGTTCTTCAGCGACGGATTCTTGAGATGCTCCACTTCGCCGATGGTCGTTTGTTGGCCGTAGGGATGTTTCTTGAACAGCAGCTTGTTGACGGCGAATTCGATGACCGCCTCCTTGTTATCGAGCGTCTGGTTCTTCTCTTCATAGACAATCTCCAACTCCGGTTGAAAGAGGCGAAAGACCGGATGCTGAAACCGCTCCGACTCGATGATGGCCCACTGTTCCAGGCGGTTCTTCGGCAGGTTCACCTGGTAGACCGTCTCTTCGTGCCACGTGTGGGCGTTGAGGCCCTGTTCGCCCATCGCCTTGTAGAGCTTGTCCATCTCGTTCGGGATTTCGTACTGCGCGGCCAATTGCGATTCCTGGTTGATCTCCGCGTAGATGGCCTTGCGTTTCTCCGGGTTCGTCGTGCCCTTGAACAGCATGTGCTCGAGGTAATGTGCCAGGCCGGTGGACTCGGCCGGGTCCTGTTTGCTGCCGGCGCGCACGGCGATCTGCGCCTCGAACCGCGGCGTCTCGTGGTTTTCCGTCAGATAAATCGTCAGGCCGTTGTCCAACTGATAAATCTGCACGGCCATCGGGTCTTTCGGATTCGGCTGGTTGATCCGCTTGAATCCGGCCAGCGCAGCGGCCGGCGTGAGCGCGAGGATGACCGCGATGACAACTGGCCAAACGGATTTGCGATTCGGGTGCATGATTGGGCGCATTGAGATCATTCGATTTTAGGCCTTCGACAAATGCGGCGCTAATCTGCACAAAGGAAGACAAAGCCGCCAGCCTGTTTTCGAGCCCGCCACTGTTTTTTTTTAAAGCGGCCAACGCAGTCTTTTAGACTTGGAGACTCGATCAATTCTCTGACCGTGCGATGAAGGCAGCTTCGCGGTTCCAGGGCCGAGCGAGTTGATCTCGCCTTAAGGTGGGCGGGAGTTGGAACACACAATTAAGGCGCGTTCAGTCCGATCGGCGAGCGCGATAGAAGTAAGTGGGGGGCAATGGGGTGGAGGGTCTGAAGGTGATTTCGCCGGATTCGCTCAAGAAGGGCTGTGAGGGGGTCCAGTGTTGGAGGTCCGAGCTTGATTCGATCACGTAGAAGGCGTAGGGCTCGCCGTGCAGGGTGAAGACCGGACTTCCATTCAGGATTCGATAGGACAGAGAGACGTTTTCCACATCGGGCACCGGAGTGATTTGGAAAGTGACTTGGACCAGGGCGGTCAAGCCGGACGGGTCTTGGGCTTGGATCACGGCGTTGTCGAATCCGAAGAAGTTCGTCGGGGGAACGTAAAGGTAGGCGTCACCTTGCGCGATAAGTTCGCCCCAGGCAGGCGGACGAATCAGCGAATAGACTAGAGGGTCTCCGTCCGGGTCTGTCGTGGGAATGAAGCGAATGGTTGATTCCTCCGGCGCGCTTAGCTGCAGCGTGCGGCTGAGCGGCCGGTGATTCACATGTTCGACATTGACCTGAAAGGACCGGACAGCGACGGCGCCCGAAAGATCAGTGACTTCAATTCGAATCATGGCTGAGCCAAACACTCTGGAGGCGGGAACAATCGTGAGCACGTAGTCGGAGTGATTTGTTGTCGAGAGAAGGAGTCGAGATGGGGGCAGGAGGAGCGGATTGGATGGAAACACTTTCACCGTAAGGGCGTCCAGAGGTGACAAGTCGTCGGCGATGGTGAAGGCAACTTGGGCGCTGGAATCTTCGAGGAGAGTGACGGTCCCGGGATCAGAAATGACCGGAGGCAGATTGTTCGGTTGCGGTACGAGGAGGCGTTGCGCCGGGGCGAACGGCCCGCCGGCGAAACTATTGTCAATCGCTTGAACGGACCAGTAGTAAAACTCGCGGGTAAGATTCGTCAGGATGAGGTTGGTCCGGCCGCCGGCGTTACCCGGCCCAACGAAGAGCAGCTTGCCATCGGGAAGCGCTGCCGCCGATAGAATATCCGACGAGCCCGGGGTGGTCCCGACGCGGACGTTGTAGGTGAATCCGGACCGCTGGTTCAGGTCCTGGGAAGGAGACCAGGACAGGACGACTTGTTGACCTTGGGCGAACGCTCGAAGGTTCCGCGGCGCCGAGGGAGGCGAATTGAGGACCGCGGATCGGTTCGTGTAAAGTTGAAACCCCTCAAATTGACGAGTGGCACTGTTGTAAATGCTCAGGAGCGCATCCGACGCGCCGTCGTTGTTGACGTCAGCGAACAAAGCTCCCGGCGCATTGAATCCAGCAAGCGGTGACGGTAGGTGTGTAAACTCGAAGTCCGAGTCATTTCGAAGGAGTTGGGTTCCAGAGAGAATGTCTAGATCCCCGTCCTCGTCCAGATCCACCCAAGCTAATGTCTCCAGATCCACCCAGACGGATGTCGCGACTTGAATCATTTGCGCGAACTCAAACTGGCCCGAGCGATTCCGATACAGTCGAACTCCTGCGCTGGATTGTTCCACCAGATCGAGCCACCCGTCCGAATTAATGTCCACCAACTTGAATCGATCGAACGCCTCGAACGGCACAGGGAACGGTTCGATTGCCCCAAAGCGTCCGCCCCCGATTCCACGATAGATGCCATAGCGAGGCGCGCCCGGGTTGTTCATATCGCTCGAGAAAAGGAGATCGAGCCACCCGTCGTGGTCAATGTCCGCGACTTGGAAGCTGCCACTGGCGTTGCCGATCGGCAGGCTGCCGTTTCGGAAAGTGCCATTGTCGTTGATCAATAGGCGAAAGGTCTGGGTTAAGCCGTCCACCGAACCAGTCACAAAGACGTCCAGATCGCCGTCATCATCCACATCGGCAGTGAGGATGGTTGGGAACCAAAGCTTCGGAATGGC
>QHNT01000313.1 GCA_003218515.1 Verrucomicrobiota bacterium | reverse complement strand
CCTTCGGGTCGGCGTATTTGCCGCGGCGGCGCAGATAATCGAGCAGCTCTTCGCCGTCTTCCACACACCGGAGGTCGTTGGCCAGCCGGCTTTTTTCCAGCGCCTGCCTGGCCAGCAGGCGGTCGTCCGGGTCATCGTCAGCGAGCAGGAGGGTGATGGGTTTGTTTTTCATGTGACGACGTCCTTCGCCTGTTTGCGCGGCAAAGTGACGACGAAAGTGGAGCCTTCGCCCGGCGTGCTTTTCGCGGTGATGCTGCCGCCATGACGATCGGCGATCTTGCGGCAGATGGCCAAGCCGATGCCGGTCCCTTCGTAGGCGCTGCGACCGTGCAAACGCTGGAAAAGAATGAAGATGCGGTCGAGATACTTTTCGTTGAATCCGATGCCGTTGTCCTCGACGGTGATCTGGCAGGCTTCTTCCACCTGTCCATTGGCTACGGACTCTCGCGAAGGCTGGTTCACAGTCTGGCCGTGGACTTTGACGACGGGCGGCCTGCCTTCCTGATGAAACTTGAGCGCGTTGCCGAGGAGGTTCTGAAACAACTGGCGCATTTGGAGCGGGTCGGCATCAATCGCCGGCAATTCGCCCAGCTCCACCTGTCCGCCGCTCTGCTGAATCCGCACCTCCAGGTCGGACAAAACCTCCTGCGCGATTCTGTTAAGGTCAACCGGCTCGAATGGATTGGCTTTGGTGGTCACGCGGGAAAAGGCCAACAGGTCGTCAATGAGGGTTTGCATGCGCTTGGCGGCGGCCTGCATTCGGTCAAGGTAATCGCTGCCTTCGGCACCGATAGCCTTCGAGCAGGCGGCCTTCAAGCGGTCACCGAAGGCCTGCACTTTGCGCAACGGCTCCTGCAAATCGTGAGACGCCACGTAGGCAAAGTCCTGCAACTCACGGTTGCTGCGCTCCAACCGCAAGGCGGTGGCTTTTAATCTTTCTTCGGTCTGCTTGCGTTCGGCGATTTCCAGTTGCAGCTCTTTGGTGCGTTCCTGGACGCGGTGCTCCAGATATTGCCGGCCTTGCTCCAACTCAGCGTCGCGCGCCTGGATCTGCGCCAGCATCTCATTTAAGCCGTCGACGAGTTCGCCCAGTTCGTCATTGCCCTGCTTGACGGCCCGCAGCGAATAATTTTTTTCCACCGAAACCACCCGCGTTGTTTTGGCCAGGTGCAAAATCGGCTGCGAAACGACCCGTTGCAGGCGGAGGGAGAGCAGCCAGGCCACGCCCATGGAGACCACCAGAACGACGGCGACAATGTTGGCGTATTGCCTGAGGCGCGTGTTCAATTCCAGCAGGTCCGACTTCAAATAAACCGTGCCCAGGTCTTGACGGTTCTCAATGATCTCGCGGAAAAGTCCCACGTAAGCGCCGTGAAACGAATGCCCGTTATATTGCGGTTCCGGCGGTGAGAAATCCTCTTTCACATCCGGCCGCTGGTATTTCGCCAAGACTTTGCCGTCGTGGCCGTAGGTGCAGGCGGCGACGATATGCTTTGCCGTTTTGAGCTTGTCGAGGATTTCCGTGGCGGCCTTCGGTTCCTTGAACTTCAAGGCCGCGGTGCTTTGCGCGCCGATGAAGTCGGCCTTGATCGTCAGGTCGTCCACCATGTCCTTGCGGAACTCGGCCAGTTCGTAAAGGATAAACGCGGCGCAGGCCAGCAGCAAGGCGGCGCTGCTGGTGAGCATGATGATGACCATCAGCTTCTGTTTGAGGGAGACGTCTCGGAGGAAACGCATGTTATCTTTTCTCGTCCGGATGCTCGATCTTAATAACCTTCGCGAGGCTCAACAATTTCGAACTGATCTTCAACCGCGCCTGCTCAGCGGAGTCCAGGTTGATTTCAAGTTGCAAGCTGTTGCCATTGTCGAGGAAATTGATGATCCCGCCGGCGCCGACAAACGCTTCAGTCTCGCTCACCGTCAAGACACTCGCGCCTTTGAGTGGTTTGAGAATCAGTGGCAGATAATTCTTTTCTGACGAACTGATGAAAAGAATATGGCAGGATCTCAGTTCAGCAAGCTTTCTGGCTTGTTTCACGGCGAGGTTGTCCTGGCGCCGGCCGGGGGTTTCCTCGCCGCGGAATTCCAGGGCGCCTTTGAACCGTTTGATTTCCAGCTTGCGCCCGTTCACCGTCTTGCCTTGGAGCTTGTCCAGCTCCGCGCCGAACGGGTCTTTGCCCATAACACCGATCACGAGAGGTGACGTTGGGCCGGCAAAGGCTGCGGAAGGCCACTCGACGAACTCCACGAAGTTGAGCAGATAACCGGCCTTGGTTTCATAATCGCTGACCGGGGTCGCAGGAACGCGGCTCGAATGCGCGAGAAACGCCACCAGGACAACCCAGGCTGAGGATTTACGACTCATAATTGAATTGGCAATGCCAGATGAAGAACCGGAAAGAACGGTCGCGCTCGTTGCCTTCGGGCTGCGGCGCAGTCAATCGGCCTGGTGGGAATGACAGCAACGGACACGACATGAGAAGCTAAAGAAATGCGCCCCGGTCGAAGACATTGCGACGTTAGATGTTCCGCTTCACTGGTTTCATGCAGGCACCTTAGTGGATGGGCTTCTGCTCTGCAAGACGATTTGCCGGTTGGAATCGTTTTACTAAAGCAGCATTTATGGCGCGAAATTACCTGAGTGCTGGGGCAGATCAAATATTGTTCGATCCAGCACGAAAATTTCGGCGCGCCGATCAAACAGGTCATTCCGCAGAGCCCAGGCGGCAAGGCCGGCTTGCGATGCGGGCGATGGGGTAGTGGGGATCGACAGCCTGACGATATTGACTTTACAGGAGCTTCATGAACAAATTCAGACGAGACCCGCCGGGCAGGTGATGACACTCGAGGTCGTCCGCGAGGGCTCGCCGGTGCGCATTCAAGCTCAGGCCGGAGAAGGACCCCGCAATCAGAATAACCGCGTCACGCAACATTATGAACCTCCAAACTCTCAGGACCAAAATTAACGACGGAGGAATCGACACCGTCATCGTGGCGTTTCCGGACGTGTTCGGGCGGCTCGTCGGCAAACGGTTCACCGGGAAATTTTTCCTCGACCACGTGGTTAAACATGGCACGCATGCGTGCAATTATCTGCTCGCCGTGAACATCGAGATGGACCCGCAGGACGGCTTCAAGCTGGCCAACTGGGAGAAAGGTTTTGGCGACTTCGAAATGCGGCCCGATTTTTCGACCGTTCGTTTCGTGCCCTGGCAATCCGGCACGGCGTTGGTGCTTTGTGATTATCTGCATCACGACGGCAGGTTTGTGGTTGAAGCGCCGCGGTCGGTTTTGCGAAGGCAGGTCGATGCGCTGGCGAAAAAGAAATTGACCTGTCGTATCGCGAGCGAACTGGAATTCTTCCTCTTCAACGAGAGCTTTCACGACGCGTTTGCGGCGGAGTATCGCCAGCTCACGCCGTCGAGCGATTACCGGATCGATTATCACACTATGCAGCCGGCACGCGACGAGTTCACGCTGCGCGCGGTGCGCAACTGGATGACCGAGGCCCGCGTGCCGGTCGAATCCAGCAAAGGCGAGTGGGGCCGCGGCCAGCACGAGGTGAATTTCGTTTATGACGAACCGCTGCCAATGGCGGACAGGCACG
Organism: Verrucomicrobiota bacterium; assembly: GCA_003218515.1. Lineage (GTDB taxonomy): Bacteria > Verrucomicrobiota > Verrucomicrobiia > Limisphaerales > AV2 > AV2. The sequence continues at coordinate 5,443 of QHNT01000313.1, read as the reverse complement.
TTTTCTTCAAACAGGGCATCAAAGAAATCGCGGCACAGCATGTAAAGTCCATCACGTTCATGGCGAAACCACGGGCCAACGAGGTGGGCAGCAGTTGTCACATCCACATCAGCCTCTGGCGCGACGGCGCGAATCTTTTCCGGGACGCTGCCAAACGCGGAACGGCTCCGAAATCCGAAATCCGAAATCCGAAATCCGAAAGGGGGTCGAAGTTTTTCCGGCAGTTTCTCGGCGGCCTGATGAAGTATTCGCCGGAACTGTGCTACTTCTTCGCGCCGACAATCAATTCCTACAAACGCTATCAATCGGCGAGCTGGGCGCCGACGAAGATGGCCTGGTCGCACGACAATCGCACGGTCGGATTCCGCGTCGTGGGGCACGATGATTCGTTCCGTATCGAGAACCGAATGCCCGGCGCGGATGCAAATCCGTATCTGGCGTTCGCGGCGATGATTGCCGCCGGGATGGCGGGCGTGCAAGAAGGACTCGATTGCGGCAGCGCCTATCAGGGCAACGCCTACGTCGATCCCCAATTGCGCGCCTTGCCGAGCTCACTGCGCGAGGCGACGGATTTGCTCGATCAAAGCAAGCTCGCCCGCGAAACTTTTGGCGAGCAGGTCGTGGATTTTTACGCGCACACGGCCCGTTTGGAAGTCGAGGCGTTCGACCAAGCGGTCACGGACTGGGAACGGCAACGATACTTCGAGCGGATTTAATTCAGCGGCGAGGGCGTGCGTCCGCATCGTGCGAAGGACAAAGAAATTTCTAATCGTTCGTGACACCGCTTTTGCTCGTGAACGCGCCCGGACACGCATTTTGCCGGGTTGACTTCTAATAAGAGGCACCGCACTGTGCTTGCGAATCCGACTTGCTGTGCTTCGACAAATGCCAGAATTGGACCGCATGAAAATGATCGCAGCTTTCCGAAGGGCGAACCCCCGCCCGGCCGAGCGGTTGCGCAAGGCTTTCACGCTCATCGAACTTTTGGTGGTTATTGCGATTATCGCGATTCTCGCCGGCTTGCTGCTGCCCGCGCTTGCCAAAGCCAAGAGCCAGGCCGTGGAGATTCAATGTCTGAACAACATGAAGCAAATCGGCCTGGGAGTTTCGATGTATGGGAGCGATTACGGCGAGCGCTTCCCTCTTTGCCGAAGCTGGGGGAAAGCCTGGGGCGATGACCATCGCCTGGGCGCCGACTACCTGCCGCGGCTCCTCGAACCTCTGATCGGCAGGAACACGGGCACAAACCGCCTCGGCGGCAGTACGTCCAAACCGACGGCGCCGACGACGGGCATCTATGTTTGTCCCTCCGGCATCCGGGGAAAAGACCCCCAGGTCCCCGGATTCCAAACCATGCTCAAAGACAACGATTATGTCACTTACGTTTGGAATCACATCTATTTGAAAAAGGATAACGCCACGTATGAAGACAAACGACCGGTCAGCGGACGCAAGACCGGCGACGTCGTTAATCCGACGTCGGCGGTTCTGGTGTGGGAAATGCCTTATTGGACACCGTTAACCTCTCCGCATCACTTCGGTCTCAATCTTGTCTTCGCTGATACCCACGCCGGCTTTGAGAAACGCAACCCTAAAGAAATCGACTGGTGGCGGTACCACAGCCGTCGTGGCTGGGAGGACAACGATCCAACCGGCGTCGGACGATGACTCTCAGACCAGCCGAGCCTCAGGCGAGAATTCGTTTGCGGTTCGGGTCGTAGGGCGCCTGGAGATATGCCGCGGCCGGAATCCTTTCGCCGTTGACATTGATCTCGTATCGACCCGAACGAACAAAATCGGCGTCCACCCCCGCCGGGTTGTTGACGTAACCCATCGCGATGGCGCCCCCGACAGTGTGACCGTAGGAACCGGAGGTTGTGTAGCCGACCGGTTCGCTGTCGCGATAGATCGGTTCACCTCCCCAGAGCATCGGTTCCGGATCCGCCAGGATGAAGATCGCCAGGCGCCGGTTCACGCCCGCTTTTTTCTGCTTCAGTAAAGCCTCGCGGCCCATGAACGGCTTGCTCCAATCAATGGCGAAGGCGAGTCCCGCTTCGAGGGGTGTGTCGTCCGGCGAAAGTTCCGCGCCCCAGGCGCGATAACCCTTTTCCAGTCGCAGTGAATTGATCGCGTAGTGACCGGCATCCGCGAGGCCGAGGTCCGCGCCGGCTTCCATCACCGTTTCGTAAACAAGCGAAAGCTGCTCCATCGGCACGTGCAGTTCCCAGCCAAGTTCGCCGACGTAAGTGATGCGCACGGCACGCACGGTCGCAAAACCGATGCTGATCTGCTGCGCGGTGCCGAAGGGGAACGAGCGATTCGAGAGGCCGGCATCGGTCACGCGACTGAGGAGCGTGCGCGCGTTCGGGCCCATGACACCCAGCACGCCGAAGCTGGCGGTCACCTCGAGCAGGCCGGCGTGCTCGTCGCGGTGAATGTTACGCGCGATCCAATCAAAGTCGCGGACGGACTGCGCCGTGCCGGAGACGATGTAGAATTCATCGCGGGCCAGGCGAACGAGCGTCAGGTCGCTCTCAAAGCCGCCGCGTTCGTTGAACAGACCCGTGTAAACGGTCTTGCCAACTGCGACGTCAACCTGGTTGCCACAAAGCCGCTGCAAAACGTTTGTGGCATCGCGGCCTTTGAAGATGAATTTGGAGAAGCCGGTTTGATCGAAGATCGCGACCTTCTCCCGCGCGGCGCGATGTTCGGCGGCGTGGTTGGCAAACCAGTTTTGGCGGCCGAACGAGTATTCCGCCACGGGTTTTTCTGCGTGGCTGGAAATCTCAAAGCGGCTCCCCTCACCCTGCCCTCTCCCCTCATCGGATGAGGGGAGAGGGTGGCCGAAGGCCGGGTGAGGGGCGGGATCGTGTTGTCGTGCAAACCAGTTCGGGCGTTCCCATCCATTCTTGACGCCGAAGCACGCGCCGCGCGAGGCGAGCCGGTCGTGCAGCGGAGTTTTGCGCAGGCCGCGCCCGGTTTCAAATTCGCGGTTCGGCCAGGCCATTTGGTAATGCAGTCCGAGCACCTCCGTCACGCGCTCGCGCAGGAAGGCGCGGTTGTTCGCCCAGGGCCCGAAACGGCGAATGTCCACCGACAAAAGGTCCATCGTCGGCTGGCCTTCGACGATCCATTCGGCGAGATATTTCCCCGCGCCGCCGGCGCTGGCGATGCCGACGGAATTAAAGCCGGCGGCGACAAAGAGATTTCGCAGCTCCGGCGCTTCGCCCATGATGAAGTTGTTGTCGGGCGTGAAGCTTTCCGGCCCGTTGACGAATTTGGCGAACCGGCATGTTTCGAGCGCGGGAATGCGCCACTTCCCGTTCTTCAACGGCTCCGCGAATTTCTCCCAGTCGGGTTCGAGGAGCTGGAACGTGAAATCGTCCGGCACACGCTCGACCATCCACGGTTTGGAAAAGGCCTGGAACGCGCCCAGCATGACCGCGTCGCCTTCGCCGCGGAAATAAATGCACAAATCGGGGTCCCGGCCGACCGGCAGTTCGTCAAACGCTCCGTCGATCGGCTCGGTGACGACGTAATGGTGTTCCACGGGATAAAGCGGGATCATGACGCCGCAGCGCAGGCCAAGTTCGCGGGTCCACATGCCGCCGGCGAGGACCACGTAATCCGCTTTGATCTCTACTGTAGCAGCCGAGGTGACGAGGCTCTCATCTTCATTCCGCGTTCCGCGTTCCGCATTCGTCATTGCGTGGAGCTTCCTTACGTCGGCTGCTACCGAGTCATCGCGCCGAACACGCACGCCGGCCGCGCGGCCATCGCGTTGCAGCACGTCCAGCACGCGGACGTTCTCAATAATTCTCGCGCCGTGCGATTGCGCGCCTTTCGCCAACGCGACGGCGGCATCTTGGGGGATCACTTTACCGTCGTGCGGCAGCCACGCCGCGCCCAACACGTCGTCAATTCGAAGCAGCGGCCATTTTTCCCTGGCGGCTTCGGGGTTGATCAAGTGCACCTCGACGCCGAACCATTCCGACATGGCAGCGGTGCGGCGCAGTTGAGTCAAGCGCTCTTTCGACCGCGCGACGATGAGGCTGCCCACTGGTTTCCAGCCGACTGGATGGCCGGTTTCCTTTTCCAGACCGGCGTAAAGCTCGGCGCTGTATTTATTGATTTTGGTCATGCTATTGGTCGTGCGAAGACGTCCAATCAGACCGGCGGCGTGCCAGGTGGTACCGCCGGCCAGTTGGTTCTGCTCGAGCAGCACGACATCCTTCCAGCCCAGTTTGGCGAGGTGATACGCAATGCTGCAGCCAACAATGCCGCCCCCAACGATGACGACCTTGGCTTCTTTGGGAAGATTGGAATTCACTATGGGACGGGAGTTTACGTGCGAAACATTTTTTCACAATGCCCCGTTTCGGGGGCAACGGGTCCGGTCGAGAGATGTTCGGTATAGTTGGGCAGTCAATTTGTTGAGCCATTTATTCTTGAAGGCTCCACTGTCCGCTCAGAATATCGCTTGGATGGGCGGGAATTTGAATTTCGCCCCATCCCGTCGCCAGCATGAGCCGGAAGCGCGCACGCAATAAGAATAGAACCGAGAAGAGGCTCCGTCCTCCCGCGCGGCTTTCAATCGCTGAACAGCAGTCGAACGCGGGTCCGTCGAAAGCCAGCGGTCCGGCGGCGCGGCGCAAGATTGTCTGGGCGCCAGTTGCTGGAATCGTCCTGGGCCTGGCGCTCATCGCCGGCTTTGGCACCGTCCTTCCGGGGAAGAAAACGGAAAGCAGGCGTGAGGTTTCGACCAAGTCCGCGTCAACGCCTCGGGGCCCAGTTACCTTCAGCCGGGACGTCGCGCCCATCGTGTTTCAGAGATGCGCCGGATGTCACCGTCCGGGCCAGTCCGCGCCATTCGCCTTGTTGACCTACGAAGAGATCAAAAAGCACGCGAGGCAAATTGCCGAAGTCACTCAGCGCCGCTACATGCCGCCGTGGCTGCCCGAACCAGGCTACGGAGAGTTCGCACTTGATCGACGGCTTGGCTCCGACCAGATCGGGATCATCCAGCAATGGGTCGCCGAAGGCGCTGTCGAGGGGAATCAGGCTGATTTGCCGCCGCCGCCCCGATTTCCTGAGGGCTGGCAGCTTGGCGTGCCCGATCTTGTGGTGACCTTACCCCAAGTCTATACGCTGTCGGCCGAAGGCAAGGACGTCTATCGCAACTTCGTGTTTCCCATTTCCGTGCCAACTCTTCGTTACGTCAAAGGGGTCGAATTTTTGCCCGGCAACGCCAAAGTCGTGCATCACGCCTTTATCAACGTGGACGAAACGAGGCAGTCGCGGCGACTGGCGGAAAAACAAAATCCCCCCGGATTCGACGGCATGGAATTGCCCGAGAGCGCGGTGATGCCTGGGGGACAACTACTGGGCTGGCAACCGGGCAAAGTGCCGTCTCTGACGGTCGGCGGTTTGTCCTGGGTGTTGA
>QHNT01000312.1 GCA_003218515.1 Verrucomicrobiota bacterium | reverse complement strand
CGCTCCGATTCACTCTCCGAACTCCAGATAACCGAACTTTTGCGGTGTGTGCGCCGTCGCGGTCGCGGTGGGACTCCAGGCTAGGAAAACCCGATGGGCGATGTCGTGCCGATAGAGATTCAACCGCCACCTTGTGCCCTTGCTCGGCGTCACGGAACTCAGGGCCCCCAGCGGTATTCGCATTTCGGCCGTCCAGACCTTGGCTTTCTCATCCACCTTGACCACCGACTCAAAACCGCTGTTCCATTCCAGGTCTTTCGTCGCGCCGCCGATTTCAAGGTCAATTCGTTCGCCGTTGGGGGACACTTCGAACTCAAAGTAATGTTTGAGATTGCTGGAATCGCAGCCGATGAATGCCTCGACGACGTCCTTCTCCCAAAGCCCAAAACGTTCCTTGGTCAACGCGGGCGGATTAAAGGTGGTCCGTTCCGTAAACGGGCATCCGTAGCCCAGGTACAAATAACGATCCGTCCAGAGCGCTCGCACTGTCGTCGAAATTTCAGGCTGCGCTACACCGTCGCGCAATTGACACTCCAGATGGACCGGCGCCGGGAGCTGCCAGGCCAGCTCTTCCAGTCGTCCGTCGGGGCGAAAGTCCTTTTTGACGCGCACCGCTTTCAACACCGGAAGCGGCAGCGAGCGGACGAGCAGCCGGCGCGCATTGTCGAAGCAGACCTTGCGGAGCACGGACACGGGCAAACCGATGGCGTCGATCTTCCAATCGCCCTGGATCGGAGTCATGTGCTCGAACTGCCGGTCGTTGGTCTCCAGCCAGCGCCAGTGCTTCTCAAAGAATGCGACCGCATCGTCGTCAGTCGGCGGCGGACCACTGCCGCCCGAACCCAGAGTCAACCGGTCATAAACCTGGAAGTCGGTCGCGAAGAAAATCCGGTCCTGATGCTTGATGAAGAGGCGGCGGACTTTTTCGGGATCGTGCCGGCCAATTTCCGGAATGCGCGCCGCCAGGTCAGCCATCATGTTCGGATATTTGTCGAGCGATTGGTCCACCCAGTCGAGGTCCTCGGCGTTGTTGGCGAAGTGGACGCAAACAAACGTCGTCTCCGGATAACGCGCGATTACCCGGTTGAGCGCGGCCAGCAATTCTTCGTGTGACGGATATTTGTTCGTGTCGCCGAACCACCACGCTGGATGGTCCCTCAGTTCCTTCCAGCGTTCGTTCTGTTCGTTGTACGGCAGCCAAAACGCCTTCGGATCAGCGACGTGAATGGAGACAGGCATGCCAAGGTCGCCGCAGCGTTTCCAGACCCGGTCGAGCTTCGGATCGTCAATCCTGATGAGCTTGCCCGCGCCGTCCCGCAGGTAAAGGCCCAGCCGCTTGTATTCCTTGAACCCCGCCGCGCCCAGACGATGTCCTTCCTCGATTTGTTTGGCCGCCCGCTCGGAGAAATCCGCCTGGTCCCAGCCTGCGTAGTCCAGGTTCATGTAATGCATAAAGCGGCCGGGGAAAAGTTTGTTGGCGAGTTCCTTGTTGCGCTCGAACTCGGAAGGTTTGCCCTCCTCGTGCGTCGTCGTCCCGCCGCTCAGATTGACTTCAATACCGATGCCGACGCGATCCATGATCCGCACGGCGCGCGCCAGTCGTTCCGGCGTGTACTCAATGTGCTGGTGCAAATCAATGACGCGATGCTCCGCGCGCCAGGCGTCGGCGCTGCGACGCACGGCGGCAACCTCATCGGCCTCCGGCGCTGCCCCGTGGAGAACAGTCGCACAAACCATCAAACCACTGCAGGCGATAGTTGAAGGTCGCAGTTTCATGCCTGGACGCGCCAGTTGCCGGGAATACCGCAGGATGCGATACATTTTGACCGGATCACGATGGCCGCAAAAAGGAGCGAAAATTCAGCTTCCGCGCTTTTTGTGCCTCTTTGTGGCTCATGATTCTGTGTTCGATCCTGCTGCCTTATTTAGTAAATGCCAGGGGACGCGAACCTGCAAGTCAGACTTGGAACTCGGCGGCAGGCCGCGGCAACTGACGGTTGATTTCGTTCAAACGATAACCAAACCCGGGTCCATGCACCGTCGAAAGATCAACCATTCCCTCGCGCCGCTGGTAGATGCCCCGATGCAGGGCCGCTTCGGGGGTTGAAGCATCGGGATAAAACTGCATCGCGTTGGTCTCCACACCCATGATGGTGCCGACGTGGGCCGCGAGGAGCAGGTGCGGGATTTGGGCCAGCATCGGATTCGTCAGGTCCTGCACCATCAGTTGCATGCCGTGCGCTTTGGCCCAACACGCGCTGAGCAACGCGCCGGTTTGCGTTTTGCACGTCTTCAGCGCCACACCCGTCCAGCCGAGTTCACGGCCAAGCTTTACCAGCCGCCAGTCGTGCGCGCTTTCATCGAGGAACAGCGCCTTGCGCGCCGAGACGCTGTGGACGTCGGTGCGGTGTTGTTCCAATTCGTAAGGGAACGGCTGCTCCACGTAGAGGGTCATGTCGAAGTTACGCGGATGCTCGCGGTGGAGGCGATCCAGCACTTCGTTCACGTAAGCCGGATCGGTCACGGTGCAATTGAAGTCTGCGGACAGATGCTCAACTCCGTGTTCAACCGCAATTCGGCCAACGTTGACCATCCGTTGAAAGTCCCAGTCCGCATCATTGCCGCGCAACTTGACTTTCAAACATTTCAAGCCGTCGCGCCGAACCCAGTCGGACAGCAACACCGGATAACCGTCGTTCGGTTCGCTGCCGGTCAACTCGGATTGATCCAGCAGATCAACTCCTCCGACCAAATGCCACGCACGGAGCCGATCCACTCGCTTCGGCAGCAGAAAATCCTGGATGAACTTCCCCTTGAACGAAACCGCCGCATCGTCGGCCGGTTGAAGGAACCTGGAAAGATCAAGGCTCGCGAATTCCGGTCCGTACGTGTCATAGACTGGTCGTTGGTGCAAATTGCCGTAAGCATCGTGGACGGCCTGGTCGAAAACCGAACAGCAGAGCAACGCCGCGAGCCAGGGAATGGCCTCCCCTGCCCTGTTCGCCGCGCGATTCAATTCTTCCAGACAAACCGGGAGAACTTTCTCCTGGAAATCATGCCCGATCTCCAGCGCGTGGCCGAACCCTCCGAACTTGGTCCAAGCCTCGGCCAGTTTGACGCAACAGTTCTTCAAAGCCCGATGCCGGACTTCATACTCCGTTTTGCTTGGCCACACCCATTGCACGCTCAGCGGCGTCTCGCCCCATCCTTCTGCCGTGCGGCCGGCCGCGTCCGAGACGCGCGCGCACGCGCGTGCGCAAGTCACCGCGGTCACCGTCTCCGTCCCGAACTTCAACGGGATGCGCATCTGAATCGGGATGAAATACAGGCGCGCGCTCTCCCTCTCCCTGCGAGGCACGAGCGGGGAGAGGGCTGGGGAGAGGGGCACCTTCCATCGAATTGGCGCGGCTAATTGGAATCCCCTCTCCCGTACCCTCTCCCCACTCCTCTGTCGTGGGGAGAGGGAATCGACCAGAGGCATGGTGGTGGGTCAAGAAGCGCCCCCCATGAGGGGCGCAGGACAGTTTCTAGTGGCACGGGTGCCCCGCCCGTGAGTTTCTGGTTTGGAGCAAACGGGCGGACGCCCGTGCCACTAGCACCGTGCAAGAAATTAAGCTGCGCCCCCACCACTCTCTAGTACGCTCTGCGGCCTTGACTCAACACCCGGTGCGACTCACGGTCTGTATGTGAGCCGGTTGTCGCTCGTCTTCCTGTGCTTGATCGCCCTGGTTTCAGCCGGCGCCGCGCCTCTGGCTCCGCCGCCGGAAAATTTTCAAAGCGACGCCCAATTCCTCGAATTCCTGCAGCGGAAGGCGTTCGATTACTTCTGGCTTGAAGCCAATCCAACGAACGGACTCATCCGCGACCGTTCCCGAACCAATTCCTACTGCAGCATCGCCGCCGTCGGGTTCGGTTTGACGGCCATCGGCATCGGCATTGACCACGGCTGGATCACGCGCGAACAGGGTCGCACTCGCGTACTCGCAGCCTTGAAAGTGTTTTGGGAGAAGCCGCAAGGAACGAACGTGGCCGGCACCATCGGATGTAACGGTTGGTTTTACCATTTCCTCGACATGAACACCGGTCTGCGTGCGTGGAATTGCGAACTGTCGTCGATTGACACGGGGCTTTTGCTCGCCGGCGTTCTCTACGCACGTGAATATTTCGACGGCTCACAAGCAGAGGAAGTTGCCATTCGCGAACTCGCGAACCGTATCTTTAACCGGATCGACTGGCGTTGGATGACAAACCCGAAGCGGACCCTCACCCCGGCCCTCTCCCCATCGGATGGGGAGAGGGTGGCCAAAGGCCGGAGGGGAAACGAAAGCGCGCCATTCGCTATGGGCTGGCATCCGGAGATAGGATTCATCAAGGCTCATTGGATCGGTTACAACGAGGCGATGATCCTTTATCTGCTTGGTCTTGGAGCTCCCACCCATGCGCTCCCGCCAGAATGCTGGCACGAATGGACCAGCAGCTACCAATGGAAAACCAGCTACGACCAAAGCTTTGTCCACTTCCCGCCGTTGTTCGGTCATCAATACTCGCATTGCTGGATCGATTTCCGCGGCATCACCGACGATTACCTGCGCGCCAAAGGCATCGATTACTTCGAGAACTCACGCCGCGCGACGCTGGCGCAGCGCGCCTACTGCATCGCGAATCCGGGCAAGTTCAAAGGCTACGGCGGACTGGTCTGGGGACTGACAGCCTGCGACGGCCCCGGGTTCGGCAAGTTTCAGGCCTACTCGGCGCGCGGCGCGCCGCCGCCGGAAAACGACGACGGCACCATCGCGCCTACGGCCGTCGGCGGCTCGATCCCGTTCGCGCCGGAAATCTGCGTTCCGACCATGCGCCACTGGTATGATCGATTCCGCACAACCATTTGGACGTCCTACGGCTTTTGCGACGCCTTCAACCTCACCGCCAACTGGTGGGACCCTGAAGTCCTCGGCATCGATCAAGGGCCGATCCTCATCATGATCGAGAACTATCGAACCGGCCGCGTGTGGAAAACGTTCATGAAAGCGCCAGAGATTCAGCGCGGGTTGAGGAACGCAGGCTTCCGAAACATTGTGCCGTAGAGGCGTGTCGCACAATTCTGCTCTTGACGTCGCTCGGCCGATACGGTGCGAGCGGACGGTGCAACGTTCCACGCCGCGGCAGTCCTGCGGAGGGCGACTGGACAAGGCAAATGAAAAAGTGCGCATACTGCGGACGAGAAAATGGCGACGACGCAACCTCCTGCCGCGAGTGTGGCACTCCTGAATTTGTCGCTACTTCTCCGGCGCCGGCGCAGTCCGTCGCTGAGGAAGCAAGCCAGGAGTGTGGAGCCACGACGGCGATAAAAGAGTGCGTTGCCGAAGCTACGACATGCCTTTCCGAACGCTGGCGGCCCAAAACGGCTTGGCTTTGCTTGCTCTTTTTGGTGGCCGCTCTCATCCCTTTGGGCTTTTTCTACCTGGCGATGGTCGATAAACACTCTGACCAGCGCGGATTCTACACGGACAATCAGCTTGGGATTCTGGGCATACTCATTGGAATCGTCACGTTTACAGTCACCACAAGCTTTTCTGGCGTTCGCACCGTGCGACAATTTAAGGAAAGCTTCGCCTTGTTACGCGTGTCCCGCGAGCGCATTGCTGTTGCGGCTGCTGCCGGAGTTCTAATTCAGGTGGTGACGATCTATGTCTTCGCTGGTGGCTTGAGTCACCTGCAACGCCGAACGTCGTTCAACCTTCTCCTGCTTGCCGCTTTGTTAGCGCCTTTCTTTGAGGAGCCGTTTTTCCGGGGCTTGGTGTACCGGGCGTTTCGCAATCGATACTCGATCTCAGTCAGCTCGGCTTTGGTCGTTGGAATAGCACTCCTGCTCCACGCCGACCGTTCGTTCCGCTCACTGCATGGTCTGATTTCGATTGGAGGTGTGAATGTGGCGGCATGCATTCTACGTGAGCGTACCGGAAGCCTTTGGCCTTCGATTGTATGTCACCTCGCTTACAATGCCATTGCAGCCGCTACGATTTAGCCTGTCCACTCAGCTCAAACCGCCAAACACGCAAATCATCGCCGTAGCAGGACAAAGTGCGTTGAAAGCCCTGAACCGTAGCCGCCGACGTGAGTCGGCGCTAATCCTCTGCCTGGAAAGCAAACACGTGCGCCGACTCATGTCCGCGGCTACAAGATTCCTGGAGAGAGGGTGGTCGAAGGCCGGGTGAGGGCGCGCGACTGATACCGAAGGCTAAGCCAAAATCTCCTTCACGACGTTCCCGTAAACATCCGTGAGGCGAAAGTCACGGCCGCTGTAGCGATAGGTCAGCTTCTCGTGATTGATGCCCATGAGATGAAGAATTGTCGCGTGGAGATCGTGCACGTGCACTTTATTCTCAATCGCGTGCCAGCCGAACTCGTCCGTTGCCCCGTGCACGATGCCGCCTTTGATGCCGCCGCCGGCGAGCCACATCGTGAAGCCGAATGGATGATGCTCGCGGCCATTCGTGCCTTCCGCCGTCGGCGTGCGACCGAATTCTCCGCCCCAAATCACCAGCGTTTCGTTCAACAGACCGCGTGCCTTGAGGTCTTTCAACAGGCCGGCGATCGGTTTGTCCACGGCGGCGCAGTTGTTCGGCAGTTCCTTGCGCAGCTCGCTGTGCTGGTCCCAAAGCTGGCAACTGCTCCGCTTCGACGTTTGCGTGTGATAGACCTGCACCATGCGCACGCCGCGCTCGGTCAGTCGCCGCGCCATGAGGCATTGCTTGCCGAAGATATCGGACACGTCTTCGCCGATGCCGTAAAGCTTCTTCGTCTCCGGCGATTCCCTCTCGAGGTCGAACGCTTCGGGCGCTTCCATCTGCATGCGAAAAGCCAGCTCGAACGATTCGATGCGCGCGCTGAGCCGGTTGTCCTCTTCGCGCTGCTGCTCGTGCAGGATGTTCAGCCGCTTCAACAGGTCGAGTTGGCCGCGCTGTTGCGTGGTTGAAAACCGCGGGCTCGCCAGGTTCGCAATCGGGCTTTTTAAATCGGAAACCAGTGTTCCCTGATACGCGGCGGGCAGAAAACTCGAACTCCAGAGCGGCGCGCCCTGGGCCGGTTGCGACGGGCTGATGACAATGAATCCGGGCAGGTTCTGGTTTTCGCTGCCCAAACCGTAGAGCAGCCACGAACCCATGCATGGCCGAGAGAACGCCTGTTCGCCCGTGTTCATTTGCAGGCAGGCGCCGTTGTGATTGATGTTATCCGCCACCACTGAACGAATGACGCACAGGTCGTCGACGCAGGTCGCCAATTGCGGAAACAGTTCGCTCACCTCGGTGCCGGACGTGCCATGTTTTTTGAATTTGTACGGCGAGGCCAGCAGGTTCCCGGTTTTGGTCCGTTCCAATTTCGGTTTCTCAAACGGCAGAGGTTTGCCGTTGTCCTGAGCGAGCCGCGGTTTCGGATCAAACGTATCGACGTGCGACGGCCCGCCCGACATAAAGAGGAAAATAACGCGCTTCGCCTTCGCGGGGAACTGCGGTGGCTTGAGCGTCAAAGGACTCGCTTTCCCTTCCGCCAGCACGCTGCCGATAAAATCGTCGGTCAGCAATCCCGCCAGCCCCAGCATCCCGAACCCGTTGGCGAATCGGCGCAGCATCTGCCGCCGGTTCATCGGCCGATCGAAGACGCTGTTTGGAAACGGGCGATTCATTCGATTGGCAAATCTATCATCCTGGCGATTGGATTTCACCAAAGAAATTGCCGCCGCGGGCCATCCGCCCCTGCAGTAGCCGCCGACGTGAAGAGGCGGAGCTCAAATTGGCGCATGAAAATCCGCCTCCTACTCCGAAAATGGGGTTGGAGGAAACGCTCGCCCTCACCCCGGCCCCACTGCCATTGAATTAAGGCGGAATGGTTTCTTCCCAATCTTAATCGTAATCTTACTCTTAATCTCCAAGAACCTAAGCCGAGCAAGATTACGATTACGATTAAGATTAAGAGCCTGCCAGTGCGGTCCTGCTGCCGGGCTTAATTCAATGGCGGTGCACCCCGGCCCTCTCCCCAGGAGAGGGGGAAGCACGCACAGCTCCCGGAATTTTCACGCCCTTTGGTCTGGAATTGCGTCATGAGGACTCACATCGGCGGCTACGCAATCCCGCGACGTGCGGGCGTTACGGAACATCATATCCCGTCTTCACATCGCCGCCGGTATTCGGATTGTCGTTGTTCAACTTGCCGTCCGGTCCGTAAGAGAACCAATTCGGGTCGTATCTTTTTCCGGGCTGGTTCTGTCGGAACAGAACTTTGAATTTCGCGGCATGAAAATCCCCAAACACCACGTTGATGGTCGGCTGATTGGTCGGGTAGCGGTCGTTCAACCTCTTGTAATGGTAATCAAAGTCCTCGTGATATATCATCTGGCCCACCGGCCTGACGAAGTCCGAGTCTTTCAAGCCGGGATAGAGGCAGGTATTCCACCAAATCACATAACGATAGCGATAAGAAGTAAAATCATCGTCCTTCACCGGATTGGACGGCTTGTCGAGCTTGTCACCCCCGGTTAATTTGAGGGTGCTCCGTCATGGCGCGGACTACGATTGAACTTCAGGGCGGAAACGGTGTGTTCGGATTGATCGGCGCGGAAGTTCGGATTTGAGTCCAGGGAACGTCATTAGGCCCCTTTGGGTTGGCGGGAATTTTCTTCGCCAACGTGTCCGGGTCCCGCCATTTCCTGATCTCAGCGTGCCCGTCCGCGAAAGAAAAACCGCAGGCGCCATTGTGGTAATTGGCCGGCATGTTGCCCCAAAGCTGTTTTCGATCCAGAAACACCAGGAAATATCCGTCGTCAATGCTGTCCGGGTGCTCATCAAGAAACACGAAGGCTTGCGAAGGGGAAGGCTGGACGATCTCCGAGTATTTTTTATAGGTGTAAAACGTTTTCTTGATAATGTCCGTGTACCAACTGTCGCCGTTCATGTTCCCGTTCATGGAAATGCTGCGGACGCGCGGACCCAAAACTTTGTTCCCCACGCGGGCGACGCTTGTGTCGGCGGGGCATTTGTAGATGCCAAGCGACTGATTGTAGTTCCACAACATCCCTCGCGGCGCCTTAATGAGGTTCACATTGGTGGCGTCCTGTGGCGTCTGTAGCCACCCTTCGATCCATCCAATCTGAGCGCCGGTGCCGTTGGGGACGAGTTTGTCGCCGTTGTCGTCCACATACAAGTACCAGGCCAGTTGGAGCTGTTTCAGGTTGTTCATGCAGCCGATGCCCTGCGCTTTGGTTTTGGCCTTGGCCAATGCGGGCAACAACAAGCCGGCCAAAATCGCGATGATGGCAATGACGACGAGCAGTTCAATCAAAGTAAAGGCCCGACGGAGGGTCCTGGCGCATCTGGATACCACCACCGTTGCTCCACCCCGCTCCCTCTCCCCGCGAGGCACGAGCGGGGAGAGGGCTGGGGAGAGGGGCGCCTTCCATCGATTTGGCGCGGCTACTTGGAATCCCCTCTCCCTTACCCTCTCCCCACTCCTCCGTCGTGGGGAGAGGGAATCGACCAGCGGCAGGGTCGTGGTGTTAAGCTGCGCCCGGAGGAGGGTCCTGCCGTTGCGCCCTGCTTTGCGCTTGGAAAGTTTGAGGTCTCGCATAACTCGTTCTCAGTTTGTTTCTGACGCAGCCCGGTGCTTCATTCCGCGCGTTGAGCCAAATATTTATCCCTTCCTGCGCACAGTTCAACTGTGCGTTCCTCCGCACACAGCCAGGGACCTTCATTTAACAAGACGATAAAACTTCGCGTTGCCGCCGGGGATTACCGTGGCAACGCTTCGGTCGCCTTGAACGAAAACGGAAACCGAAGAATTGGTCCAGCCTCCGGGCAGAGTCGAGGTCTCCTGCAAGATGAAACCCGTCGCGTTGGTCGGCCACGCAGTCTGAATGCTGCCGCCCGAAAACGAGACGGTCAGCACGGGCGGCAGCGTGACGCCGGTGATCACCAAATCGTCCACACGCAACCCGGAGGGATTGGCGGCTGCGCCGCCGTTGTTGACCACGAAGTCGAGCGTGTTCACGCCCGGCACAAAAAAGCCTGTCCCCTCCGGTATGATCAACGGAGTCAAGCCGCCGAAGCCGCCGCTGACGAAGCCCACGTCGCTCTGATTAAGAAACACGCTGCCGCCGTCATCTGTTCCCACGTTAGCGGTGATTGCGGCTGTCGCCACTTCGTTGCTGTAATCAATAGTGAAGATGAGACGATACCGGTAGGAACCGGGGGCGACCTCGGAGGCGTCCGCGCGCGGGGTGATCCAGCGCGAATTCTCATCATTGGCAAACCAGGCCGGAAAGGGCGCATTGGTGGGCGCATAGACAATCGGTCCTGGGTAGGTCGGGTCCGCGCTGGAAATCAGGACGTAATGAGGGTCAGGTTGGCCATCGCCGAGCGCCGCTCCGGTGCTGTGCACGCCTGTGTTGAACACGCCCAATTCGGGCTGGATCACGACCAACCGGGCCACTGCGCTGTTGGTGGAGCCCAAGGCGTTGGAGACGCGCGCGCGGTAGCCACCGGCATCAGCAACAGTGATGGGTGACAGCATGAGCGAAGTATTTGTTTTGCCGTCGAGCACCGCGCCATCGTGCGACCATTGATAGCTAAACGGTGGTGTTCCGTCGGCCACCACGGTGAAGGTCACGTCCTCGGTAATCACGCGCGTAGCCCCTTGCGGCTGGACCACGATAAATGGCGGCGATTGACTGACGACTCCCTGCCGTGCGGTGCCCCGAAGATTCTCAACGCGCAGGCCGGCGTAACCGGCGGCGTCATTGTTCACCCTGAACTCAAGCACGTTGGCGCCCGACACGAAGCCATTGGTCAACGTGAAAGTTGAGAACGTCGTGAAGCCTGCGCTCTTGTAGCCCGTGTCCGCTCCGTTGAGGAACAGCGAGCCGCCGTTGTCCGTCGCCCAACTGCCGACCAGAAAGGCGGTGTCGGCAAGATAAGCGGTCAAATCCAGGGCCAGTTGGTAGGAATAGCTGCCGGCGGCTGCTGCGCTCGTGTCAAGAGCGGGCCCGATCCACTTTGATTTGCTGCTGTTCTGAATCCACGGGCCGTTCACGATGGGAAACAGGGTGGAATCCTCCACCACTGAGTCACTGGAGGTCGGGTCGTTCGGGTTCACGACCAGTTTGTAGTGCGGGTCCACCAGGCCGTCGTCCAACACCGTGCGGTTGCTGCTCAAGCCCGTATTGTAAATTCCCGGGAATGGAACCAGCACGGTCAGGGTCGCGTTCGTGCTGTTGGTCTGGCCAGCGGTGTTGGAGACGACCACACTGTAGTCGCCCGCCTTATTCGCGGTGACCCCTGTGAGGGTATAGCTGTCGTTGGTACCGCCGGGAATTGGAGCGTTGTTGAAGCGCCACTCGTAACTCAACGGTGGACTTCCGATCGCTTCCACGGAAAAGGTGACGAGGTCGCCCACAATGACCGTCTGACTTTCGGGCTGCGTAAGAATGGACGGTCTCTCGCCCTGACCGGTGGCGATGCCGCTCATCTCGACACGGAAGCCGGCGGGATTGACGGTGGCTCCTGCGTTGCTCACATCAAATTCAAGTGTGTTCGTGCCGGGCACGAAGGGCGATCCCAACGGAATCGCAAAGGAAGTGAACGTCGCAAACCCGGCGGACGTGATGCCCATCAAGTCCGTCCCATTTAGACGAACGGCTTCGAGACCATTGTCGGTAGCCAACTGTCCGGTGATTCGCGCCGTCGCCGGATCAAAGCCGGTGAGATCAAACGTGGTCTTGAACGTATAGATGCCCGGCTGGTTGCCGCTGCTCTGGTTAGCTTGCGGGGCGATCCAGCGCGAGTTCGGCCCTTCTGCAATCCACGGGCCCACCGGAAAGCCGGGCAGAAGCGTAAACGCGTTCGGCCCCGGAAAATCCGGGTCGGCGCTGGCGGTCATCGCGTAATGCGGATCCACCACATTGTTTGAAAGCAGATTGCCGCCGTCATCTACGCCGGTATTGAAGAGCCTGGGGATCGGGGCGGCCTGAAGCCAGGGAGCGCAAGCCATCAGGAGGACAGTCACCGTCCGTTGATAAAATGAGGAAGCGTTCCTCGTCTTCTGCCGCCGGTCCATTGGCAAATCATAGTTGTTGCGTGAAAGGCGCCCGTTCATTGAGTCAGCCCATATAATTACTGGATACCGATGATTCGCGAAAGAGATTTTTTGCGCGACCGCCTTTGACCGGCGCATCCTGATACATAAGTGCGCCGGAATATTACCCTCTCCACGACGAAGGAGTGTGGAGAGGGTAAGGGAGAGGGGAAATCCGATGATCAATCTCTGTTCTTACGGCCCCTCTCCCCGTCCCTCTCCCCGCTCGTCCCTCGCGGGGAGAGGGAGAGCAGCCGTGCAATGGTGGTAGTCCCAAGAAGCCCTAAGCAACGACTCCTAAAAACATTTTCCGCCTTCTTCGGCTCGGGACGTTGGTCACGCGCGCGCCTTCCGCGGCCGTCAGGTCTGTAATGACAGGTTGGAACGAGGCCATAGGATCTTCGGGTCGCCGCGGCCATCCATCCTTTGTGCGCGTCACGGTGCCCGCCAATCCCGGGCTGGGGAAAAGTCGGTTTGGATTCTTGTCCAGTGAGCGCGGTACCCACCAGTCGTGCTCGAGAAGAGCGAAGCTGACGTAACGATAAGTGAAATACTTGTTGAGATCGGCGATCGTGCTGATGCCCCGGCCCTGGTTTTTGGCGCGGAACCATTTGTCGGCGTCCTGAAATTCCCAGGGACGCACCGGGCAGAACCACATCGGCACGGTCAGGCCGAAAGGCTCGAGTTTGGGCACCATGTCCACCGACACGTCCCAGGGGTTCAGACCCGTGGTGGGCATGTCGAAAGAAGGCAGCATGCCGCGCGCGTCGTCAGCCGCATACACGTTCGCGGCGATCCCCCACTGGCGATAATTCGACGTGCAATTGGTCACTTTGGCCCGAAACCGTGCCCGGCCGAGAGCGGGCAAAACCAGTCCTGCGAGAATTGCGATGATCGCGATGACCACGAGAAGCTCGATCAACGTGAAGCCAGCAACCGGCTCCAGGCTCTCGGCGGGTCGGGAAAAGGCAGACCGCCAACGTGGTGCAATCAGAGGCATTTGGTTTTAATTAGCACAAAATCCGCCGGGCCTCATCGCAAAAGTTGCGCACAGACCTTCATTGGCCGCTGGTCCTCTCCGAACGCGCGCCGCAAAAAAATTTTTCTCCACCGCTAATCCACATAAATAAATTCGTTCGCACAGAGCAGCACCTGACAATATTGGTCCCACGCGTCGGCTATCGCTGAAGCGTCGGACGACGTCGAAGCAACGGCGGCCAGGCCCACTTCCATCTCCTGGGCGGTCGGCGGGCGTCCGTAAAGCAACTGGTAAAGCCGTTCGATTTTCCCGCGGTCGTCTGTCGGAGATTCCCTGGTCAGACGCTGTGCGAGCACTTTCACTTGCGCCTGAACGAACGGGTGATTGAGGAGGAACAATGCCTGGGGCGCGACTGTCGAATCAATACGCTTCTCAACGATACTCACCGGATCAGCGGCATCGAACAGCATCCGATAATTGCTCCGATCCGAGCGAATCGTCATCAGGTAAAGCGTTCGTCGCCGGTTATCCAATTCGCGGATCGCGGCCCCGCCGAGCGTGCCGTCCAATTCGCCGGCGACCGCCAGGAGGCTGTCCCGCAGCGGCTCGGCTTCGAGCCGACGGCGGTTCATCCGGCCCAATCGCCGGTTTTCCGGATCGGCGCGCAGCGTCTGCGGAGTCGGCACGCTCGATTGTTGATAGACCGCGGAGAGCATGATCGCGCGTTGCATCGACTTAATCGACCAGCCTGCTCGGATGAACCGGTCTGCCAGGTAGTCGAGCAGTTCGGGATGCGTCGGCCGCTCGCCCAGTTTGCCAAAATTGTTCGGCGTCCGGACCAGGCCTTCGCCAAAATGATGCTGCCAGAGTCGGTTCACCATTACGCGCGCCGTGAGCGGATTGGCAGGACTGGCAATCCATTTGGCCAGTTCCAGGCGCCCGCTGCCTTCCGTAATCGGTTGTTGATTTTCCCCGGCAAGCACGCGCGGGAAACGGCGCGGAACGAGCCGGCCCAGACGGTCGTAACGGCCACGAATGTGCACCTGCACATCGTGAATGCCAGCGTGAGTGCTTTCCGGCACGCCGCCTTCCTGCAAGCCGTGCGCGACAGGCACGGGCCGTGACAGTTCCGCGCGCAGCGCGGCGAGTTCCTCTTTCCATCGGGCCAGGGATGCCTTTTCCTCCGCTGGCAATTCCTTGGGCGCGAGCGTCACCGGCGGCTCACCTTGAAAGGCAAAGAAATACCACGCGCCGGTGTTTGCCTTCGCGGCAAGGTCGCCCACGACATCATCGGGCACACGCCAGGTGCGTCGTTCACCGTCGCGCTCGTGGATTTCCAGTTCCACGACCGTGGTATCGCAGCCATGGTCTTTGCCTTTCGGAAAAATCGCCACCTGAATCAAATCGCCGACCTGGATTTCGGCCTCCGCACGCGGAATGTCCTCTTGACCGCCGTTGTCGATTTTGCCGGAGGCGAGCGTCTTTTGGCCGTGGTAGAGCACCCACTCGATGCCGTTGCCGCATTTATCATCGGCATCCGCGACGCGACCGCTCACTTCCACGGCGCCGTTCAACGGACTCTGCCACGCCAGGGCAGCCGCGTGATCCGGGGACGGATGCACGGCGACGCTGCGCGCAGGCAGCCGGATGGTAATGAATTCGAGCGGTGTGTCGCCGGAGTTGGCGACAGCCGAGGGCAAGTCGATGCCGTCACTCAGGTTCAGCGCGGTCAGCATCGGTTTGTTCTGCGCGCCGCGCGTCGGTTTGTTCATTAAAGCCACTCCCGTTGCGGCGTTGATTTCGCGTTCCAACGCCGCGGCGCGGATTTCCTTTTCCTTCCGCAGGTCGAGTTCTGTCGTTGACGCCAACGGAATGCGCAGCACCGCCGACCCTGCAGTTTTAGCGCCCGGCCTCGGAAGGATATGGCTGCTGAAATAAATTCCGGCGAGCGAATAGTAATCCTCAGTCGGAATCGGATCGAACTTATGATCGTGGCAGCGCGCGCAGGCGAGCGTGAGTCCCAGAAAAGCGCGTCCGGTCACGTCGATCTGGTCGTCCACGATGTCCGTCAGCATCTTTTCCTTGTCGGCGTCGCCGGTGCCCCATTCGCCGATGGCCATCACGCCGGTGGCAATCACTTTGCCCGGATCGAACCGGGCCGGCTCATTCGTCGCCAGAATGTCACCGGCGATCTGCTCCCGGACGAACTCGTCATAAGGCAGATCGCGGTTGAAGGCGTTTACGACCCAGTCGCGATACCGATACGCCTCGGGCACGTCCGCTTCGCCGCCGATGCCGCGCGCATCGAACGAGTCGGTGTAACGAACGACATCGAGCCAGTGTCGGCCCCAACGCTCGCCGTAATGCGGCGAGGCCAGCAGTCGATCCACGACTTTGGCGAAGGCATCCGGCGAATTGTCCGAGAGAAACGCTTCGACTTCCCGGGGCGTCGGCGGCAGGCCAATCAGATCGAACGTCGCGCGCCGAATCAATGTTCGCTTGTCGGCGGGTGGCGCCGGTGTGAGTCCATTGCCTTCGAGTTTCGCCAGAATGAAATCATCCACCGGAGACCTGACCCAGGCGCGATTTTTTACCGATGGCACCGTCGGATTTTTGATGGACTGAAAGG
>QHNT01000477.1 GCA_003218515.1 Verrucomicrobiota bacterium | reverse complement strand
GCCATCCACGAAGCCGCCGTGGACAAGCACTACTGCCTTTACAGGTGAATCAGCTGCACCAGCCATAATAATTTCCTTTCTTTGTCTTTTGTTGTTAACGACCGTGGTTGGCATGACCGCGTTCGTTGGATCACCGAATCTTCATTGGAGCTCTCGGTCAAACGACTCATTCCGAGATGGTGAGCACGACGCGAAATCTGGCTTTGCCGCTTATCATGCGCTCGTAAGCCTCAGCGACCCGTTCCAGTGGGAACACTTCATTCATGGGATGCACGCCGGAAAGCACACTGAATTTCAGCGTCTCCTGGGAATCCATTGCCGTGCCGGAATACCAGCCAGCCACCGATCGTCTTCCCATGATCAGTGGCAACACGCTCAGACCAAGTGGTTCTGCCGGTGCGGCCGGAATCAGGAGTTTGCCGTCCACCGACAATCCATCCACGAGCGCGGAAATCGCCTTTGCGTTCGGCGCCGTCGCCAGAATCACGCGCGCGCCGCCCAGCTTTTGCAATTCCGCCGCTGCCTCATCAGCGCCCGAATCAATGTAATGATGCGCTCCCAGCTTCCTTGCCAGCGGTTCCTTGTCCCTCCCTCGCCCAAGAGCCACCGTCACGAATCCCATCTGCCGCGCGTACTGAACTCCCAGGTGTCCCAGTCCGCCAATGCCGTGCACGGCCACGACGTCGCCTCCCCGCGCGCCCGAATGGCGCAGCGCGTTGAATACGGTGACGCCCGCGCACATGAACGGCCCGGCTTCCTGCGCCGGCAGTTCATCCGGAATCGCCGCCAGCGCCGCCGCCGGCGCGATCATATGCTCGGCATACCCGCCGTCGAAATCGATGCCCGTGACCTTGCGATTGGCGCACATTGCGAAATCGCCGCGCCGGCATTGTTCGCACTGGAAGCAATGTCCACCGTGCCACCCGACACCGACACGCTGACCGTTCTCCCAGCCAGTGACACCGCTACCGAGCGCATCGATCCGCCCGGCGACTTCATGGCCCGGCACACGGGGATATTGAATCCCGGGCCAGAAACCTTCTTTGATGAGCACGTCGCTGTGGCAAATGCCGCACGCCTCCACCTTCACGCGAACCTGTCCAGGGCCAGGCTGCGGGATGTCGCGTTCTACCAATTCCCAATTTCCGCCTGGTTTGCCGATTTGCGCCGCCTTCATTGTATTCATAATTCGTTTGCTGGGCTTGCTGTCGCTCTTCTCAGGACTTGATGAACTCCAAGAGCTCTTTGTTGAGCTGCTCCTTACTTGTGTCTCCGAGGCTGTGCGAACCGCCCGGGTAGATTTTCAACGTCGCCTTTTTCACGAGCTTGGCCGAGAGTTTCGCCGAAGCTCCAATCGGCACAATCTGATCGTCGTCGCCGTGGATGATGAGCGTCGGCACATCAAACTTCTTCAAATCCTCGGTGAAATCCGTTTCTGAAAACGCCTTGATGCAGTCGTAGGCGTTCTTGTGGCCGGACATCATGCCCTGCATCCACCACGATTGAATCAGCCCTTGCGAAGCCTTCGCGCCGGATCGGTTGAAACCGAAGAACGGGCCGCTGGCAACATTGAGGAAGAATTGCGAGCGGTCGGCGAGATACGCTCTGCGCAATCCATCGAATACTTCGATGGGCAGTCCACCGGGATTCGCTTTGGTCTTAACCATGATTGGCGGGACCGCGCCCATCAGTACTACTTTTGAGACGTGCTTCGTTCCATGCCGTCCGATGAATCGCGCGACTTCGCCGCCGCCAGTGGAGTGGCCAATCATCACGGCGTTTTTCAGGTCCAGCTTTTGGAACAACTCCGCCAGGTCATCGGCGTACGTGTCCATGTCATTGCCATTCGTCCGGTCTTCGGCCCCCAGTCCTTGTAGTAAATCTGCGTTCTATCATTTGTCGTGATCGTGCTCATGTTTGCCTTCCTTGGTTTCGCTTTTGGTTGTCGCCTCGCGACGCAACACGTTCATACCCCTCCTTTACGTCGCGCAACGCGAATCTGAAAATGCATCTGGAAGAGGGATGCGTCTTGACACCGTCCTTAACGGGGGAGACTGGAAAGTCCCAGAACCGCAGACAAGAATGTCCGCGCTGCGTAGCGCAGGCTTTCCAGGGCTACGATGACCTGTCCAGTGGCCTGTGCTCTCCACCTCGTTGTGCTTGAAGCTGAGAATACTTAGCGATGCTGTGTTGTGGAGCGGCTGAGCGGACGAGTTCGTCGAGACGTATCGGTTCGGGACCCGCCAGCTCGATCGTGCCGTTCAACGGTTCTTCGACTGCGACGTTCGCCATTACGGCAGCGACGTCATTCGACCCGATGGGCCGCATAAGGGCAGGTGACAACCGCACCGTTTGCCCCTCGGTGGCGGATTGGGCGATGCCGCCCACGAACTCAAAGAACTGCGTTGCGCGGACGATTGTATAGGGAATCGGGGAAGCTTTGATCAGGGTTTCTTGGGCCATCTTCGCGCGGAAGTAACCACTCGCAAGAAGGCGCTCGGTGCCGACGACCGACAGCGCAACGTGATGTCCCACGCCGGCGGTCGCTTCCGCGGCAAGGAGATTGCGGCCTGACGTCTCGAAGAAATCTAAAACCGCCTTGTCTTCAAATGAAGGCGAATTTGCCACGTCAACGACGACGTGCGCACCTTCAAGCGCTTCAGCCAGTCCCTCGCCGGTGATGGTGTTGACGCCCGAGGAAGGTGACGCCGGCAAAACCTCGTGGCCCTGCTGACGCAGGTTCTTCACAAGCTTTTTGCCGATGAGCCCGCTACCTCCGATTACCACGATCTTCATATTCTTACCGATGCGCCTGTTGCTGGGTGTATTGGTTTTCATTCTTGTGTTCGGTTTGTTTGTGATTCGATCTTTACGGACTTTTGGTTTCGCGGCTCGCCGGTTAAGTCAACATGAACAAGCACGATTGAGGGTTTGGCCGGATCGATGGCAATCATATCTGATTCGCTGTTGCCTCTCAGGACTTGATGAACGCAAGCAGGTCGGCGTTGATCGTGTCGGCCTCAGTTGTGGGCATGCCGTGCGGAAAACCCTTGTAGGTTTTCAGCGTGCCGTTCCTCAGCAACTTTGCGGACAGCGGCGCAGAATCGGCATAAGGTACAATCTGGTCGTCATCGCCGTGCATCACCAGGACGGGCATGGTGATCTTCTTCAGGTCTTCGGTGAAGTCCGTCTGGGAGAAGGCAACGATGCCGTCATAGTGCGCCTTGGCGCCTCCCATCATGCCCTGCCGCCACCAATTCCAGATCACTCCCTGAGACGGTTTCGCACCAGGCCGGTTGTAACCATAGAACGGTCCGGCCGGCACATCGTAATAGAACTGGGCTCGGTTGGCGGCGAGCTGCGCCTGAAACCCGTCAAATACCTCTTTGGGCAGCCCGCCCGGATTGGCCGGCGTCTTCACCATCAACGGCGGCACTGCGCTGATGATGACCGCTTTTGCCACCCGGCTTTCGCCGTGGCGCGCCAGGTAGTGCACCACTTCGCCGCCGCCGGTTGAGTGGCCGACATGCACCGCCCCCTTGAGGTCGAGATATGCGGTCAGCGCCGCCAGGTCGTCGGCGTAATGATCCATATCATGGCCGCCACCGGTCTGGGTGGAGCGGCCATGGCCGCGTCGGTCGTGAGCGATGACGCGATAGCCGTGCTTGAGGAAGAACAGCATCTGCGTGTCCCAATCATCCGCCGACAACGGCCAACCATGACTGAAGACAACGGGTTGTCCTTTGCCCCAGTCTTTGAAGTAGATTTGCGTGCCGTCTTTGGTGGCAATCGTGTTCATGATGGTGAGATTCTAACGTTCAGGGCCGACTTGAAAATTGGACGATGGACGGAAGGCGTTCTCCTACCAAAGTAGGAGTGGCTGCCGCCAACGTCGCGATGGCTGGACTGCCTTTCCCGCCGATG
>QHNT01000311.1 GCA_003218515.1 Verrucomicrobiota bacterium | reverse complement strand
GCCGCAGACCTTTGTCGCCGGCGTGCTGATCGGCCAACAAACCGAGCACGATACCGCCGCGGTTCATCGCCGATTTCAACGCGTCGGCATCCGTCCGCCGCTCGAAGAACAGGCAGCCCGATTTTTCGCGCAATGATTGCGCCAGTTTATTCAACGCCGGCTGTGGCAGCGCCCGGTAGGTCGTGGCGAACTGGCAGCCGGGCGTGAACATAGCGCAGCGCGCGTAGAGTTCGAAGTTGCCGAAATGGCCGACGGCAATCACGCGACTAGGCAGCGGTTGGCCCGGCTGTGGCGCATAAAATTTTTCGGCGCCGGAGACTTCCAGGACGCGCTTGATTTCGTCGTTGCCCATGCCGGCCGTTTTCGCAGCACAACAATAATTTTCTCCGAGCCGGCGAAAATGTTCCTTTGCCAACGCGCGGATTTTCTTCGGCGATTTTTCCGCGCCAAAGCACAGCTGCAAATTATCCAGAATCACGCGCCGATGCCGCGCGTCGAGCCAGTAGGCCAGCGCGCCGCCAAATCGACCGACCCGCGCCACGAAGCGCAACGGCAGCGCTTGCAACGCGGCGATGACAGCGCGCGCCAGGCCGTAAAGCAACATGTCCATGGCCTACTGTAAACAGATGCGCCGGACCACGTCGCGAAAGTCGTCGCCGCCGCTGAGGATTTTGATTTCGACGCGCATGAAAAAAATGGGCAGGTCGCGCCGGTCAATTTTCGGGAAGCGCACCGCGTCCTTTTGGGTGGTGATGATCGCGTGCGCCTGCCGCTTCTTGCTGCGGTTGATGACGTTCAACACTTCCTGCTGGCTGAAGCGGTGATGATCGGCGAAGCGTTTGGAATAAACCAGTTCACCGCCGAGCGAGACGAGACTGCGCTCAAAGCTTTCCGGCTGCGCGATGCCGCTGAGCGAGGCGACTTTTTTTCCCGGGAGCAATTCCAGCCCGTGCCGCTCGCCGGTGAACACGTCCTCGAAATAAAGCGGGTGGTGCACGCACTCAATGACGCCGGCCGTGGCATTGTACTGCGCGATGCGCTGGCGAAGCGCAGCGGTGTTGCCGTCGCTTTTGGTGATGAAGATGGTGCTGGCACGGGCCAAATGCGACGGCGGCTCCCGCAACGTGCCGCGCGGCAGCATCTGTTCGTTGCCGAAGGGCTGCTGGTAGTCAATCAGCACAACGTCCATCCGCCGGCCGCGCAATTTCCAGTATTGAAAGCCGTCGTCGAGCAACAGCGTGTCGCAGCCGAATTTTTCAATCGCGTAACGGCCGCCTTTCACGCGGTCTTTGTCCACCAGCACCACCACGTCCTTGAGGTTCGACGCGAGCATGTAAGGCTCATCGCCGGCAGTTTCGGAATCGAGCAGAAGCGACTTGCCATCGGACACCACCCGCGGCGGAGTGCGGTCCCGGCGCAACAAAAATCTGTCGATCAATCGTTTGGCCAGCGGCGGCGGCTTGGAACGGTAGCCGCGCGAGAGGATGGCCACGGTGCGGCCCTGGTCGCGGAGTTCGCGGGCGAATTTTTCCACGACCGGCGTTTTGCCGGTGCCGCCGACCGTCAGATTGCCGATGGCGATGACCTGTACCCCCAGGGTGGTGTCGCGGAGAATGCGGACGTTGTAAAGGAAGCGGCGAGCTTTGACGAGGACTTGGAAAATTTTCGAAAGCGCGAGCAGCGCGACCCGAAGCATGGCGGCCCGCTTGCCGCGGCGTTGTTCAAAGATGACTTCGAGGACGAAGGTTTCAACCGCTTCGGTCCAGGCTCGGAGGCGTTCGCGCATCTGGAGTGAGTCTGCCAAGGAGCGCGACACGAGGCAAGCCGGCAGGGATGTCCGGCGCGCAGAATGATCCTGCGAAAGGCTTCCGATTCAAAATCCATCTGCGTTTAAGTTCGGTAAAGGAAGCGACGAGCCCTGACGGCGACTTGGAAAATTTTCGAGAGCGCCAACCGCGCAACCCGAAGCATGGCGGCCCGCTTGCCGCGGCGTTGTTCAAAGATGACTTCGAGGACGAAGATTTCAACCGCTTCGGTCCAGGCTCGGAGGCGTTCGCGCATCGGGAGTGAGTCTGCCAAGGAGCGCGACACAAGGCAAGCGGCAGGGATGTCCAGCGCGCGGAATGATCCTGCGAAAGGCGTCCGATCCAAAATCCATTTGCGTTTAAGTTCGGTTCAGTAAAACTCCTCGGCGCATGAGCAAGACGAACAAGCTCGCCACCTGTCCACGCCTCGACCCGCTCGGCGTGGACAAAGACATTTCCGCCGCTGATCTCGTCGATCGAACTTTTCTCGCTTACAACGGCGGACGACTGCGCGAAGCGGCCAGATTGCTCGCCGAGAAAATGCTGCCCAACGACGGCTTCATCGGCATGAGCCTCACCGGCGCGCTGACGCCGGCGGGCCTCGGAAAATCGTGCCTCATCCCGCTCATGAGGGCCGGCTTCGTCGATTGGATCGTCTCCACCGGTGCGAACCTTTACCACGATCTGCACTACGGCCTCGACCTGGCGCTCTATCAGGGCTCACCGTTCCTGGACGACGTGAAACTGCATCGTGACGGCGTCATTCGCATCTACGACGTTCTCTTTCACTACAACGTGCTGCTCGACACCGACGCGTTCGTACGCGAAGTCATCCAGGGGACCGAATTCCAGCGCCCGATGGGCACCGACGAATTTCATTACCTGCTGGGCAAATACGTTCACGCGCGCAGCCGCCAGCTCGGATTGAAGGAGGCGAGCGTGCTCGCCACCGCCTACGCCTGCGGCATCCCGATTTTCACGAGCAGTCCGGGCGATTCCAGCATCGGCATGAATGTCGCCGCGATGGCGTTGCGCGGCTCGCGGCTGATGTTCGACGTGAACCGTGACGTGAATCAGACCGCCGCCATCGTTTATGAAGCGAAGAGCACCGGCCACAAGTCGAGCGTCTTCATCCTGGGCGGCGGTTCCCCGAAAAACTTCATACTCCAGACCGAGCCGCAAATTCAGGAAGTCATGGGCATCCCGGAAAAAGGTCATGATTACTTCCTCCAGTGCACTGACGCCCGTCCTGACACCGGCGGCCTTAGCGGTGCGACACCCGCTGAGGCCGTGAGCTGGGGCAAAGTTGATCCCGACACGCTGCCCGATTGCGTCGTTTGCTACACCGACTCGACCATCGCACTGCCGCTGCTGACCGCCTGTTGCCTGAGCCGGGTGAAGCCGCGCCGACTGAAACGCCTCTACGATTGCCGCGAGGAAATCCTGAACAAGGTCAAAATAAAATATCTAAAAACCGGCACCGTGACGAAAATCAAGACGAGCCGCAAAATTGCCAAACGGGCGAGCAGTGCAAGTCTCGACAGAAGGTAGTCCTCCGGCGCCAGGCAGACCGGGTGGAGCAAACTGGTAAGTTGCGATTTCGGCCAAGCGCTGCGGCGCATCTGGATACCACCACCATCGCGGAAGCACGCCGCTCCCTCTCCCTGCGAGGCACGAGCGGGGAGAGGGGCACCTTCCATCGAATTGGCGCGGTTAATTGGAATCCCCTCTCCCTTACCCTCTCCCCACTCCTCCGTCGTGGGGAGAGGGAATCGACCAGCGGCATGGTGGTGGTGTCAAGATACGCCCCAAGCGCTTTTGGGACCAACCTGGCGCTTGCATTCCGCCCGGGAGCAATTCATTCTAATTGTCCGTTTTGTTCGAGGCGCGCCGTCGCGCGTAAATGACGCAGTCGTAGCACATGAGCGATTCGCCTGAAATCGGTTTGGATTTGGAAGATCTGGAGCTGCAACTCCTGCCTGCCTGGGCCAAACAGTCGCCCGACGCCAATCGCTACGCCAAATACCAGGGCAGCGCGACGGAATCCGGCACGCCCGGGCGCGAGCGTCGGGAGCCGCACGGCAAAAGGGCTGAGCGATCAGCCCACCGGCAACGCGACGCGGATCAGGACCGACCACGCAAACCGCGTGAGGGACGCGCTGGCCCGCCACGTCGCGAGGGAGGCCGTTTCGACAGACCCCGGCACGAAGAGAAACGGGAACCGACCCAGCCGTTGCCCGAAGTCAGTGTATCGTTCCTGCCTGAGGAAAAGGGTGTCGAATCACTCGCCCGGCAAATCAAGCTGACCGGTCGGGCGTATCCAATTTTTGATATCGCTCATTTGATTTTGAAACGGCCGGACCGGTATCACGTCACGTTCCGCGTGGCGAAAAAGCCGGACGACCAGGTTGTCCAGCCGCTCTGGATTTGTAACCTCGACGACACGCTCTGGTTTTCTGATCAGGATGCCGTAAACCATGTTTTACGAAAGCACTTCGACACGTTCTACAAAGCCGAGCGTACGCCAGCCGATCCGCCGAAGGGCACTTACACGTTCGTCGCGCAGTGCGCTCTCAGCGGCATCATTCTCGGCCCGCCAAATTATCACGATTATCAAAACAAATTGCGCAAGCTGCACGCCGAGCGCTTTTCCCGGATGTCCTTCGAGGTTTACAAATCGAAGGTGAAAATCGTGAAGGACGAGGCGGTCGTCAAAAAGTGGATCGAAGAGCAGAGCTGGAAGACGGAATTCGTTTGTTTGAACGTGTCTGAGGGGAAACGCCTCGGCAGTCGCGAGGAAGTGGAACAACATTTCCGTGAAGTACATTGCGGCAACATTATTCGCGCAGTCGAATCGCACACGCTGCTTGCTGCCGCGGCTCAGCAGTTGCCGACGCCGGCACTGCGCCATTTGGTGCGGCGGGCATGGGACGAACAGCAACGTTTCCCGCTCAAGGTCGTCACGACGCTGAGCCAACAGTTCGCCGCGCATGGCCTGCAATTTTTCAAAGTAAACAAGACCATCACCCACGTCGCAGTCGCGCGGCCCCATTACCTCGATTTGCAAACCACGCCGGTTTCCGATGGCGTCAAGCGCATCGTCGATTTCATCAACGCGCATCCCGGTTGCGCGCGACGGCAATTGATTGGAACGTTGGCGCCGTCGCCCGCGCCGTCCGCCGCTCCTGCAACCCTTCCTCCAGCGGAAGGCGCGGTCGCGTCGCCGCCGACAGCGGAACAAATTGCGGGGGTCTCTTCGCCTTCAGCCGCCGCGCCGAAAGTGTCTGGCGACCTTCACGATCCGACACCGGAACAAACGGCGGTGATTGCGGATTTGCACTGGCTGATTCATCAAGGGCACGTGTTGGAGTTCGCCAACGGCAGGATTGAGACCGCCAAGAAGCCAGCTCCGAAACTGCCCAGGCCGCAAGCGAAACCCGCCGCACCACAAACCGAAGGGACCGCAGTGCTGGAAGCAGGATCGAGCGTCGAAGCAGCCCCGCAGGGTCAAACTGAACCCGATGGTGTTCCACCCAGTGCGGAAATCACTCAGCCGGCTGCAATGGCGGGCAGCGCCACAATCCCCGCCTCGCTCGAAGCGACGACAGCGGTTGTTAACCAGGCAACAGAACCTGCCGTTGAAACGATTCCGGCGACGACGCAAGTGGCCGGTGTTTAACTCGCGAATGGCTGCCGAGGAGTTTGTGCCGGCCGGCAGTGGCGTACGGGCTGGACAGAAATTCGCTGTCCCTTAAATAATCGCCCAGATCCCCAATGAACCAAAAAGCTTACGCCCGAGCGGGCGTTGACATTGACCTGGGCAATCGCGTTAAAGCCACGCTGCCGCAACTGCTCGCCTCCACCCATCGACGTGAAGTGCTCGGCAAGGTTGGCGGGTTCGGGGGTTTGTTTGCGCTCGACACCAGGAAATACAGGCGGCCAGTGCTGGTTTCCAGCGTGGATGGCGTGGGCACCAAGCTGAAGGTTGCCTTCGCCCTGGGTCGGCACGACACCATCGGTCAAGACCTCGTCAATCATTGCGTGAATGACATCGCGGTGCTCGGCGCGGAGCCACTCTTCTTCCTGGACTATATCGGCACCGGCGAACTGGAGCCGCGCGTCTTCACTGAAATCATCAAAGGCTTCGCGAAGGCCTGCGCGGAAAACAATTGCGCGCTCATCGGCGGCGAAACCGCTCAAATGCCCGGCTTCTATCAACCGGGCGAATACGATGTCAGCGGCACGATTGTCGGCGTCGTGGAAAGGTCCCGGATGCTCGACGGCAAATCCATCAAACCAGGCGACGCGGTCGTCGGCATAGCCTCAAGCGGGCTGCACACAAACGGTTATTCGCTGGCTCGACGAATTTTCTTCGAGCAGATGAAACTGCAACCGGGCAGCCCTGTGGCTGAACTCGGCAGCACGATCGGCGATGAGTTGCTCAAGGTGCACGTCAGTTACGGCCCGCTCGTGCAAGAGCTGCTGAAAAAATTCAATGAGAGGGACCGCGTGGCGCCGTCCCTGAAATCAAGATCGGCATCACGCCGGTCCACGGCCATCAAAGGCCTCGCCCACATCACCGGCGGCAGTTTCGTGGATAACATTCCGCGCGTTCTGCCGAAGAACTGCGACGTTGTCATCCGCAGAGGCTCGTGGGAAATGCTCCCGATTTTCCAACTGATCCGGGCCAAGGGCGCCGTCCCGGAAGATGAATTGTATCAGGTCTTCAACATGGGCATCGGCATGGTCGCGATTGTCGCAAAGGAAGATTTCCGCCTGGTGCTTCGATTCATCCATGCCCGGAAGCACAAGGCCTGGCTGATTGGGGAAGTGACAAATGGCCGGGGTGCGGCGAGAATCGTCTGAACCGGCTCTCAGGCCGTTCCGCCTTTCAACATCGCTACGGCGTAGTCGCGGTTCAAGCGGGCAATGAAGCGGAGGCTGATCTCTTTCGGGCAGACCGCTTCGCAGGAGCCGGTGACGGTGCAGTTGCCAAAGCCCTCCGCGTCCATCGCTTCGACCAGCTTCATCACGCGGCGGTCTTTCTCGACCTTGCCCTGCGGCAGCAGGCCGAGGTGCGAGACTTTCGCGGCGACAAACAGCATCGCGCTCGCGTTCTTGCACGCAGCCACGCAGGCGCCGCAGCCGATGCACTGCGCGGCGTCCATCGCGTGTTCGGCGTCGGCTTTCGGAATCGGAATCGCGTTGGCGTCGGGCACGCCGCCGGTCGAGACGGAAACGAAGCCTCCGGCTTGAACGATGCGGTCGAACGCGCTGCGGTCCACGACGAGGTCCCGCACGACCGGGAAGGCAGCCGCGCGCCACGGTTCGATGGTGATGGTGTCGCCTTCTTTGAAGTGCCGCAGGTGCAACTGGCAGACGGTGGTGCCTTTCCGGCCGCCGTGCGGAATGCCATTGATGACGAGGGAGCAGGCGCCGCAGATGCCTTCACGGCAGTCGGAATCGAACGCAATCGGTTCCTCGTCCCGCTCGATGAGTTCCTCATTCACCACGTCCAGCATTTCGAGGAAGGACATTTCCGGGAGGACGTCCTTCGCCTCGTAGGCTTCGAAGCGTCCGGGTGCGGTCGCATTCTTCTGCCGCCAGACTTTCAACGTCAGGTTCATTTGCGATTTACGATTTACGATCTACGATTTACGCGTCGCAAGAGGAGCGGGCCTTCTTAGCCCGCGAAACAACGATGCGCAAAATCTCGTCACCGTCAGCCAGTAACCGATCAAGCTCAGCAGCGTTGACCAGCCCGGCTTCGACCCGAATTTCCATCCAGAACTGTTTCATTTGATGTCTGGTCATAAGGCATCTCGCCTGTTCCGAGAAACATACGTGACACACCCGTCGAGTTCGCATTTGAAAACGGGCTCACGAATCGTAAATCGTAAATCGTAAATTCTACTTGTAGCTTCTCTGTGTCATGTGGACTTCTTCGTAAACCAGCGGCTCCTTTTGCAGCACCGGCGGCTTGTCTGGCCCTTGATATTCCCACGCCGCTACGAAGGCGAAATGGCCGTCATCGCGTTTGGCTTCGCCGTCTTCAGTCTGGTACTCTTCGCGGAAATGGCCGCCGCAGGATTCGTTGCGGTGGAGCGCGTCGAGGCAGAGCAGTTCGGCGAATTCCATGAAGTCGGCCACACGCCCTGCGTACTCCAGATTCTGGTTCAGTTCGCGGCCATCGCCGGTGACGTTGACCTCTTTCCAGAATTCCTCGCGCAACAGCGGGATCCGGTTCAAGGCCTCCTTCAAGCTGGTTTCAGTCCGCGCCATGCCGCATTTTTCCCACAGCAGCCTGCCCAGGTCGCGGTGCAGGCTTGTCACGGTTCGTTTGCCCCGGATGGACAGCAACTTTTGGGTTTGCGCGCGGATGTCCGCCTCGACTTTCCTGAACTCGGCGTGGCCGGTCGAGGGTTTTGCCTGTTTCGAGGAGGCGAAGTAATGGCCGACGGTGTAAGGGAGGACGAAATAGCCGTCGGCAAGTCCTTGCATCAGCGCGCTGGCGCCGAGGCGGTTCGCGCCGTGGTCGGAGAAGTTGGCCTCGCCGATGACAAACAGGCCGGGGATGTTGCTCATCAAATTGTAGTCCACCCACAAGCCGCCCATGGTGTAATGCACCGCCGGATAAATGCGCATCGGCGTCTGATACGCGTTCTCGCCGGTGATCTTCTCATACATGTCGAACAGGTTGCCGTAGCGCTCGCGAATCCTGTCTTGGCCCAGGCGTTTGATGGCGTCGGCGAAATCGAGATACACGCCCAGCCCGCCGGGTCCGACACCCCGGCTCTGGTCGCAAACCTCCTTCGCCGCGCGCGAAGCGATGTCGCGCGGGGCGAGGTTGCCGAAGCTCGGATATTTTCGTTCCAGATAATAGTCGCGGTCCGCTTCGGGAATCTGGACGGGCGATTTTGAACAGTCTTCCTTTCGTTTGGGCACCCAGACGCGGCCATCGTTGCGCAACGATTCGGACATGAGCGTCAGTTTCGATTGATGATCGCCGCTGACGGGGATGCAGGTCGGGTGAATCTGCGTGTAACACGGGTTGGCGAACGCCGCGCCCTTCTTGCAGGCGCGCCAGGTGGCGGTGACGTTGCAGCCTTTG
>QHNT01000374.1 GCA_003218515.1 Verrucomicrobiota bacterium | reverse complement strand
GAGGAGGCCTGGCCCAGCGAGAAGAAACAGCGAATCCTGGGAGTCCTGCGAAGTCTTGAACTGCCTGAACAGGGCGAGGCGCTCGACTTTGGATGCGGGAACGGAGCATTGACCGAAATCTTGAGACATGCTTTGCCTCCGAATTGGAAAGTGTTCGGGACGGATATCAGTTCCGTAGCGCTTCAGAAAGCAAAACAGCGCTTTCCCGCCTGCACATTTTTTGCTATCGGTGACGCAGCTTTTGCCGGCCGGAGATTCGATTTGGTGTTCACGCATCATGTGCTGGAACACGTTTACGATCTCGATCAGGTTCTGCTTGAGATACTGGCACATCTCAAGTCCGCTTCCGCCATGTTGCACATCCTGCCGTGCGGTAATCCCGGCAGTTTTGAACATCAGGTTTGCCTGTTGCACAAAGATGGGATTGATGCCGAACTCGAAAATCGTTTCTTCTTTGAAGACGAAGGGCATGTGCGCCGATTAACCACGGAGCAATTGAATGAACGTTGCGCCAAGGAAGGATTTGCCTTGGCCCAGGCGGCTTACAGTAATCAACACTTCGGAGCGCTCAACTGGATCACGCGGTCTGGACGGAATTTTATACGTACCTTCACCGACACGTCGCAGGCCGTGGATGCCAAGGCCAAACGCCGGCTCCAGCTATTGCGTTGCCAACTTTGGGGGATCTGGGTCTTACGCTATCCGGCGGCTTTGGTTGAAAATCGACTGCGGAAAAGAAGCCGAACGGTGAGGGATTATGTTTGCTTGGGTTGTGCCTTGCTTCTGTATCCCTTCGCAAAACCGATGGACCTCTACCTCAAGAGCAAGGCTTTCGAAGAATGGCGCACGAGAAAAACAGATCCCTGTGGCAGCGAAATGTATCTATTTTTCAAGCGAGAGAGTCGCGGCTAAACGACCTGATCGGGTGCGTTCGGGTTGGTCTTGGTCTGTTCCCTTCCTCGAACTCCGCCGTTCAAAGCGATGCTCAAACCGAGGGTTCCGGAGAACGTGGCGAGATCGGTACTGAAATCGCCATACAACGTCAGGAAAACCACGATCCGCACGCAGTACAAAGTCATCAGAAACGTGTTGATATTTCTTAGTGCCGGATCGCCGTAGCGGTAGTTTCTAGAAACAACGCGTAACCCTGCCAGGCAGAGCCATAAGAACCCTCCTGCTCCAGCAATACCGAAAGGGATCAGGACCGTCAAAGGTCCGTTGTGATAGTCGCTGCTGATCATGGATTGCTCCGTCGTATCGTAAAAGCCTCGCCGCACGCCCTCCTCCGTCAGATAGAGGTCTGTCGGGTTGATCGCGTAGCCCTTTCCCACCACCAGGTATTTCGGCACTTCCTTCAGCAGAATGCGCCACATAGCCAGCCGCCAATCCAAGGTAGCCTGGGCATTTTGACGGGCGATGGGGTCAACTTCAATGGGCAGAAAACTCAGGCTGCGCTGGACTGCAAGCGGCAGCTTATCGGCGAACGGAACCAGCAACGCGCCGAGCAAAACGCCGGCCAGTATTATCACAGGAGCATAAGCACTGCGGAACAACCCCTCAAAATAAAACTGCACCAGGAACACCGTGGCCATGACCAGGAGCACGGAGCGAAATCCGCCAAGCGTGCTGGCGCCTATGATCGCCAGGAAAACTACAAACCGACCAGGCGCGGTAAAGTCCATAACGCCTCTGATCCCATAGCGCATCAGCATGTAATAGTAAACCGCTATGGACGCCCATGAGACACCGCTGAACCGGATCAAATAGTCCAGCCCCGTGTGCATCGCCGAAACGGTCGATCCCGTAGGGAAGAGGTAAAACAAGAAATAAAAACCGGGTCCAAGCAGGTACGCGATATTGCTCACAACGCCGGTGGTTCCAGACAAGAAGTACGCGGAGGCTGTCTTCAGGGCGCGTTCAACCGGGATCGCCTGTGAAGTCAGCGCGAAATAACCGAGGATCGCGATCAGGAGAAAATAGTATTTCCTGCCTCCGTAAACGCCGGAGCCGAGCGAATGCAAGCCAATGCCGCCTGTGAGCTTGGCCGTCGCCAGAATCACCAAGGCCAGGAAGACCAACGGCCAGGTGATCGCCGGCACCGAAATGAAGTGTTTTTTCTTGTTAACGCAATAATCCAGCAGTGCGAAGCCGAAGCTGATCAGTGTCATCACCATCGATAAGCTCGGCTGACCGGGAAGAAAAAAAAGTGTGAAAGTGGCATTCCAGCTCAGGATCAGGAAAAAATGATGCCAGCGAATCAGCAAGGGGAGGCATATTATCCCACAGACTACTGCCACTATCGCCAGCGTTTGAAACGCCAGCGGCGTGGCGATGAGGTATCCCAGAAGCACGGCCAACGCCGAACAAATGCCCAGAATCAAGAGGCGCCCTCCAACGAGGCTGTGAAACATAATGGGCATGATTAGACTTTGGCCGGCGCCATTTCGCAACAAGATTATCGGCAGAATCGATTCAACGAGGCGGCTATTTCGACCGTTTGAACGAGGGTACTGAAGGGCTCGGCGCGTCTCCGGGGATCAAAAATGCGACTACAGCTTCTGAGAGCAGTCGGACAGGAATTAGTGGATTAGCCCTTAGAATCTGAAAGACTGTCGCCAGCCACCCACTTGGGAAGCCGCGCTGCCGCAACGCGCCGAGTATCTGGCGGGCCTGAGTTTGGCGCAGCTTGCGTATCAAGCGGCGGTTCGGGTGTTTTGTCGCGAACACGTCCAGCAAGGACCAATAAAGGGAGACCGTTTCCCGCCAACACCTTGTCTCGCCAGGGAGTTTCCCCCAGGGCAGATAAAAAAAATCGATTAAACGCCGAATCTCTTCCGCTGTAGCGGTGAATTCGGGAAGCTCCTGCCGCAAAGTTCGGGTGGCGATCTCAAACGCGTTAAGGAGTTGTTGCTGGCGGTTTTGTCGTGTCACACCCTCTCGGATCAGATACCGGATCAGAGGCTCCGGTAAATTGGCGCCTTGGCAGTGCCTCAGCACTCGTGTCCACAGATCATAGTCCTGCGCAGTGGAGAAGCTTTCGTCGTAATTCAGCTTGTTTTGCAGCAGCGCGTCTCGACGCAACATTACCGTTGAATGCACAAAAGGATTCGTGAGCAGACCGGCCCAGCGAATTTCGAGGTCGGTTTCGGGGTGCCGCTGCAGCCGCAGGGGCCTTCCCTGTTCATCGACCTGCCAACAGGCGCCGCCAAGAATTCCCACCTCGGGGTGATTCTCCAAAAATGCAACCTGTTGGTTCAGACGCCAGGGGAAGGCAGTGTCATCGGCGTCGATTCGGGCAATGTAACACCCGCGAGCCAGCTCGACACCGCGTTTCAACGAACGAGTCAGTCCAAGATTTTTTTCATTGCGCACGATGCGGACACGCGAGTCGCTAATGCTCCTTAGCAAGTCCTGCGTTTCATCCGTCGAGCCGTCATCAATAATCAGGAATTCAAAATCAGCAAAGGTTTGGTCAAGGATGCTTTGGACGGCTTCGGAGAGATGCGCCGCGTCGTTGAAGGCGGACATCAGTACCGTGACTAAAGGTGGTTCAGGCATGAGGGGCGCCTTTCAAGCCAGAGCCCCAGGCAGAGGAGGGTCCAGACAAGTTGAGGTGAACGGGCCGACCGGCTGGAGACGCCGGGCAGCAGTGTGGCCAGCGCGTGCATAGGCGAACTGACCCGTTGCCAGCGCTCCTGCACATCCGGTCGCTTCAGCCAGTTCGATATCGGCGCTCCAAAGCCCTGCTTGGAACGGCTCTGCACGGACTCGGGCCATAAGCTCGCGCAACTTTGCCGCATAAGGTGTTTCGGCGAGCCCTGCTTGAAGCGAAGCGCCGCCGGTAAACTCAAGGTGAACTCGACCAGGTCAACATCGAGAAACGGCGCGCGTGTCTCCAATCCGTGGGCCATGGCCGCGCGGTCCACCTTCACCAGAATATCTCCCGGAAGATAACACCGAATGTCGAAGTCCGTGGCGCGATCAAACCCCTGCAGTTCGCCGCCTGGTTTATAAAATGCCTTGAGTGCTTGGTGTGCTTGCGGAAGCTCCGTCTTCCGCCACAACCCTGCGCGGCTTGCGTTGACTGTTGTGGACCCGGCCAGGTGGCGATCCCACAGGTCCGGGTACCGTTTCTTCAGTCGCGCGCGGAAATAACTTTGAACCGCGCGGCTCGCGCCACTTCCATGTGGCAAGCCCAGCCTTTTCAACAGCCGTCCTTGAAATGCGCGCAGTCCGCTCAGCGCCCGGTGGATGTAGCGGCTTTCGCCCGGTTCGTCGAAAAGTAAGGTGTACCAATCGTAACCGCCGAACAATTCGTCTGCGCCGTCTCCCGCCAGGACCACTTTGACATGCCTTCGGGCGAATTGTGAAATCAGGTAAGTGGGGATGTTCGACGAGTCGGCGAATGGTTCGTCGTACACCTCCGCCATCCCGTCGAGCATTTCGCCCACGGGAATGTCCATCTGAATTTCGTGGTGTTGTGTCCGATAGGCGTTCGCGACCGCCCGTGCGTAAGGCAACTCGTTGATCAAGTCTCCGAAACCGACCGAGAACGTGGAAACGGGATGCCGCGCATGCTCGGTCATCATGGCCACAACCGTACTGGAGTCCAGGCCGCCGCTCAAAAATGCGCCCACTGGCACATCGGCCACCATCTGCCGGCGCACGGCCTGAGAAACAAGAAAACGAAGTTGTTCGACGACGGCTCGAGGATCCCCGATCTCTCGTTGCGAATACGTGGGCTGCCAGTAAGGCCATTGATTCAATCGCCCGTCGAGCCACCGGAGCGCATGGCCTGGTCGCAACACAAACACGTTTTCATAGATGGTCCGGTCGGGCGGAACGTACAGCAGTCCCAGGTAGGCATCGACTGACAGCGGATCAATCCGGGGCTGGAACAGTTCCGAGGCGAGGAGCGCCTTGATTTCCGAAGCGAACAACAGATGGCCTTGGGCTGACCGTGCCCAATACAGTGGTTTCTCCCCCATGCGGTCGCGCGCGGCGAACAATTTCCTTTCGGTCTGGTCCCAGATCAGAAAAGCAAACTGGCCGTTCAAGTGGTCCACCACCTTTTCGCCGAACTGTTGATAGGCGCGCAACAGAACTTCGGTGTCCGACTGTGTCCGGAATGGCCATCCATGTTTCTCGAGTTTGCCGCGCAATTCACGGTAGTTGAAGATTTCGCCGTTGAAGACGATCCAGTAGCGCTCCGATTCATCCGCCATCGGTTGGTGACCGCCGGCGATGTCGATGATGCTTAACCGGGTATGACCCAGGTGGCAGCCGGGTAATTGTTGGCTCTGTTGCGCGTCGGGACCCCGGTGTCGAAGTTGTTGGGTCATCCGCTCGATCACGCCGTTGACTGGTTGATCGTCCGCAAATATGATGATGGCAATTCCGCACATGCAGCGTCAACTTACCGCGATTGAGAACGATCGATCATGAGAAGGGTACTGACAGAGACCGGAGAGAAATGCAAGACGATGCGACTGCCGCAGGGCGGCGGAGCGGTTCGTGCCCGGGTTTTCCGCGCCGCGTTACTGAGGTGAGCGTTCATCGCGAGATCGCCCCGAATGCACGGTTCGAATTTGGTTGTCCAGAATCGCGATGGCAAACAGAATAGATGCGTTGCGATGGCTGTCACGGCAAACAATCGGTCTAATAGGGAGTCAACCGGCGGCCAACCGCAGCACTTTGATTGGATCGACGCTCTGAGAGGGTTCGCCATTTTGGCCGTCATGCTGGTGCATTCTTCTCAGTTCGTGCGGAATTTGCCCAAGCCGCTCGAACTGATCGCGAACCAGGGAGCGAGAGGCGTGCAGCTCTTTTTCATCGTCAGCGCCGTCACGCTCATGCATTCACTCAAAGTCCGGGAATCGTTCGACGGATTTCTCATCTTTAACTTCTATGTCCGCCGTTTCTTTCGAATCGTGCCCATGTTCTGGGTTGCGATTGTCGGCTATGTCTTGCTGGAAGGCACCGGACCTCATTACGGGACTTCCCAAAGAATGTCTCCCTGGGATATTGGCCTGACCGCTGTTTTCCTTCATACTTGGAGCCCCAATGCCATCAATAGTGTGGTTCCTGGCGGCTGGTCAATCACAGCCGAGGCCATGTTCTACGTGTGTCTTCCATTTCTCTTTCGAAGGATCAAATCTTTGGCGGAAGGTGGGCTGCTGGTTCTGGCGTCCTTTTTCCTCGGAAGCCTGCTGACCAAATTGGTATTTTGGTTTTTATCACCATGGTTTGACGGGGAAGAACAGCACGTCCTGGAGTTATTCCGTTTTCTTTGGTTTCCCAATCAGTGTTATATTTTCGCTCTGGGCATCCTGACTTATTTTGTCCTCAAACAGGTACCCTCAGTTGAGGGGGGACGTTCCTCCAGGTTTTCCGGCTTGAGCCCGGCGATGAAGAAATTGGCGATTGCGCTCCATTTGATATGGCTCTTTGGAATCTTTGCCCTTTCTTTCAGCAGCGGCGGTTATCGGTATCTCCCTGAACATTTTTTATTCGGCCTGGTGTTCGTAATTCTGGTGTTGGTACCGGAGTCTGACCGCCATACCTGTCGTTCAACTCGTGTTGGTTTACGGCTCGTGCGTCATTGCAAACCTCTGCTTGGCCACGTTTACCCATGAGTTGATCGAGAAACCGGGCATCAACTGGGGCAAGAGATTCGTGAGGGTCCGATCCCTTAACGCCGGAAGCGCATGACTTCGGGAAAGCCAGCCATTCGACGTTTCACTCTCCAGTTTCTCATCTTTCAGGCCATTAATAATCCAAACCGTCCGGAGATTTTGCCCTGAGCAGTTTTTTGATTCTCTTTAAGGTGGACAATCCGATCATTTTATTCCAGCCCGAACGCTGGCCGATCAGCCGGTATGCCTCTTTTACCAACTCATCGTTTTCATTAAGGAGCTTTTCATTGATAGCTTCTTCGATGAATACATATGCAAATTCAAAATTGCCATAAGTGAGATAAGTGGCGATGGCGGCAGGGATTCTTTCAATACTCCATTTATTGGCTCGTATCAGTTCAACGATCGAATAAGGTGGGCGGAAATATAAAGCGTCGCCGCTGAAAGTGATCCCATGTGCTTCGAGTCTTGTGTCTGGTACTATATAATGGTAGCAGGTCGGCGGGGAAATGCGGCAAAGTATAAAACCTTTCGACTTGCAAAAGGAATCGACATCGCCAAAAAGAGGTAACCCTTCCGCCCACCGGTTATAAGATACTTCGGCTTCGATCCCGAGACAGGTATCCAGCAGGTCGCCGGCTCCTTTTAAAATGGCCAGTTCAAATCCTTCAACATCCAGTTTGATGAAGTCGAATCTCGCCTGCACGACATCCTCCAGTTTCTTGCAGGGGATATTTACCGTGTCCACTGTTTTATAAAACTCCCGGAAATTAAGGTTGGAGAAAAACGTTTCATCATGCTTAAAGGCCGAAGAAGAATAGGGGAAAGTGGCTACATGGATCGTGATATTGCTGTCATTATCTGATAATGCCGCGTTATAAATTTTTACACGCTCATCGTTCTTATAGATCTCCAGCAGGTCGTTGTACCCGTCGGTGTCAGGTTCAAACAGGATGATGCGTAAACTGTTGCCCAGTTGGTTCCATCTTGGGTGGAAACCATCCCGTGCGCCCACATCAATAATCGTGACCTTTTTATCTTTAAGAAGTCCTGAAAAATCGGGCGTTTCATTGATGCCGGCCATCTTTGCCAGCCATAATGAAATGGTTCTGCCCGTTCTTTTAATAAAGCCTCTTTTAGGAGCCAGTTCGGCTTTTGTTGGAATGCTTACCAAATTTGATCTCATCCTTTTACGGCTTCTTTTGCCTGTCATCGATGATATGGCGGGTATTAACCTCATTGAATCAATTCACAGCGAATCCGCGGCTGGTATCCCGCGCGCAATGCTTCCAGGACCACGCGGTTGCGGTCGTTTGGCGGCCTCACCGCCCCGGCGGTCGGCGCAAAATCCAGATCGACCATGCACACCTTCGACAGGCAGATCGCCAGATGGGTCCAGTACGGTCCAGTGGTCCTGTCCGCTGCGGCCAATTCAATCTCGTGCACGCTGGTTTGCGAGGTGTGCTGCATGTACCACTCAAGGCGATTGGCGTAATCCTGTGTGGGAACCACCATATTATGAAAGTAGAAACCGTAAAAGCGGTTCTCGAAGATGCCGAATTCATAATCGCCGATCTTTTCTTTCCAGAGCAGTGTGAGCGGCGGGTCCATTCCGAAGGAGTAATCTATTCGGTGACGACTGGTCCGCTGTCGGCACATGACGATATCCACCACGCGTTCGGCCTCGTTGACCTCCACGCTCACGGGCAATTCAATGGACACCACATTGAGAACACCATCATATTTCTCCAGCAGCGCGCACGCGGCCTCGAAAAACTCTGCCCGCATCCCCAACGTTACCGCGTCGTCAAGCTGAATATAGGCATAGCGTTGCCGGCTGGCTCGAAGCATTTCCAGGCAGGCGGCAGGAAGATGCAGCGGAGCCGTTTCATAAATAAGCGGCAGGCCGAGTTGCGCGAACAGCGGTTTGATCTCGGACAGGTAGGACGGGTCCGAAGCGTCAATCACCCGGACGGGCACCGCCGTGTTGTGCAAGGCCCCTTTTAACGTCTGAAGTGTCTCCGCCAGCATGGCGATCCGTTGGGGTTGAGTGATCTTGTAGGAAATGATGACCCCGAGGTAATCGGAAACACTGGACGCGGAAATCGGGGCAATTTCCCCGCCATTTCTCCTCTGCTGCAGGCTCCGGGTGGCGCGGCGGATTCTGCGCCGGCTGCTCACCTGCCGCAGGGCCAGGCAACAACGTCGCAGCGCACGGTCCGGATGAATCAACGCCCGGCCAAGCTTTTTGATAACGGCGACCATGGCGACCGCACAAACGCTACGCAGTCTTCGTGTAAAAGTTCCGGATCTCAGCGCACACGCGGCGCACATCCTCATCACTGAGAAAGCTGGATGAAGGCAGCCATAACCCGTGTCGAGCGGCGTACTCGCTTTGGGGGAAATTGCCGGGCCGCTGGTACGCCGGCTGGCTATGGATGGCAGGATAGAATGGGCGGCTGCCGATCTCCGCGCGTCGCAGATGTTTCTTGAGCCCGTCCGGGTCCGGCACCAGGATGTCGATGAACCAGGGAGAGGTCTGCTCAAGATTCGTTGGAATAAATTTCACCTCAGGCACCCCGGCAAGCTCGCGCCGGTACAGGGAAAACATCTCCTTCTTCCGCGCCACTCGCCACGGCAGCTTCTTGATTTGCTCCAGGCCGATGACCGCCTGCAGATCGGTATATTTGAAATTGTAGCCAATGACTTCATGGAAATCGACGCCGGCTTCGCGACGTCCGAAATCCTTGATCTTCTGGATGCGATCAAACAACTCCGGGTCATCCGTCAACAGAGCCCCGCCCTGGCCGGTGGTGATGATCTTCGGAGCGCTGAACGAAAAGCTCCCCATCGCGCCGAAAGTGCCCAAATGCCTGCCTTGCCATCCAGAGCCCAACGATTGCGCGGCATCTTCGACCACAAACAGCCCGTGACGCCGGGCCAGGGCCATTGCTGCATTCATGTCCGGCGCGCGGCCATTCAGGCTCACAAGCATAATCGCGCGGGTCGCCGAGGTGATTGCCTTTTCGGTCAATCCAAGGTCGAGGCAGAGCGTCTCCAGCTCAATGTCCACAAAGACAGGCTTCGCCCCGGCCAGGACAATCGAATTGGCGGAAGCGATCATCGTGTAGTCCGGCACGATCACCTCGTCGCCCGGCCCGATCCCGAGTGCCTTTAAGGCGATGAATAAACTGACGGTGCCGTTGGCAACGACTGAGACGTGCTTGCTGCCCGTAAACTCGGCCAGGCGCCTCTCAAACTCCCGGGTCCGCTGAAACTCGGTCAACCACCCCCCCGCGTCGAGGTAGGCGGCAATGGCCTGCTTTTCCTCGGAGCCGAGCCACGGTTCCATCTGATTGATGAATTTCATGGTGACGGGCGGCGGCAGGACGGAGCGGGAACTGCGGTCATCACGTCGCTTGAGCGACGAGTTGTTCGCGATACCAATCGACCGTCTTCCTCATGCCCTCTTCAATCGTGACGCGCGGTTGGAAGCCCATAAGCTGTTTGGCCTTTCCCGTGTCAACGCAGCGGCGCGCATCTCCGCCGGATTTGCTCGCATCGAAAACGCATTTCCTCCGGAAACCCGCGGAACGCGTAATGAGGTTCACCAGCTCGCGGATACTGATCTCGGCGCCGGATCCGATGTTCACCGCTGTGCCGCCCGGAAGTTTTTCCGCGGCCAGAAGCAGCCCTTCCGCCACGTCTTCCACGAACAGAAAATCACGAGTCGACGAGCCGTCTCCCCACACAACCAGGTCCTCATCGCGAAAGCATTTCATGATCGTCGCGGGCACGACGTGGGAATGGACCGGATCGAGCGAATCTCCCGGGCCGTAGGCATTCGCGGAATAGACAACTGTCATGGCGAACTGATGCT
Source organism: Verrucomicrobiota bacterium (assembly GCA_003218515.1). Classification (GTDB taxonomy): domain Bacteria; phylum Verrucomicrobiota; class Verrucomicrobiia; order Limisphaerales; family AV2; genus AV2. The sequence continues at coordinate 12,432 of QHNT01000374.1, read as the reverse complement.
GGCGGTTGTACAGGTCCGCGACCAGAGCGAGATTCCGCTTCAGCCAGCCGACGCCGCGATGCGCATCTGTGGGCAGCCCGTCGAACAGGCTGGTTTCCTTCAGTGGCATGGGCGCCTGCGCCGCGTAGGCGAAAACGTTTCCGATCGCCACGAGCTTCTGGACGCCGGCTTGACGCGCTGCTTCCACCACGTGTAAGTCCATCAAAGTGGAGTCGTAATACTGACTGGCGGGGTAGTTCCGGCTGAAACTGATGCCTCCCGTGACAGCCGCCAAATGGATGACAACCTGACAACCTTCCACGGCTCGTTGGCAGTTGTCGAACCGGCGCAGGTCGCATGCGCTGGAACGCGGAACAACGACGTCCGCGGAAGGCACTGCCCGTTTTTTGACGAGGTTCTCGACCACATAGGAACCAATGAATCCGCCACCGCCGGTGACGAGCACCTTTTTGCCGGACCAAAACCCCGCGCCAGTCATGACGCTTTCGCCATCGGAACGACGTTGGCCGGGTAGGCGCGCGTCCTGGAAGGCTTGCGCAGCTTCTGCGCCAGCACCCGCGCGCTTTCCAGCGTCAGTCCTTTTGCCCGCAGGTCGGATTCGAGCATCATTTGACATAGTTCGCGGTAAGTGATTTTCGGTTTCCATCCAAGGATACGACGGGCCTTGGAAGCGTCTCCCAGCAACGCCGGAACCTCAGCAGGCCGCTTGTACCGCTCCTCGCAAATGACAAAATCGTTCCAATCCAGATCGACCAGAGAGAACGTATCCTTCAGAAAGTCGCGAATCGAGTGCGTGTCTTCAGTGGCGATGACGAAATCGTCAGGCTCGTGATGCTGGACGATGCGCCAGATCGCTTCCATATAGTCACCGGCAAATCCCCAGTCGCGTTTGGCGTCCAGGTTGCCCAAAGCAAGCGTCTGCATTTCGCCAGTCACAATGCTCGCGATCCCGCGCGTGATCTTCCGCGTCACAAAGTTCAAACCGCGGCGTGGCGATTCATGGTTAAAGAGAATTCCGTTGCACGCAAACATGCCGTAGGCCACGCGGTGCAGGCGGGTGAGATAAAACGCAGTCGTCTTTGAGACTCCATACGGACTTTGTGGAAGAAATGGCGTCGATTCGTTTTGCGGCGGAGGCGAAGCTCCGAACATTTCGCTGGAGGACGCCTGGTAATAGCGCGTCTTGGCCCCCGTTCGTCTAAGCGTGTCCAAAATTCGATACGGCCCAAGGGCATTGATCTCCAGGGTGGACTCGCCCGTGATAAAACTGATGCCAACGTGGCTCTGGGCGGCGAGGTTGTAAACTTCATCGGGTTGGCACTCTTCAATCGCATTCCGGACGCTGCTCACGTCGGTGAGGTCCGCGTACATCAGCTTGAACGGACATTGCGGATCGCGTTCGTCGTAGGCCTTGAGAAGATGGTCCACCCGCTCCGTGTGCGGGTAACTAGCTCGTCGCACTGTGCCGCGCACGGTGTATCCTTTGGAAAGAAGCAACTCAGCCAGATACGACCCGTCTTGCCCCGCGATCCCCGTGATCAGCGCTGTTTTTTTACTCATACCATCGGGCGGCAGCATGTTGAATCGCCTCAGGCTTTCGCCCCATTCGCCACGGCAGGAGCAAGTTCAGTACGTTTCATAAACGTAAGATGGCAGCTTGGGAAACAACGTGTCCAGCGCAAAGTGAATGGAGCGCGCCACGCGGAAATCCGGATGCCAGCGCAGGAGGTCCTCGCTGCTCCGATAGCCGAAGGCCAGTTGGGTGAACATCCCCACTGTGGCGTCCACACCATCGGAGGCCCCGGCTTGTCCATCCGCACGCACCTTCAGCTTCCCTTGGTCAAAGCATATATGAAGAGTCGTTGCGTCGCGCAATCGCACCACGATGCTCCCGGTCCAATTGGCAAAGAGCGAAGCCGCCATTCGCGCTTCGAGTGCAGGGGCTATCCGGTTCAGGAACTCCACCCAGTCAAGCACCTTGACCTGCCACGCGAATGGCGGGATTTCGTCGCCGCCCGCGTACTGTGCTGCCTGGTGCAAGGGATTGGTCAGTGGCAATTGCAGCAGCAATGAATTGAAACCGCTCGCCGCCGCTGCCTCAAATGCCGCCTTCAGAGCTGTCCACCAACCATCCCATGTTTGCGCCTGCGCTTCGCGCAAAACCATCGCGTTCAGCTTTGAACTATGCCGCAGCCGAAAATACCCGACGATCCGTGTCCCCTCTTCCAGAACGTAGGTTTCAATGGCGTGTTCCGAATCGTCCGGTTGACCATCCTGATATGCCCATAGAGCAGCGGTACGACTCGAACTGACAAGCATGGATCGGGTTGCCTCGGTATAAAACGGAACCAGCGCGGGATAATCCGCAGCGACGGCGCGCCGAAACGATAATACGCGGCCGGGCTGGGGTATCCTCGATGATCCGCATCCGGCGACCTTTTCCAGGGAAATCCGGGTTCCGCCTTTCAGGGGAATCGCGTATTCATAACCAAACTTCTGATAGAGCCCGGGCACTCCCTGAACGCATGACAACAAACACCGTTCGGCACGCTCCATTTGCGCAAGCCGCATTGCCTGCATCCGCATAAAGCCGCGGCCGCGAAAATTCGGGTCCGTCCCCACGAGTTCCATTTGTGAGACCGGAACCGACACGCCTCCCAAATTCCATTCCTGCAACAGCATGCAAAGTGAGGCGACAATCTGAGCTGTAGCTCGATCCTCCAACACCAGAAAATGCCGAATCGATGTGCCAGGCCTGCCGCCGGTGAGCAAAGACCGCGTCCATACTCCCGCGGAAGGGCGGAAGACACGACCGTTGAAGGCGACCAAAGCATCCAGATCCTCTTCGGTGGCGGTCCGCACCTCGAACCGGGGGTTGGCCGTCGCGCTCAGCATGGCCTCTTCGCTTTCATCGCCCGCACGTGGCAGCCGACATGGAGGATTTCCGACGACCCGCGGTCGTTCCGGTTCAGGCGCTCAAACATCTTCAACGCCATTCGCAAGGCAATGAGTTCCCCGATTCTCAGGCGCGTCGAGGTGTAGCGCGCGCTTACCTCAGGAACCCGTCGTACTTCCGAGGCCATGTACTCGAAGTAGTTTCCGTTCTCGTGCAGTTCGACAATCTCGAAGTGATGGGCGGTCAGGTGCGTTCGATAAAAATAGCGGCTGAAACCAGTGTAGAAATGGTACGGCGCAAAATGCGTGAGGCTGCAGAACGGCGCGGTGATGATGAGCTGGCCTCCTGGCCTCAACAAGCGCGCGAATTCTTGAATCGCCAAAACAGGGTTCGGCAGATGTTCGAAGACCTCAATGCACATGATGGCGTCAAAGGACTCGTCCGGTTCCGGTGCAATGCTTCTTGAACTGAAGCTCGCCGGCGCCTGCATCGAGGATGCGTTGGCCCGAGGGAATATTGCGCAGCGTTTGCGCGATCCATGCGGCGCGTGCTGGCACGTGGTTCGTGCCAACCGAGCCAACCCGCAGCAGCCTGCCCATCACCTGTTTGACGCGGGGAAACTTCACGGCGTTGGAACCTGAAATGATCTTGCCGTGGACGCAGAAGATGCGGCGGGAAGACGAGTCCAGGTCGGTGTCCAGAAGAGCAAGCCGGCGCTGCGGGGCAGCATCCGGGTCGTCAACTGACCGCCCCCCACGATGGCGAAAGACAGGCAATCTCTTACCCAGTCATAAACGTCGATGTTCGTAATGCTGCCCACCCACAGGCTCAAATAGTAGGTGTCCGGGTACAATCGAACGTCTGGTAGTCGAACCGAGATGGTTTCGGCTCCACAGAAATCCTTGATGGCAAAATCTGAGTCCATATCAGCCATGTTGCACAGGCTGATACCGTCGGATGTCCGCAGTTGGATGGCCAATCTCACCTGCCTTTCGTGGAAACCTGGACCCGCCTGGAACCGAAATGCGATGATGACATCCTCCCCTATGGAAAAATCGCGGCGTGCCTCTCCCTCCGAACCCCGCATTTCTCCCCATTCAAAACGCACCGTGCCGCTTCCCGTTCGCGTTGGAAAATCCCTCAAATCTACGGTCGCAGCGTCGCTTTGGCCCAACGCCAGATACCGATTGACCACATTGGCGGCGGGGCCGGAATCGACCACCCGACCGTTTTGCAAATGAATGGCGTTTCGGCAAAGCTGGGTGACCGCAGCCATGTTATGACTCACAAACAGCACGGTTCGCCCCTCTTTTGCCACATCACCCATTTTGCCAAGACATTTCTTCTGGAACGCAGCGTCGCCGACGGCCAGCACCTCGTCGATCACCAGAATCTCCGGCTCCAGGTGCGCAGCCACCGCAAACGCCAGCCGCATGTACATCCCGCTCGAATAGTGTTTTACCGGCGTGTCGAGGAACTTCTCAATCTCCGCGAAGGCAACGATCTCATCAAATTTCTTTCGGGTCTCTGCTTGGGTCATGCCGAGTATCGCGCCATTCAGGAAGATGTTCTCGTGTCCCGTCAGTTCCGGGTGGAAACCGGTGCCAACTTCCAAAAGGCTGGCGACTCGCCCTTTGAGACCTACGCGTCCGGTGGTCGGTTCGGTAATCCGGCTGAGAATCTTCAACAACGTCGATTTGCCCGCGCCGTTCCGGCCGATGATGCCAATCACTTCGCCCTTCTTCACCTCAAGATATACCTCGCGCAACGCCCAGAACTCCTCCTTGTCCGTCCGGCGCGAGCGATCCTTCGAAAACAGCCACGCCGAAAAAAAGTTCCTCACCCCGTCTGCGATCACGTCGCGCAGCGCAGTATATTGCGACCGTCCGCCGCGTCGGTGAGTGAGGAAATACCTCTTTCCCAGGTTCTCGGCAAGAATGACAACCTCGGTGCTCATGACCCGCAACCCAATGGTGTCTGGTCCGTCACGCAGTATTGCTCCGTGTCAAATTACGTCGGCAAATGCTCTTTCCGTGCTTCGAAAATACCAAACCCCGGTTACGGCCAGCAGAATGATCATCACCATCGAGATACAGAAACCGGGCAGGAAAATCGCCGCTGGCGGGCCGAGGATCGCCCAGCGGAACCCGTCGATGACTCCCGCCATCGGATTCAAATAGTATATCAGTCTCCACGAATCGGGCACAACGCTGCTACTAAAACCGACCGGAGAGAAGTAAAGACCGAATTGGACCAGAAACGGCACGACGTATCTGAAATCGCGGTACTTCACATTGAGCGCCGCCAGCCACATGCCGGGGCCGATCGCAGCCACAAAGGTTATGGTGATGAAAAGCGGCAGAGTGACGGTCCGCCAGTCAGGCACGAACCGGTACCACATCATCAGCATCGCCAGAAAGCCGCTCGCGATCAGAAAATCCACCAGACTGGTGATCACCGCGCTGGCGGGCACAACCAGGCGCGGAAAGTACACCTTTGAAATCAGGTTGGAATTGGCGATCAGGCTGTTGCTGCTTTCAGACAATGAGCTTGAAAAAAACTGCCAGGGCAACAGTCCGCAAAAGACCAGAATCGGATAAGGGAAGTCGCCGGACGGAAGCCTGGCCAGTTTCCCGAACACCACCGTAAGGACCAACATGGCAAGCACCGGTCGAATCAGCGCCCAAGCAATCCCGATGACCGTCTGCTTGTAACGGACCAGAATATCGCGCCAGGCCAGGAAATAGAAAAGCTCGCGGTAACGCCACAAGTCCATCCAGTAGTGGCGTTCCGTCCGGCCAGCCTCGATTACCCAATCGAACTCAGAGGATTCCAACTTCATTGATCGCCGCCGCTGCTGCCAGCGACAAGAAGTGTGGACCGAACCCCGGCTAAAGGTCAGTACAAAAATTCTTTGTCCAAGTGTTGACGAACGGTCCGCATCAGCCCGGTTCGACGAATCGGTTTGATCGGAACGATGCTCTCAAAGACCGGACATCCGGAATATCCATCCCGTAGTTTATCTTCTTTTCGCCGACCGCCTGGTTGATTAGCATCTACCTCATGCCATCTTTCGACATCGTTTCGCAGGTGAACCCGATGGAGATCGAGAACGCCGTCAATCAGGCCAGAAAGGAACTGGCCAACCGCTTTGACTTCAAGGGGAGCAACGCCGGGATTGCGCTGGAAAAAAATGAGATCAAATTGTCGGCCGAGGACCAGTTCAAGATAAAGGCGCTCGTCGAAATCGTCATCGGCAAGCTGGCCAGGCGCAGCATCAGCCTCAAGAGCGTGGACAAGGGCGAGCCGGACCTTTCACCACTCGGCCACGCGCGGCAAGTCATCAAAATCAAGCAGGGAATCGAGCCCGCCATCGCGAAGCAGATCACCGGGTTCGTTCGCGACGGCAAGTTCAAGGTGACGACGCAGATTCAGGGCGAGGAAATCCGCGTGACCGGCAAGAGCAAGGATGAGTTGCAAACGGTCATCGCCGCCGTGCGTGCCCACGACTTCCCCGTCGCCTTGAGTGTTCAGAATTTCCGGGAGTGAACCCGAGGCGCGAACCGCTCATGAACGCTGATCAAACGCGAGGCGGCGTGGCTCGCGCGAATGCGCAACCACGGGCGCCCTCAGTCCGCCAGAGCCGACACCAAACCTCCTGAACCACGAATTCACACGGATAAACACGGATACGGGGAAATGAATCGGTCTTCACCAGCAGTTCGAGAAGCTCGGTTGCGCATTTATTCGCGTTGATTAGCGTTCATTAGCGATCCAAACCTTCTGCCTCTCTTGCATACCCGTTCGCGCGAAACCACTCCACCGCGTCCGCCAGCGCCTGTCTTGTCGGCGTCTGTGGCAGGCCGAGGTCGCGAATCGCTTTGGCCGGATTGAACCACATTTTGTACTTCGCCATCCGCACGCCGGCCAGCGGTGCCTTGGGCGGTTTGCCGGTGGCCCCGGCCACCACCTCATTCACATGCGCGACGGCCAGCGCGACGAAATAGGGAATGCGCACTTTCGGCGCGGGCACGCCTGAGATCTCTTCGAGCGCGGCGAACGTCTGCTGCATCGTCCAGTTCCCTTCGGCGTTGCCCAGAATGTAGCGTTGGCCGATCCGGCCTTTTTCCGCGGCGAGGATATGGCCGATGGCGACGTCGCGCACATGCACCCAATTCAGCCCGGTATCGAGGTAGGCCGGCATTTTGCGGTTCAGAAAATCGACAATGACCCGGCCGGTCGGCGTCGGTTTGACATCGCGCGGGCCGATGGGCGCGCTCGGATTGACAATGATCACCGGCGCGCCTTTTGTCGCCAGTTCGCGCGCGATCACCTCCGCCTTCCACTTCGATAGTTTGTAGTGGTTGCCCATCTGCGATTCGGATACGGGTGTGGATTCATCCGTGGGCGTCACAACGCGGTTGACCTCTTTCGGCAAGCCAATGCAGCCGACGGTGCTTGTGTAAACGATGCGCGAGCAGCCCGCTTCCGCCGCGGCTTCAATCACGTTACGCGTGCCTTCGACGTTCACGGCGTACATCGGCGCGTAGTCGCGCAGCCACAGGCGATAACTTGCCGCGACGTGAAAGCACCAGTCGCAGCCGTGCATCGAGGCAACGAGCTTCTTCGGGTCGCTCACCTCGCCATTGACGCGCTCGAAATCCGCGCCTTTCAATCCGCGCAAATCGCTTTCCGCACGCAGCAGCGCCTTCAGCTGATGCCCGCGCGCGACTAGTTCGTTAACGAGGTTCGCGCCGATGAACCCGGACGCGCCGGTGACGAAGCATCGCATGGCTGGGTTATTGATAGTTCCGGCGCTGAATTCAAATCAATTTCCCGGCAACGTAGCCGCCGAAGTCATGAGGCGGATCCGGCACGCATACTTTCTCCGCCTCCTCCACGTCGCCGACCGGCGCTCCGCGCGGGAGTTGACTCGATTTCCTGGAACTGGCGCCACGGATACCGCCAAACCGGCAGCCAGGGATGGCGGCGCTACGCGGCCACCCCCTTGACTTGAGCGCGCCCTGTGCAATCATGCCGCCGGTTTCATGCCGTCCAAACGATCGAAAAAAATGACGCGCGAACAGGAACGCAACCTGGACATCGAAATCGGGTTCCTGGAAGGCGTGGTCCGCCGCGACCCGGGTTATATCGATGCGCTGCAAATCCTCGGCGACAACTACACGCGCCGCGGCCGATTTGAAGACGGCCTGAAGGTGGACGAGCAGTTGGTCCGTCTGCGGCCGGGCGATGCGCTGGTGCATTACAACCTGGCTTGCAGTTGCTCGCTCACGGAACAGTTTGAGTCCGCGGCTGTGGCTTTGAACCGCGCGCTTGACCTCGGTTACCGCGATTTCAAATGGCTGTCGAAGGACCCCGACCTGGCCAAGCTGCGCAAGCATCCCCTCTACAAGAAAATCCGTGCCCGCATCAAGGCGATGGAAATCAAAATTCTTTGAATTCTGCGGTTGCGCCGCAGGGCAGGGCCGCTAGTTTGTTTTCATGAACGTCGCTGTTGGTCGACGTGCTCGGCACTATCGCACGGTTACTTTTAATTCGCGCAAGAATGAGGTTTTGCTCGTCGAGCAGCGGTTGCTGCCGCACCAGTTTGAAGTGATCGCCACGCGCGACTTTCGCGAGACCGCCCGTGCCATCAGGGAAATGGTTGTTCGTGGCGCCGGAGCTATCGGCGCTACGACAGCGTATGGCTTGGCCCAGGGCGCACGCGCATTCCGCAGCATCGATCTCCAGAAATTTTCGCGCCACATCGAAACGGTTTGTCAGATCCTGAAAGCGGCGCGGCCCACCGCGGTTGACCCCGTCAACGCGATGAGCCAGGTCCGCGCCGCCATGAGCGCCGGCGAAACGGTCGAGGAGAAGCAAGCGCTCGCGCTGGCCGCTGCGGAAGAATTCGCCAACGACGACGTGAAGCATTGCGAGGCGATTGGTCGGCATGGCGCGACTTTGATTCATGAGGGGATGAGAATCCTGACGCATTGCAACGCGGGCTGGCTGGCATTCGTGGATGTCGGCACGGCCACAGCGCCGCTCTATGCGGCGCAGGCGCAGGGGAAAAAATTTCATGTCTTCTGCGATGAGACCCGCCCGCGTTCGCAAGGGGCGATGTTGACCGCCTGGGAGCTGGCGCAGCAAGGGATTTCACACGAAGTCATTGCCGACAATGCCGCCGGCCATCTGATGCAACGGGGTGAAATCGATCTGGTCATCGTCGGGAGCGACCGCACGCTCGGACGCACCGGCGAGGTGACGAACAAGATCGGCACCTACACGAAAGCGGTCCTGGCCGAACGCCACAACATTCCGTGCTACGTGGCGATTCCGCTCTCGACGATTGATTGGGAACTTTCGTCCGGGCGCGAGGTTCCGATTGAGGATCGCGATGAAAGCGAAGCGCTCGGCGCCTGGGGCGTGGTGCAAATGCGGAATGCGCAGCGCGGAACGCGGAACGGCCAGCGCGTTTATGTGCGTGTCGCCAATCCAAACAGCGGAGCGCGCAATCCCGGTTTTGACGTGACGCCGCCTGAACTGGTCAGCGGCATTATCACGCCCGAAGGAATTTTTAAGCCAAACGAGCTTTGGCGCAATCGTCGCAAACTCGGCTACCGGGTGTGAAGACAAAACTAACCCTTGCGTGGCAGTGCACCTGAATTATGCTGCGCGCGTTGATTGGCGGAGTAGCCAAGTGGTAAGGCACGGCTCTGCAAAAGCTGTATGCGTCGGTTCGATTCCGACCTCCGCCTCCAATTCCAGACAGTTTGTTTGTCAACGAGTTGCAGAAACCAGAGGAGGCAGGTGCCAGTGAAAGTGCCAGTGAAAATCGAACTGGCCAAAACTCAGCAATACTCTGCAAATACTGGTCAAAAACGCTGTCACAACTCATCTGGCGTGCTCAAAAACGTCGCGTCAGTGCCAGTGAAAGTGCCAGTGAAATTCAAGCCGGAGTAAAACTGAGCGAAAACGCCCCGAATTACGGGGGTCTTTACTGGTGAAAACGGGATTCGCTGCCCGTTTGGTGTAGCTGATACACCCACAGCCGCGCGCCTCCTCATAGCCTCGGACCAAAAAGTCTGAGTCTATGAAACGTCGTTTCATTCTGTACCGCCGCAAGCTCGGCGGCACGTTCTACATTGAGGATACGAAAACCCGAAAACAGGAAAGCCTGGGTACGAAAGACCGCGCGGAGGCGATGTCATTGCTCAACGCCCGCAATGAATCCTTTCGCCAACCGCACCTGAATCTTCAAATCGCCAAGGCCTACCTGACAGGCACAGATTCGCGCGTCCCAACGCGGACGTGGCAGAACGCCCTTGATGCCATCATCGAAATGAAGACCGGTTCGACGAAAGATCGCTGGCAACGCGCGGCGAAAGAAAAGGCGTTGGACCTGATTCGCGATCGTGTTATCGTCGAGACGCAAGCCGAACATCTGCTCGCTTCTCTCAAGGCGGGCACGGTCAGCACGAATGTTCATCTGCGCAAGCTTCACAACTTCTGCATTTCGATGAACTGGCTGCCGTGGCCAATCATTCCGAAGCGTCTTTGGCCTGAAGTCCGTTTCCAGCCGAAACGCGCCATTACGGTGGAGGAGCACAAACTCATCGTCGAGCGGGAGAAAAACCCGGAGCGGTGCAATTTCTACGAACTGTGCTGGCATCTCGGCGGGTCGCAGAGCGACATCGCCAACCTCAAGGCAGAGGACGTGGACTGGCCGAATCAAACCATCGCCTACGCGCGGCGGAAAACCGGAAGCCTGGCCATGATTCACTTTGGCGAGGCCATCGAGGCCGTTTTGCGACGCCTCCCTGTAGCTGGCCCGTTGTTCCCCTACCTGCAATCGGTTCGCGCTGGCGACCGCGCCACGGAGTTCAAGCAGCGATGTGAAGGACTCGGCATCAAAGGCGTCTCACTTCACTCCTACCGTTACGCATGGGCGGAGCGGGCGAAACAGTGCGGCTATCCAGAGCGGTTCGCGCAAGAGGCGCTCGGGCACAACAGCAAGGCAGTGCATCGCGCCTACGCGCGTAAGGCCAAGGTGAGGCTGCCGTCCCTGGAGAGCTACGAACGGCAGGCGGCAGAAGGCCGCATCATCCCGTTGCCGCAGCCTTCATCGGAGACTGAGCGACCTGGCCATTTGGGGCAGACTGTTGGTTGAATTCCATACTTCCCTTTGCACTACGCCCGCGGGCTTGCTGCTTGCGGGCGTTTTTCTCCCTCCAATGGCTGGAAATGGTATCGGTTGCGCGAGCGAGCCATTTCTCGTCGTCGCGAAGGGCTTCCAAGGTCTCGGTCGCGTAGTGCTTGACGCAGTTGCGAACTGGATGGCCGAGCGGTTTGAGCAATCCGGCAGACGTCAGCACAGGAATGTCATGAGGTTTGAAACCGAGAAACCAAGCGGTCTGACAAACGTCCAAGCGTGCCGGGAGCACTTTCCAACTGAGAAATTCGTTTTGTTGTTCGATGGTATTCATATTGTTGGTTTTCTTATCAACGAAAGAACCCCATCAGGTGTATGTGATACACAAAACAAGTCCTGGTTGGATTTCCTTTCGGGACGCTTGAACCAACCGCGTTTAGACAGCTCATGCTTATCCGCTTGACTCAGGTTGCCTCTCCTGTCGCGGCGACAAAGACGTGGCGCAAGCGGCAGACAAAATCGGGTTGCAATTGCCGAAGTGAAGAGGCTGCGTTCTGCTCACTCCTCCAGCAGCAGCACATCATTCCGCCGCACCCCTACATTCTCCAACTTCGTGTCTTTTCGCAGAATTTGCGACGGTTTCTTTACCGGCAATCTCGTCGAGGTCCGCGATAAAAATGTTTGCATACTCCACGGCGAAAATTTCCGCGATGGCTTTGCCAATGCCATGAGCACCGCCAGTAACGATGCAATTTTATTTTGGAGCCGTTGCATTGCCCAGGCAAACTCCGTCCCACTGCTGCGTTGAAGTAAAAAACAATTACTTCCCAAAATATTGATCGATCAGTTTTCCCGCTACTTCATCACAGCCTTCGAATGCCTCATCCACCCCAATGTTTGATGCGACAATCACGGCGCAGTTTTTTTCAGGGGCCATCCAGACGACGACGTAAAACATCGTGTTTGAGCCATTGTGCATCAGCGCGCGCCCATTGGCCCATGCGCGCTTCAACACCATCCAGCCGAGCGCGTAATCATCGTTGTCGGCGACAGCGGTGTGCAGTTTTTTAAAAGATTCCGCCTTGAGCAATTTGCTTTCGCCCCGTTCTCCGGCCATATGGAACGCGGCATATTTCGCTAGATCGCCCATCGAGCAATGCACGGCACCCGCGGGGCTGATCGCCAGCGGATTGTCCGCACCTGGGCCGGGCGGAACGGGTTCGCGGCCGGAAAGCATCTTTTTTTTGTGACCCCAGGGCTGATCGACTTTGTCAACCGAGGCGGGCGCACCAAATCCGGCAGTGGTCATGCCGAGCGGTTCAAACAACATCGCGCGCAGCAAATCTTCCCACGTTTTGCCGGTGGCTTTCTCCAGCATCAC
>QHNT01000373.1 GCA_003218515.1 Verrucomicrobiota bacterium | reverse complement strand
TAAATTGCAATCGCGGAAACGTGCTGTACTTTTTCGCACGGTGACGCTTCGAAGTCAGAAGTGAAGGCTGAAGGAGGAGGGCGGAATCCAGCCAGACAGGAGTCAGACGCGCAGAAGTCAGTGCAAATCAGGGTCCCCTTCGGCCCCGACCTCCGATTGACTCCAGGCGGCCCGGGAATAAGCTCGCGGCAATGAAAACCCCGCCCTTCGCCGCAACCCACGCAGCGGCGGAAACCATTTCGGTTCCGCGGCTACGGTTTTTCCTCGCGTGTCTCGCGCTGCTGGTTTGCGTGAACGTCCCCGACGCATTTGCATCCGGTGCGCCCGAACAGACCGCGTTCGGTCCCATTCAACCGCGTCTCTCGACCGACGGACAACAGGTCGCGTTTTCGTGGCAGGGGGCCATCTGCCGGATGCCGGCGTCGGGCGGGACGTTGACCGTGCTTACCCGAGGCGAAGGATTCGATATCGAACCGGCCTGGTCGCCGGACGGCAACACCATTGCGTTCATCAACTCTGCGAACTTCTTCGGCGGCCAGTTGCAATGGATCAACGCCGAGGACGGCTCACCCCGCAAGCTGACCTCCGCCGTGCGGGCACAGGGCAAGCTGCACTTCCATCCTGACGGCAAGCGCCTTCTCGGTCGCTTCAGCAGGGATGGCGCGCCTGACCGTCTCGCGTGGCTCGACCTGCAGAGCGGCATGCTCGAGCCGATCAAAGGCCTTCCGGAGAACTGGCAAACGCCGCGAATGCCAGTTGCGCTCTCGCCCGATGGTGAATGGCTGCTTTACGCGCTGCACCAGGACCTGCCCGAGGAGCAGGGTGGCAACAACGGTCCGCATGCCGATCTCTGGAAACTCTCGACGCACGGCGGCGCTGCGCAGCTCGTCACGCGCTGGCTTGCGCGCATTTATCAACTGGCCTGGGACGCCAAGGGCACCGGTTCCTACCTTGTCACTGACCTCGGCGCATCGCATAACGATGTCTGGCACATCCCGCTCGCCCATCCGCAGCGCGACGCGCGAAAGATCACCTTCGGCCAGGCGGATGAGGACTGGCCTTCTGTCGAAGCCGATGGCCGTTTCCTGATTCACACCGAGAACCACGAAGGCGCGACGGCGCTCGTGCTGATGGATTTCATTCACAATGACAAGACGACGCTATCAGTGGACGAACTGGAATTCGGAAAGGTCTATCGTGATCCGGTCGGTTTGCTGCGACTGCAACTTGGCGATTCGAACAAACCGCCGGTCGCGGCAAAGATGTCGGTGAAGCGCAAGGACGGAAAGTTCTTCGCGCCGCTGGGTTCGCTCTACCGCGTGGCCGGCGGAGGGATGCACTTTTATGCGCGCGGAACGACAGCGCTGCTCCTGCCGGCGGGCGCCTACGAGATCATCGCCTGGCGCGGGCCGGAGCACCGCGTCTTCCGGTCGGAGGTCGAGTTGGAAGGCGGCCAGCGCAGAATCCTTGACGTGAACCTCGAACGCTGGACCGACGCGTGGTCGCGCGGCTGGTTCTCCGGCGAGAATCACATCCACGCCAACTACGGCTATGGCGCCTGGTATAACACCCCCGCCAACCTCCTCGACATGTGTGAGGGCGAGGATTTGAACGTTTGCAATCTCATGGTCGCGAATTCGGACGGCGACGGAGTGTTCGACCGCGAGTTTTTCCGCGGCCGGCTTGACGCGCGCTCGACGCCACGCACGTTGCTCTACTGGAACCAGGAGTTCCGCAGCACGATCTGGGGCCACATGACCTTCGGCAACCTCGGCCAGCTCGTGGAACCGATCTTTACCGGTTTCAAGGACACGACGAACCCGTGGGATATCCCGACCAATGCCGACCTCGCTGATCGCACACGCGCGCAAGGCGGCATCGCCAGCTATACCCACCCCGCGAACAACCCCGATGACCCCTACGGCACCGCTTATTCCGCCAAGGGCCTGCCGGTGGACGTGGCGCTGGGGCGCATTGACACGATCGACGTGATGGGCTCCGGCTACACGGCGAGCGTGTCGCTGTGGTATCGCGTGCTCAACTGCGGCTTCCGCGTTCCGGCGACTGCCGGCACGGATTGTTTCCTGAACCGCATCAACAGCTCGCCGCCCGGCTGGGGCCGCTGCTATGTGCGCCTGCCAAACGGCCTCGACTATAAGGCGTGGATTGAAAGCGAGCGCGCCGGACGCTCATTCATCAGCAACGGACCGATGATCGAACTTGCCGTCGGCGACTCGGCGCCCGGCGACACCATCAAACTTACCACTCCGCGAACGGTCCGTGTCCGGGCCCACGGTTCAGCGCAAGCGCCGCTGGACAAATTGGAGTTGATCTACAACAGCCGCGTGGTCGCGAGTGGCCGCCTCTCCCCCGACAAACTGGAACTCACGCTCGACCACGAGCTGCCTCTCGACCGCACTGGCTGGGTGACGGCGCGCATGAGTGGTCCCCCGGTGCCTGACTTCGCCGTCGGACCGCAGCAGGCGCACGCGAACCCGGTTTACGTCGAGCTCGCCGGCAGCAACCTCGACTCGAAGACCGATGCGGAATACTTTCTTGCCTGGATTGACCGGCTGGAAAAGGACTTGATCCGCCGCGACCGGATGCACACGGGCAAGGACCACGTCGCGATGCAACTCAAAGCGGCGACAGAAGTATATCAGAGGCTTGCAGGGAAGAGGTAAATGCCGCGTCGGCCGGTGTTTGGAACTTGATGCTTGGGATTTCTTTGGCGCTTGGGGTTTGGCGTTTGGGAATTTGGCCTGCGACCGACAAGGGACCACTAACCACGGACCATCAAAAAGCAAGTTTACGCAACTCATTGATTACAATGGTGCCGACGGAGGGGGTCGAATCCGCGCAACGGTTTTCGGCTGCGTTCGCTTATTTTTGGAACCATTTGCAAAAGCAAATACTACATTCGCAGAATCAAAATGTTAAAAACTCGCGGAAGCGAACAAAAACGAACAGAAGCGAACAAAAGTTGTCAGCAATTGTCATCAAAATGATTGGCATTGTCCACAGCCGGGGTTCCAGCCAGTCTTTTGAACTGAGTTGTGCGAACCGCCTTGCAGCATTATGGGGATCCGGTAGGCTTTTCAGTATGAGCACTGTGGATGTAGCGACGTTTAAGGCGCGCGCGGATGAGTTGATCGCCAAGGCTATCGCTGGCGAGGCTACGGTCATTGAACAGGACGGCAAACGGGCCGTGCTGTTGCTGTGCGAAGGATCTGTGCCCGACTTTGAGCGAGACCCCGAGACGGACCGACTATTGCGCCAGCGGGCCCAGTCATCCGGCCGCGAACCGACCGCGGCAGATTGGGACGCTCTGCGTGCCGCAGTGCGCCGGGGATGAGGCTCATTGTCAAGTCGCCCGTCTGGGACGACCTGCGGGAGATTGGCCAGCATATTGCCAAACAAAACCCGGATGCGGCGGATCGATTCTTCACCGCGACGAAGGAAGCGTTTGATCTGCTGATGCGCCATCCAGGCGTGGGGCGCCTCCGAAGCTTTTCGCTGGCTGGACTGCGATCATGGGTAGTGCCGGGTTTCGAGAATTACTTCTATCTGCCGACGGAGACTGAGTTGCACGTCCTCGCGGTACTCCATGGTGCGCGCGATCTGCCCAAGGCGCTCGAGGAACGGCTGGACTGAGCCGAGCGTGTAGGCAATCAGTCCGCTCCTCGCGCAACATCTAGTGCGTGGAGCGCGGTCGTGTACGTAGGCGCAGGTCAGGCGGATCATTTATAGAAATGTTTGTCACGGGCATCCGGCTCACGCATCATAACGATGGACGTTGTCGTTGGAATCCTATGAACAAGCCAGGCCGCAATGATCCCTGCCCCTGCGGCAGCGGGAAAAAATACAAGCAATGCTGTCTCTCGCGGGAGCAAGCCGCGCGGCCCCGCGCGGGCGCCCTGGAGCGCGATGAACCGTTTATCGCTGAACTTCGGCCCGA
This sequence comes from Verrucomicrobiota bacterium, assembly GCA_003218515.1. GTDB lineage: Bacteria > Verrucomicrobiota > Verrucomicrobiia > Limisphaerales > AV2 > AV2. Next base: position 5,217 of record QHNT01000373.1, on the reverse strand, counting down.
TCTGGATGAGGCGGTGGATCGTGTGCTCCGCCGGCTGGAACAGGGCGCGGGAACGCGGATCGAATCTGAAATCACGGCGTTGTTCGAGGAAAACCCCGACTATCATTTGACCAATTACGCCATGGGGGTTTATCGGGCAATGGTCATTAAAGATCCGGCGGGGGCCATCCGGTTTTTTGAAAGGGCGGTGAAAATCTTGCCGCCTTTCCCCGAAGCGCATTTCAACCTGGGCAACGCCGCTCGGCAGGCATTCGACATTCCCAAAGCCGTGGCAGCGTATCGGGCGGCCGAGCGATACGCTCAAGACGACGGGATTGCGGAGATGGCGCGGAAGGAACTTCAGGCACTGGAGAAGATTCTGCTTAAGACCACTGCTTTCCCGACTCTGGATGCTTATGTGGCCAACGCCCAACTCTTTGATCGCGCGTTCCAGTTCCTGACTGACCGGCAATTCGAGCAGGCGGTCGAATTGTTCAAGCGCGTTTTGAGCGAGAATCCGACACACGTTCAATCCTACGGAAACCTGGCTCTGGCCTACGCCGGATTGGGCCGGCGATCCGATGCCATGGCGTGCTTTGATCGCGCTTTGGAGCTGGACCCTCGATATCAGCCGGCGCTTTTGAACCGGCACGTGATGGCGCAAATGCGGGAAGGGGAGCCGTTCATCCCGGAGGCAGTCCAAGAGGTGCAGTTTTATGCCGACCGACTTCGCAACCAGCCCGGCCACGGCGGTTCAGACGCCGCGCGAATTTGACGGCGGTTTCGTCCGAGCGCGCGTGGAACAACGGAGACATCGAAGCGCCGGAAAAGGCCGCCATTGCCGAGCGGCAAAAGAAAATCAGCGATCCAATCCTTGTCAGTTCGATCACAAGTGGACCTACCATAAGGCGCAGCAGCCAAGTGAGGTTGAACGGGTGGGTTATGGTGGCGACGATGCAGTCATGTACGAATGTCATCGCTGATGACAGGGTTGCTAAAAGAGCGCGCGTTTGCGCGTGCGCCGGCGCGCATCTCGCCGCTGATCGAGTGGAGCGCGGCATCCCATCTTCGGGACGAGCAAATCCCACGTGCGAACAGCGATGCCACGCGTCTGTGAGTCGCGTTGTCAAGTAAGGCTTTCATTCTCTGCTTGTTGTGAAGTTCATTGCCTCCGTTTGGTTCATGGCACACATGATGCAAAAGGAGTCAGATTCGATTGCGTGCAACGCTCTCAACCATATTCAGATTCATGCTGGGACGAAGGGAAGTGTGTCGCCGCTCCGAGCCTTGAGAATCGTCGAAAATGTCTCAGACATCCCACTCGACATGCTTAACCGTCTTCGATTGCCAGAGCTCTTTCGCCGCGTCTGCCGATGTAACGCTTCAACCCCTTTTAACGCTATTAACGAGCCATGAATGATCTGAAATTCGCCTTCCGCCAACTGCTGAAGAACCCGGGCTTCACCGCCGTGGCCGTGCTGACGCTCGCGCTGGGCATCGGAGCCACGACAGCAATTTTCAGCGTCGTAAACGCAGTATTCGTGGCGCTCTGGGGCCTTGAGGCCGTGCGATCCACCCTTCCGGCAAATGTTCCTCGGATGTCCGAAATTCGCGTCAATGCGCCTGTTCTCGTGTTCGTCGCCGGCCTCTCGCTGCTCACAGCCCTACTTGCGGGAATGGCCCCTGCTTTCCAACATTCGAGTCCGGACCTGACTCGAGCGATCAAAGAGGGTGGAAGTTTTGCGTCTGAGTCCCCGGGACGGCTTACGCTGCGCCAATGGTTGATGGGATTTGAAACCGCCCTGGCGGTCGTGCTCCTAATCGGCGCCGGTCTGCTCATCAAAAGCTTCTGCGTCCTCCAGCAAGTGAAGCTGGGATTCAATCCCAGGCAAGTCCTCACCACGAGTGTCACACCGGCGGAGGGACGTTCCGGCCCTGAACAGGTTGCCATTTACTATGACCAACTGGCCGAACGACTCCTGGCGATCAAGGGAATCGAGAGTGTCGGTTTCATTGATTTCCTGCCGCTCTCCGGAACGGACGCCTCCTACAGCTTCAGCATCGAGGGAAGAGCCGGAGCGCAGGATTACGACGCGAAGCTGCGCGTCGTTAGCGGCGACTATTTTCACGCGATGCAAATCCCCCTCATGCGCGGCCGATTGCTGGATCGAAATGATACCGGCAATTCTCCGCCGGTAGTCGTGATCAGCCAGTCCATGTCGAGCAAGTTCTGGGGCGACGAGAGTCCGATTGGGCAACGCATCAGTTATTCAGGTTGGCCGGCGGAAATCGTTGGAATCGTCGGGGACGTCAGGCACTCTGGACCCGAGGCTGAGGCAGACCTCGAGATGTATGTGCCATTAACCCAAAGACCGGCCCTCGCCTCGTACCTTCAGTTGGTCGCGCGTGCTCAGTTTGAGACTTCTCGACTCGCCGGTGCAGTGCGGCACGAATTGCTCGCGCTAAACCCCGCCTGGCCGGTGGAGCGGATCACAACGCTGGCTCGCATCCTGGCCGGCCTGACGGCGCCACGACGATTCAACATGCTTCTGGTGAGTGTCTTTGGAGGGCTGGCACTGGCGCTGGCGGCAGTCGGGCTCTACGGCGTGGTCTCGTTCTCGGTCGCCCGGCGCACCAGAGAAATTGGCGTTCGAATGGCGCTTGGCGCTCAGAGACACCAGGTGTTGAAGCTGATTCTAACCCAAGCTCTGACTGTTTCCTGTTTCGGGACGGCTGTTGGTCTGATCATGTCGCTGGGATTGGCGCGTGTCATCCGAGGACTATTGTTTCAAGTCGGTGCAACCGACGGTTCGACCTACCTGATCGTAGTGCTTGTTCTTATTTCCGTCGCGTTCCTCGCGAGTTTAATCCCGGCGAACCGCGCTGCCAGAATCGATCCGATGGAGGCGCTGAGGTACGAATGAAAACTCCAAATCCCAAAACCCAAATCCCAAATAAGCTCCAAATCTCAATCTCCAACCGGGAGCCTCCGCAGCGCGGTTTGGAACTTGATGCTTGGGATTTCTTTGGCGCTTGGGGTTTGGGCTTTGGGAATTTTGCCTGCGACCGACAACGGACCACTGACAACGGACCACTAACTACTGACCACGAACCATGAACGATTTGAGATTCGCCTTTCGCCAACTGCTGAAGAACCCCGGCTTCACCGCCGTCGCCGTGCTCACGCTCGCGCTGGGCATCGGCCTTAACGCCGGCATCTTCACAATCCTGAATGCGGTCGCTTTACGTCCGCTTCGGGTGCAAGGGTCCGAAAGGCTCGTTTGCGTCTTCCAGGATTTCTCACGTAACCGCGGGAGAGTCCTCCGGAATGTTTATGACGACCCAAGTCGAGCGTCGTATTCCGAATACCGGGAATATCGAGATAATAACCATGTCTTTTCGGGTCTAATTGCATACGCGCCTTCTGTCCCGGCGACGCTGGGTGGAGAACGTCCGCAGCAAATTGTCGGGACCCTTGCTTCGGGCAATTATTTCGAAGTTTTGAAAGTCCGTCCCTCGCTCGGACGAGGCTTCCTCGATTCGGATTGTACGACGCCCGGCGAGAGCGCCGTCGTGGTTTTGAGTGATGAATTTTGGCGCGGCGCATTCGGGGCACATCCTTCAATTATTGGAAAAGCAATCACCTTGAATCGCACTCCCTTCGTCGTCATTGGAGTTGCGCCTGCCGGTTTCCGAGGCACTGAAGTCGTGCCGACCGCATTTTGGGCGCCGCTGACAATGCAAAGGACTTTTCTGCGCGACAAAGATATTCTCGGAGATGACTTTTGTGGGTGGCTCGCGTTGATGGGAAGGATGAAGGATGGCATTGGGATCGGAGAAGTCCGTGCCGACCTCGGCGTGATCGCCGCACGCCTGGATCAAATCCAGCCGGGAAGGGCAACCACGCTCAAGATTGAGAAGGCTACACTTGCGAGCGCGCCACAGATGCGGACGTTGGTGTTCAGCGTAGGGGGCGTAATTCTCAGCGCTGTGGTCCTGGTTTTGGTGATCGCCTGCGCGAACATCGCCAATCTGCTGTTGGCGCGTGCAGTGGGGCGTCGGAAAGAGATTGCGGTGAGGCTGGCAATCGGTGCCAGCCGCTGGCGTCTTGTCAGGCAACTGCTGACCGAAAGCCTGTTGCTCGCTCTGCTCGGAGGTGCGTTGGGTTCGTTTTTTGCCTTCTGGTCATCCACCGTCGTGGTGCGATTTATCCAATCCCATCTCCCGCCGGGCGTCCCGCCTTTCGTGCTCGACGTCGGCCCGGACACTCGCGTCCTGACCTTTGCGCTTTTGTCGAGTTTGCTTACAGGAATTACGTTCGGCCTCGTGCCCGCTCTCCGTTCTTCTCGCGTGGACCTTAGTCTGGCGATGAAGGAAAGAGGTGCTGAATCCGAGGAGAGTCCCCGACGCCGTGGATTGTTGCGGAGCGGACTCGTTGCCACGCAGGTCGCGGCATGCATGGTTCTGTTGCTCACTACCGGGCTGTTGCTGCGCGGCCTTTATCGAGCGCAGTTCATCGATCCGGGCTTTAAAATGAAAAACGTCGCGGTGGCTTCCTTCGACTTCACCGGTGCCGGTTACAGCGATCAACAAGCCGAGGTCTTCCAGCGGCAGTTCATGGATCGACTCTCTGCGCTTCCCGGTGTGGACGCCGTGGCTCAAGCCAGGTCGGCGCCTCTCAGTAACAGACACTACGGCGGCCTTTTCTCCATCCCCGGACAGGAAGGCAGCCATCCGGCCGAATTCAACAACGTTTCGCCTGGCTATTTTCAATTGCTCGGCATCCCGATCGTGGAAGGTCGCAACTTTTCGGACGTGGAGAATCGGGCCGGCGCTCGCGTGGCAATCGTGACAGAATCGACCGCACACCGGTTCTGGCCCGGCCAAAATCCGATAGGCAAAACTCTCCGCCCGGATGCCTACGATTTGGAAGTCGTGGGAGTTGCACGCGACGCGCAAGTCTCTCATCTCGCGCGCTCCGATGAGCCCTACGTGTATCTTCCCGCTGGCCCGAAGGAGCAGTCAGATCTTCAATTTCTCGCTCACAGCGCAAGCGGGTACGCGACGACAGCAGCAAGTATCCAGGCAACCGTTCGCGCGCTCGATGCGGAGCTGACTGTTAACATTGCCAGACTGGAAGACAATTTCGAATACTTCAGATTTCCGGGCCGCGTGCTGGCGACCCTCTCGGCAGTGCTTGGCGTTCTGGCGCTGGTCCTGGCATTGATTGGCGTTTAC
>QHNT01000372.1 GCA_003218515.1 Verrucomicrobiota bacterium | reverse complement strand
GCCATACACCCCTGCCGGAGTTGATCGGGCGCGTGAATCGCAATCTTCGAGGGTGGTCCAACTATTTCAAGCTGGGCTACCCGCGAGAGGCGTTCCGGCACCTCAACCACTTCGTGCGGCAGCGGTTGAGCAAGCACTTGCAGCGCCGTAGTCAGCGCGGCTGGCGGGCGCGGCAAGGCGTTAGCCTCTATGCTCATTTGCAACACTTGGGCCTGGTAGCGTTGTGAATGCTTTCTGGCAGAGCCGACCCTGGCGAGAGCCGGATGGGGGAAACCTCCATGTCCGGTTCGACGAGGGAGAGGGGAGCGGCGGTCATTGACGCTATTGTCTTTCACTCCGTGCTTTCCTCTCTACTCTACTGGTTAAGAAGTCCCGCTGGCTGCACGGCGTCGTTGTAGCGGGCGCGCGACTTGTCTTCCCAGTCCGCAAAATGTTTTAATGCGCCGTGCGCGCGGTAGTTCAACGAGTCTCGAAAGCTTCGGTTACCATCAACGGCCAAATCCGGGGCGCGATTGAAACGGGCCTGCTCGTCCTGCTGGCTGTCGAGGAAGCCGACACGCCGGAAGACATTGAATGGCTGAGCGGCAAGATTGTTCGCCTCCGAATTTTCAGCGATGACCAAGGGATGATGAACCGCTCCCTGCAGGAAGCCGGCGGCGATATTTTGCTCATCAGTCAATTCACACTGTTCGCGAGTACGAAGAAAGGCAACCGTCCGTCCTACAGCCGCGCGGCCCGGCCGGAAATCGCCGTGCCGCTTTTCGAGGCTTTCACCCGCAAGCTGAGCGAAGACCTGGGCAAGCCGGTTCAAACGGGCGAATTCGGCGCGGACATGAAAGTGAGTCTCGTCAACGACGGCCCGGTGACCATCGTCATTGATTCCAGGAACAAGGAGTAGAAACGAATTTCACGAACGAGCACGAATTCGCTTTCCGCGGGCGAAATAGACCAAAGGAAATTTCCGAAATGAAGCCGATTGTCGAGTGTCCAAAGGCTCCCCTCACCTGCCCTCTCCCCTCATCGGATGAGGGGAGAGGGTGGCTTTAGCCGGGTGGGGGGAGTGCTCGCACACGACATTGATTGGAAATTACTTTTGGAAACCGCTATAGACGCACTCGGTTTTTCTTCGTGTGAATTCGTGAAATTCGCGTCCCTCCTACGGCCGCACTTCCAGGCGGTAGAAATAACTCGCGCTGTTCGTTTGCGGCGCAAGGACCACCGACGAGGTTGTCGTGGTGGCGGGAATCCAATCCGATAACGGCATCCAGTTGACCAAATCGGTGCTGGCGGCCAGCCGATAGGCCCGGCCCGGAACTGAGGGCCATTCAAAGCGCAGGCTGCCGTTCGGCTGCGACGCGGGCGGCATCAGTTCCAAAACTGAATTCGTATTCTTCGGGTCCGTGCCGGCGATGAATTCAGCGTAATCGGTCATCCCATCGCCGTCGGTGTCGGTGGCTCTTGTGCGGTCGGGCGAAACGCCGCCAAAGACCTGTTGTTCCCACGCGTCCGAAATGCCGTTGGTGTTCGCGTCGGTGAACGTGTAAGTGCCTTGGAACAGAACCGGGGTAGCAGAGGTGACCGTGTTGGTCTGCGGCTCAGGCGTTTGGTAGTAAGGCACAGCGGTGAAGGTCACGACGTATTGGCCGAGCGGCGCGTTGCTCAGGGTCAGGCTCCAACCTTGGCCGGACTGCGAAACCGGGCCGCTCAGAGTAAAGACGTGGCCGACATAAGGCGTCAGTTCAATGTCCTGTTCCTCCCAGCCATCGGAGAGATCAGTGTATTGCACGATCGTGACGGGGTTGCTCACCTCGTTCGTGAAGATGAGCAGCTCGCCGCCTTCCAGAATGTCGGAGGCCGTCCGCTCGGTGAAATCGTAGTTCTGCCAGAAACGCAGCGTCGCCACGTTGCCGCCGGTCAGGTCAAGCGCCGGGCTGATCAGGTAAGTGTCGGCGTAATCCAGCGCCTCGCCGCTGAGGTTGCTGCCCCAGGCGTTCGGCGGCGAATGGGCGGCGGTTTCCACGCCGTTGTTCGGCACGCCCAGACGCCAGGTCGCCTCGCTGCCGTCCGCGTCAAACGTCGTCCAGTTCGTGCTTGACCCGCTGTGGTCGAGGTCGTCCGACCACGGCGGCGTCACCGGCTCCAATGTGCGGAAGGTGTAAAGTCGCCCCTGGTTGTCGTCGCTCGTGGTGTTGCCGGCGGCGTCGCGGCTGACGACCTGATAGAAATAAACTTTGTTTGGCAGCAACCCGTTCAGCGTCACGGAATGACTCTCCTGCAGATCGGCGCTGTAAGCCGTGCGTCCGAGCAGCGGCGATTCGCCGAATTGCACCAGTGAATCCGCCGCTTTCGACGTGTCCCAAGCCACCTCGGCGCTTTGGTAATCGGGAGTCGCGACGATGTTCGTGATCGCGGGAGGCACCGTGTCCACTACTGCCACGGCGGGCAGGATGCGGTCCGAAGAAGCGTCGTAGTAGGTTGCGATGAGGATGTCGCCATTTGCCACGGGGAATTGCCCCTGGGCCGGACGGTTCGTCGCCGCCACCAGCGCGATGTAACCGCGGAACAGTCCGCGGCGCGCCGACTCGAAAAGCGTGACCGTCTGGGTGTTGGTCGAAGCGTAACTTTGGAAAGTCACCGTCGTCTGGCCCTGCCCGCTCAGGTCCGAGTCGCCAACCTCGATGGTCACGCGCGAGGGAATTGTGTAGGCCGAACTGTCGAGCGTGATGGTGCCGAGTCCGTTGGCGCCCGGCGCGAGGAAAGTGAGAATGTTGCGCAGGAGCGTGGCGCGATTGTTCGGCACCGGATCGACGGTTGAAAGCGCATCGAATGGAAAGGAGAGAAACACGACCCGACCGCTGTTGCCCAGGTCGATGCGCGGGTAGCGCAGACCCGCTACGTTGCCCGACGCCGAGTCGTAGAAAATCGGCGCGGCGTTCGTTGAAATGACGAGGGTGTCCGACACGTCCGGGCTTTGCCCCAGCAACTGAAGAATGTCGCTGTCGTAAACCGAGTAATCGAGCCGCAGAGCCATTCCGCTGCTGATGAAGTCGTTGCCCGATCCGTCCGCTTCTTCGACACCCGCGTCCTCGTTGAAGGCCTGGACTTGCAGCACGTTCGTGCGGAAGGGAACGTCCCCGATCCGCGAAAGCAGTTCCATCGAAGAGATGAAAATCGAGCCGCCACTTTTCACGTAGTTCTGCAACGCCGCTTGTTGCGAAGGGTCCAGCGTGTCGGTCGCCAGCGGGTTGTCATTCAACCGCCAGATCACCACGCGGAAGGGTCGCAAATCATTCGTGCCGGGCGACCCGCGGTTGCTCACTTCCCAGACTTCATAACTCAGTCCGGACTGATCAAGCGCGTCCGTGTAGTCGGTGACCGGAATCTCCGTCGTGCCGAACTGGGTGTCGGGCGTGTAGGCGTTCACCAGCAGCGCCGTCTTCGCCGCCACGGCGACAAAGCTGAACCGAGTGCCGTTGTTGTCGTTCGTCGTTACGTTGCCCGCCTCGTCCGCCGAAATGACGAGAAACTGGTAAGTCGTTCCTGCCAGAAGATTGTTCAGCTCCATCTCGTGCGTGGACTGCAAAATTGAGTTCGTCAGCGCGAACGAAAGATTGCCGTTGGTGCCGTAACGAACCACCGCCGTCGCCGGCTCGTCCGTCGTCCAGGTGATGATCGCTTTGCCGAACTGGTTGGTTTCCGAAACGTTCGACACCGCCGGCGGCACGAGGTCAACAACCGCGGTGGCGGTGTGGCTGGCGGCCGGCGAGGCGTCTTGATAAATCGCTTCGACGGTGTCGCCGTTCGCCACCTGCAAACGCCCGTCGGCCACCGCGGCGCCGGTCACAATCGCGAGGTTGTTGGTGAACGCGCCGAGCGGACCCGAGGCCACCAGCGTCACCGATTCGCCGTTCGTCTCAGTGGAACTGGTCACCAGGACAGCGACCGACGGTTGACCCGCCAGATTGGGATCGATCAGTTTCACCTTGACCACATCCGGCGCGCGATAGGCGGCGCGATCGAAGAACACGACACCGACACCCGCCGCCGGCAAATCGCCGGAAACCACGAGCGCAAAATCCTGGTCAACGGCGGGCGAGTCCACCCGCGCGTCTTCGACGATATTCCGCGCGATCACCCGCACGACGTATTCGCCGGGCGCAGGCGATTGCAGATGCACAGCCTCGACGTTGTTGATGTTGTCGCTGCTTGGCGCGTCGGGCACCGACTCGCCGTCGACAAATTGATTGCCGCGATAAACGCCTCCGTCCGGCGCAATGACTTCGAGGTCGAGGTCGTTGACCAGCGCCGGAATCGCGCCGGGGAACCCCGGCACGTCGGTGTAAGCCAGCGTGATTTTGAGCGGCTCGTCCGGACCGGCGACCACGATGCGCTGCTCGTACGTCTGGCCGGTCGTCAGCAAATTGGTCTGATCGATAAACTCATATCGCCGCGGCGAGCCGATAATTTGCGTCAAGTCAACGCGACCCCAGCCTTCGTCCATGTTCGGCACCGGCCCTTCTCCTCCGCCAGGCTCCAGAGCGACTGCCGAATTGATGAGCGCGGCCTTGACCAACGCGGGCGATGGCGTGGCACCCCCGTGGGTCTGACGATAATACTGCACGAACACAGCCGCTGCCCCCGAAACGTGCGGACCCGCCTGGCTCGTGCCGCCCTGGTACTGGTAGTAATTGTCGATGGGCAGCCACGCGTTTTCGTCCGTCGCCGACTCCGATTGCAACGACGCGATCCAAGTGCCCGGCGCGACCACATCCGGCTTGAGGCGGCCGTCTTCGCACGGGCCGCGGCTCGAAAAATCCGCCATCGTGTCTTCCCCGTCGGCATAAATGAAAAAGTCGAACCGATCATTTTCCGACGCACCGGTGGCGATGACGTTCTTGCCAACCGCCGGACTGTCGAGTGTTTGCGCGCCGGGACCGGCGTTGCCGGCGGAAAACTCGAGAATGTAAGGCTGGTCGCCGGACGTCTCGGAATCGGCATCACGAACGAGCGCATCGAATTCGTAGGCGCTGAGGTCGTAACGTCCCTGCACGTCGTCGCCCCAACTGTTGGAGCCGATCACCGCGCCGGCCCGGACCGCATCCCGCGTCAACGTCTCTTTATCGGGCGGCAGCTCATCGTTGCCCACCGCGTCGAAGACGCGTTGCACGACGATGTGGGCGCCAGGCGCGACGCCTAACCCATAGAGATAGCCGCTTTCGTCCGGTTCGCCCGTGGCCGCGTTACCGGCAATGATGCCCGTCACGTGCGTACCGTGGCTGTGCTCGTCCGCCGCATCGGTCAACGAACCATAGTAGAAAAACTTGTCCACCCGCCCCGCCAGATCGGGATGCATCGTTGCCGCGTCGCCCTTGTTCAACCCGGTGTCCGCCACGGCCACGGCGACGCCGGAGCCATCGAACCCGAGCTGCTGGGTTAGCGTGCGCGTGCCGGCAACGAGGTCGTCTCCTCCGACGATTTTCGAGGAAATTTCGTCGAGCAGTTTCGGCTTTGGAGCGGGCTCGATCCACAATACCGCAGCCGAGTCAGCCAGCGCGCTCAGTTGCCCCGGCGTGACTTCGCCCTGAAGAAGGTTGCCGAAGCGCAGTCTGGTTTCGTGCCCGAGCGTCCGCAGGGAGCGCCGGAGGAGCGCCCGTTCTTTGGCGGAAGCCTGCGGCGAGAGGAGCACGCGGACTTTCGAGTTCCCTTCAGACTTCAACCGCGCGTCAAGTTTGTGCTGTGAACGGTAAGCGCCGACCCACCGGACGAAGTCCAGCCGCCTCACCTGGCCGGGGCTCATCCCGTTGAACTGCGCCACAAACGCGTCCTCCGGCACATAACGGACCAATTCCACGCGCATTTGGCGCAACTGCTCGCGCCAGGCGGGTTGGAGGGGGTTGTTGAATTGAACGAGAAACAGGCCGCTGGCAGGTGATTCGGCGACCTGGGCCTTAAGCACAGCGCCGGCTTTGGGCGGCGTTGAAATGGTTTCGTTGCGCAACCGGATGACTTTGTCCTGCGCCAAGACACCGACGGCGCCAATGAACAGGCAAAAGCCGGCTCTGAAACCGAGCCGACTCCGCTCGGCGTGGGGCAAATTCACCCGCATAAGCTATTCAAAAACCGCCGTTTCACAAGACAACAACGAAGGTTTGCCGCAAGGATAGTGCCAGCTCGGCGGCCAAACCGTGCCCGCTCCGCGCCGAAAAATCTTCCCCTCGCCTGGACAGCGTTTGTCTGACCGCGTTCGTTACTCTTGGCGAAAACAGAAAGACAACTTATGAACGGACAACAATTGGAAATGAGATTCGATAGCCAGTTTCGTCCGCTGATTCGCCGCCAGCGCCGTTCGACCCGCGCGCGCTGGTGGTTCGCGCAAATGCGGCAGGTGGTGGACCGCGCTTGGGATTGGGGATCGGCGCAGCCAGCCAGACCCAGACAGGTTTTAATCCCATCGTCGCAGTCACCCGGACAGAATTAGCTCTCAGCGCCAGGAAGGCGGTCGCTCGTAGCGCAGGACGCGCCGGATGGGCGCATCTGGATACCACCACCATCGCGGAAGCCCCCCGCTCCCTCTCCCTGCGAGGCACGAGCGGGGAGAGGGGGTTGGGGAGAGGGGCAGCTTCCATCGAATTGGCGTGGCTAATTGGAATCCCCTCTCCCTTACCCTCTCCCCACTCCTCCGTCGTGGGGAGAGGGAATCGACCAGCGGCACGATACGCCCGCGCCGGATCGCGGTCCGATTTCGACTTTGCAACCTGGCGCAGGTAGCGTAGAAATCACGTTCCGCGCTCGCAGTGGCCAATCAGCTGCCGCCCGCGGCAACGATGACGAAAACGGACGTGGAAATCTACGATACGACGCTGCGTGACGGCAGCCAGGGCGAGGGCATCAATTTCTCGGTCACGGACAAGCTCCGCATTGCCGAACGCATCGACGCCTTTGGAATTCATTACATCGAAGGCGGCTGGCCCGGGAGCAATCCCAAAGACATCGAATTTTTTACCCAGGCCAGACGCAAAAAATTCAAGCGCGCCAGGCTCGCGGCGTTTGGCGCGACGCGACGCAAAGGCGTGGCCGTCGAAAACGATCCGCAAGTGCGGCTGCTGCTCGAAGCCGGAACGCCCGTCGTGACCATTGTCGGCAAAACGTGGCTGTTGCACGTGAAGGAAGTCTTGCGGACGACGCCTGAAGAAAATCTGGCGATGATCGGCGACACGATTCGCTATGTAAAAAACCACGGCAAGTTTGTCATCTATGACGCCGAGCACAGCTTCGACGGCTTCAGCGATGGGCCGGATTACGCGCTCGCCACGTGGCAGGCGGCGGAAACGGCCGGGGCGGATTTTGTTGTGTTATGCGACACCAACGGAGGCCGGCTGCCGGACGAAATTGCCCGCGTCACTTCGTTCGCCTGCCGCAAGCTCAACACGAAAATCGGCATTCACACGCACGACGACATCGGCCTCGGCGTGGCCAACGCGCTGGCGGCGCTGGAAGCGGGCGCCGTGCAGGTGCAGGGCACGATCAACGGTTACGGCGAACGCACCGGCAACTGCAACCTCACGAGCGTGATTCCAAACGTGGCATTAAAATTGAAAAAAAATTGCGTGCCGCCGGAATGTGGCGCGCAGCTATGAACACGTTGAGCCGTCGCTCGTCGGGAACAGGCGCAGCGTGCTCATCAGCGACCTCGCGGGCAAAAGCAACATCGTGCTCAAGGCGCAGGAACTGGGCTTCAAAATCACGAACGACACGCCGGAACTCAAAGCCATTCTCGCCCGCATCAAAGAACTCGAACATCAAGGATACGAATTTGAGGCCGCGGAAGGTTCGCTCGCGCTCTTGGTCCGGAAAATCCTCAAACACGAAGAAGCGCCGTTCACCGTCGCGGCCTATCACGTCTCGATGCGGCGCGACGGCCTGGAATCGGTCGTTGAGGCAACGATCAAAGTGCGCGTCGGCGATCAAGTTGCCCATACGGTCGCCGAGGGCGACGGTCCCGTGAACGCCCTCGACTCCGCCTTGCGCGGCGCGCTCGCGCAGTTCTTCCCGCAAATCAAAAAAGTCCAGCTTACCGATTACAAGGTCCGAATCCTTGATTCCACGACCGGCACGGCCGCCAAGACCCGCGTGCTCATCGAATCCACCGACGGCCAGGAGGAGTGGGGCACCGTCGGCGTGGACGACAACATCATCGAAGCCAGCCTCCAGGCGCTCGTGGACAGCATGGAGTACCGGCTGATGCGGAAATGAGCCGTGGTTTGACTCTTGAAGCTGCCATTCAAATATCGGCTCCGTAAATGGCTTTTGCGGCCAAACATGCGACAGTTCGGCCTCTTCGTATCAGTTGGAGGCGCGATGTCTGGCATTAGTTGGCTGATCAAACCGTCGAATCACAGTGACGTTACTCTTACCTGGATCATACGATTTGCGAGTGTTGTCTGCTTTTTAACGCCGATCGGCGTTTCGATCTGGTTGTCACGACTTGCCGATCCAGTGCCAGATTTCCTCGCTGGTATTTCCACTAGATTTTTTGAACGTGACGGTCTCAGCTTTTTGATCACTGTTGAGAAGGCAGCAGACTACGCGCGCATGGTGGTGTACTACCAGAATCGCTTCGATAAACCATGTATTGCCACGATAGCGGTAGGCCCGACACGCAAAGCCTTCACCGACTTGGATGGGTTGCCAATATTTGAGTTCAATCTTTCAGTCGAAGGTGCTGAATTTGGCAAACAAAGTGTGGCTTGGTCCATACCGCTACGCTTTCAAGGCAAGAAAATTCTCTGGGATGTCGCCGCCCAAGTTAAGTTCCCGGCCGGCCGCGGTGTATTATTGCGTGGACGCAACGGGGCAGCTGTTGGCGATCACCTCGTCGGCGGCGGAGAGGAGGCGGTGAAGGCGGTTACAAGCTTGGTTCTCAGCGCGGCGCATCTACATTCCATGCCCGCACGGGCGGCGCGAGTCGAATTGACATTGCCTGCCAATATTCTTCCTGATCGGAAACAGCCGTCGAATTTGACGACTGAAACAATTTGGAAACTTGGCGACCCGATTGGTTGAGTTAACGCGATCGTTGCTATCATGTCCGAAATCCCGAAAGCCTACGAACCGCAGTCGGTCGAATCGAAATGGTATCAGTTCTGGCTCGATCGCCAATGCTTCGTCGCTGACGCGCATTCAAAAAAGCCGGCCTATTCCATCGTCATCCCGCCCCCAAACGTCACCGGTGTGCTCACGCTCGGCCACGTGCTCAACAATACCATCCAGGACATCCTCGCTCGCCGCGCCCGCATGTTGGGCAGCGAAACGCTCTGGCTTCCAGGCATGGACCACGCCGGCATCGCTACCGAGCGGCAGGTCGAGAAGGCGGTGAAGAAAGAGGAAAAAAGGACCAAGCAGGACCTCGGCCGCGAGGAATTCATCAAGCGCGTCTGGGCGTGGAAGGAAAAACACGGCGGCATTATCATCCAGCAACTCAAGAAACTCGGCTGCTCGTGCGACTGGTCGCGCGAACGGTTCACGGCGGACCCGGACTATTCGCGCTGCGTCCAGAAGGTCTTCGTCGAGCTTTACAAGAAGGGCCTCATTTACCGCGGCAAACGGATGGTGAACTGGTGTCCGGCCTCGCTCACCGCGCTCTCCGACGAAGAAGTCGTGATGAAACAGCAGAACGGGCTGCTCTATTATTTCAAAGTTGAAGTTGTCGAAATCGTAGGACAGGCGTCGCGCCTGTCTCAAACTGAAAAAGACAAAAATGAAAATGCAGACAGGCAAGATGCCTGTCCTACGAATAACGAGATCCGCGCGACCGGCATCTGGCTCACCATCGCAACGACCCGGCCCGAAACGATTCCCGGCGATACCGCCGTGGCCGTAAACCCGAAGGACAAACGCTACGCTCATCTCATCGGCAAACACGTCGTGCGACCGTTGCCCGCCGAATTGCCGCGCGAACAAAAGCTCATTCCCATCATCGGCGATGAGCATATCGATCCTGAATTCGGCACCGGCGTGCTCAAGGTGACGCCCGCGCATGACAAAGCGGACTTTGAGATTGGCCAGCCACACAAGCTGCCGGTGATCGACGTCATGAATCCGGACGCGACGATGAACGCGCTGGCCGGCGCGGACCTGGTCGGGCTGGACCGATTCAAGGCGCGCAAGGTCGCGGCGGAAAAGTTGAAGGAACTTGGCGCGCTGGAGAAGGAGGAGCCTCATCAAAATAACATCGGCTACAGCGAACGCGCCGACGTGCCGATTGAGCCGCGGCTGAGCGAGCAATGGTTTTTGAAATACCCAAGCGTGGACAAGGCGCGGGCGTGCGTGGAGCAATCCGACGAAAAAGGGAGCGCGGGCGCCCCGCCCGCTGCCGTCGGCGCCCTCGCCGACGGCCCGGCGCGCGCGGGTGCGGCGGACGGGGCGTCCGCCGCTGCGCCCGAGGCGGGCGCGCTCCCGGACAAAATGCGCTTCTTCCCGCAACGCTGGGCGAAAGTCTATGACAACTGGATGAACAACATTCAGGACTGGTGCATCAGTCGCCAGCTTTGGTGGGGGCATCGGATTCCGGTGTGGCACAAACGCGTTCGGCTAACCGAGCGCAACTGGACAGATGAATTGTTGCGATGGGGCTGGGATGACTACGTCGAACAATCCTGGGCAAATGAGCCAGAGCCGATCGTCATTCGCATCTTTCGTTGTTCAGACGGAAGCGAAGTCAATCCAAAGAGTGACTCTCTAATGCCGGTCGTCCGCGAGACGGAAGGCGAACATGACATTTTCGTTTGCACGGCGGATGAAAAGAAGGGGCGAACCTTCGAGAATTACGGCTTCACCCAAGACCCCGACGTCCTCGACACGTGGTTCAGTTCCTGGCTCTGGCCGTTCGCGACGATGGGCTGGACGGGTGACAAATCCCAGGACTCCAAAAACCCAACACTCCAGGCCTTCTACCCCACCACCGACCTCGTGACCGCGCCGGACATTATTTTCTTCTGGGTCGCGCGCATGATCATGGCCGGTTACGAATTCATGGGGCGGATGCCGTTCCAGAACGTCTATTTCACCGGCGTCATCCGGGACAAGCTGGGCCGCAAGATGTCGAAGAGCCTCGGCAATTCGCCCGACCCGCTCGAGCTCATCGGCAACTACGGCGCCGACGCCCTCCGGTTCGGCATCATGCGCAGCGCGCCGCTTGGCCAGGACGTGCTCTACGACGAGCAACACGTCGAGCTGGGGCGCAACTTCTGCAACAAACTCTGGAATGCCTGCCGCTTCCGCCAGCTCGTAGGACAGGCTTCCAGCCGGTCTCCAACTGATTCCCAACATACTTCAAAAGATGAGACAGGCGCGACGCCTGTCCTACGATATGAGGTTCAGGGTGAAATCAATCCTGCCCTGCTGACCTCCGACGACAAGTGGATTCTGCTCAAGCTCGACCAGGCGATTCGCGACATCGACGTCGCCTTCGCCGAATACAAATTCAGCGAAGTGACCGCCACGCTTTACCGTTTCTTCTGGAGCGAGTATTGCGACTGGTATGTCGAGGCGAGCAAGGCGGCGCTGGCGCGACCTGTTGAATCGTTAAAACGTGGAAACGTTGAATCGACTTCCGGTTCAACGGTCGAACGGTTCAACGGTTCAACGAACGAAGCCGGCGCCATCAGGGCAAACAAGCTCGCGGTGATTGACTTCGTTCTCAGCCACACGCTGCGTTTGTTCCATCCCTTCCTCCCGTTCATCACGGAGGAATTGTGGCATGGAATGGGTTACAGCGGCGACCTCCCGGCCAACCAGGGCGGCGACACCATCATGTTCGCGCACTGGCCGAAACCGCTCGACGACGATTTCAAAGCGCACTACGGCCTCAACGAAAGCGATGAGCGGTTTGTAGTTGCGAAATACGAACTCGTCACCCGCGGCCGCAATCTCCGCCGCGAGCTCAACATCGCCGCGAACAAGAAAGTGAAGTTCGTTTTCAAGGTGAAAGACCCGCTGCCGCTGGAAGAAGCGGACGTCATCAAGCTGCTCCTCAGCGCCGAAAGCCTCGACGTGGACCCGAATTTCACGCCGCGCAAAGGCACGCCCTCAGCGTTAACGGATTTGGGGGAGCTGTTCCTGCCGCTCGAAGGACTCGTTGATGTCGAAGCTGAGAAGGCGCGATTGCAAAAGGAACTGGCGAAGATCGAAGGCGAGATTGAGAAGGTGCAATCGAAGCTGCACAATCCCGACTTCGCGCAAAAAGTCCCGCCGAAAGTTTTGGACGAGCACAAGAATCGCCTCGCCGACTGGCAGGCGAAGCAGCAGCAGATAAAGGCCGCGCTAAGGGCTCTGGGAGAACAGCCATGACCCCGCTCGAAATCGCGGGGAACCGTTGTTCAGCGTCACGGCGAGACGCTCCTGTTCGCCTATCAGAAGGGGCCGGAAAAGAAGTCGCTCCTGAGTCGCCTTTTCGGTCGTTGATTTGGACGCCTCGCTTTGGGGTAGTGTCCTGATCTGCTTCACGTGGGTGCGCTGCCGCCGCGCCGTCGCCACCAGGTTAGGACACTGCCATTTTTGGAGTTTGCTTTCCTCGCGCGAAACGGTTTCCTAAACTCGCTTGTCGTGGGCCATCATCTGTTAACCGACATCGCCATTTGCATCGTCGCCGCGTGGCTGCTCGCGGTGGCGGCGCAGATCCTCAAACAACCGGTGATTCTCGCTTATCTGGTTGCCGGCTTTTTAGTGGGGCCAGTCGGCATCGGACTCGTTAAAGACCACGAATCCATCGCCACGATCTCGGAGTTGGGATTGATCCTGCTGCTCTACATGATCGGACTGGAAATCGACTTGAAACAAATACTCGGAGCCGGTCGCGCCATCACCCTCACCGGCATCGCGCAGATTTTTGGCGGCGGCATTCTGGGCGTCATCCTTTTCCGGGCGCTGGGGCTCCCACTTCACCCCGGGGCGCTCGACGCGCTTTATCTGGCGGTGGCCGCGGCGCTCAGCAGCACCGTCATCGTCATCAAGATTCTCTATGACAAACACGAATTGGAAACCATCGCGGGCCGGATCACCGTGGGCATTCTGGTCTTGCAGGACTTGTTCGCCGTGCTTTTTCTGGCTATTGAGCCAAACCTCTCAACGCCGTCGGCGGGACTCGTAGCGCGGTCGTTTGTGAAAGTGTTCATCCTGATCGCGGTGGCGTTCAGCATGAGCCGCTTCCTGTTGCCGACGCTGTTCCGCGTCATCGCTCAACTGCCGGAGCTCGTGTTGGTGGGCGCGCTGGCCTGGTGCTTTCTGCTCGCGGGTCTGGCTGGCCAGTTCGGCTTGTCTCGCGAGATGGGCGCGCTGGTGGCCGGAGTCGCCATCTCCGCTTTTCCTTACACGCTTGATGTCACGGCAAAAGTCACGAGCCTGCGCGACTTTTTTGTGACGCTGTTTTTTGTCGCGCTCGGCATGAAGGTGCCGGAACCGACCGCCTACCCGCTCAACGGGTCGCTGATTTTCGCCGCGTTCGTGGTGGCCAGCCGCCTGCTGACCATTTTCCCGGTGCTCTATTGGATGCGCTTGGGGCATCGCGCCAGCCTGCTGTCGGCGATCAATCTCAGCCAGGTCAGTGAACTCTCACTGGTCGTTTTGGCGCTCGGTCTGCAATCGGGCCAGATCAGCCAGACGACGGTGGGAATCGTTTCCTACGCGTTCGCCTTCCTGGCGATCGCTTCGAGTTACGCTCTGGCGCACACCGACGCGCTGCTGCGTTACGGGATTGCTTCGTTGCAGAGAATCGGCCTGAAAGATTTGGGCCAACGCAACGGCGAATCCGTCGCTCCGGTCCAACTGCCGCGAATTTTCCTGCTCGGTTTCTCGTGGACCGCCAGTTCGCTGCTGGAGGAGATCTCCCGCAACGAGCCGGGTCTGCTGAAGAAACTGGCCGTGATCGATTTTAATCCGCACGTGAATCAGGAACTGCTCCGGCGCGGCGTGCGGGTCATTTACGGCGACGTGAGCCAACGCGAAACGCTCGCCCACGCGGGCGTCGGCCAGGCGGAGATCATCATCAGCACGCTGCCGAACACGGTCCTGAAGGGGACGAACAATCTGCGGCTGTTGCAACAACTCCGTGAGATCAATGCGCAGGCGCAAGTCATCGTACACGCGGAGTTGTTCGCCGACGTGCCGAAGCTCTACGACGCGGGGGCAAGTTATGTCTGCGTATCGCGGCTCATTGAAGCAGTGGACTTGCTGGGGTTGATTCGAGCGGCGAGCGAAAAGGAGCTGGAGCACAAACGGAAGCTGCTCGACCGCGAACTGGCCGACCGCCATGAAGTGATCCCCTGAGCAGGACGCGAGTGATCAATTGAATCTGAAACCGGCACATGCGGGTTGTGAACAGACAATGCAGGCAATCAACGATGGAAGGATTTTCAGACAGGTTTTGACCATGGCACAACAAAGGTTACTGCAACCTGCGAGCGCGGTAAAACCGTTGAGCCGAGGACGTCAAAGTGTTCGTGTCCGCAAAGGAGAAGGGTTGAGAGGGATTATTGTTGGTGAACACGTCGCTCCACGTTACCAGATTGGTTGAACACTCGATGGCGTACGGGGTTCCGTCAATTGAGACACCAAAGGAGAACGAGGATCCGGCTTGAATTGCGGGCGCCGAAAGCTGTAACGGACAAATTTCCCCCGGGGCTGACTGCATGTTGTTCACGGCTTGCGCATTCCCAATAATATTGGGCCTGGAAAATCCGTCCCCGCCAAGTGGCGCCGATGTAAAAACAGGCGTCGCTTCAAAAAGCCGTCCGGCTGCGACGGCCGACTCGTACGTGGGATAAGCTCCGCCGACGTTCTCCCAGACGCGAACTTGCAGTGGCACGGATTCACCCGGAAGAATTCCGGGGATCGTCACTTCAACACCCGCCCAGGATCCAGCACCCGCGCCAGTGCGGAAGGGGACTGAATTACCCAACGCAGTCATCGTCCCCCCGATATCCGCATATAACTGCGCAGAATAATTGGTGCCCGAGATCAGCTTCGACCCTTCGAAACAGTCAGGTAAATAGAAGGGCACAAAAATAGTAGAACTCAGCCGATTCGCGAACCAGATGGTCCCTTGAGCACATGCGGGTTGTGAACAGACAATGCAGGCAATCAACGATGGAAGGATTTTCAGACAGGTTTTGACCATGGCGGCTTAATTTCCTTGAGTTCCTTTAAATGTCAAAAGCGGGTGCCTCGTAGCATCTTCGCGTGCCAGCGCCTCGGGCTGCGCCCTGAGACGGCGCCCCCAAAAGCAAACTGAATCGCGAGCTTTTGTTTGAACTGAGCCGGCCAACCGACAAATATTGCCGTCGGCGCGATGAATTCGCTCAAACAATTCCACCAGGCGCAGAATCGCGCGGTCCAAGCGGCACGGGCCGTCGGTGAACTGATGCGCCAGAATCTCCGCGCGACCAAACGAATCAATTCCGCCACCCAGCACGACATCAAGCTCGAGCTGGACGTGCGCTGTCAGAAGCTGATCGAAAAGACGCTGCGATCGGCCTATCCGCGCATCGCCATCCTTGGAGAAGAAGGCGTGCTGGGCGATATCGAGGCGGACCGTCGCTGGGTGCTGGATCCGATCGACGGCACGGTCAATTTCACCTACGGCATTCCGCATTGCTGCGTCTCTATCGCTTTGCAAACGCGGAAGGCGGAACGCGGAAGGCGGAACTCAAAGGTCAAAGACCAAGAGCGGGACGAAGATCATCCGGACGCCTCCTACGAAACCGTGGTGGGCGTGGTTTACGATCCGTTTTGCGACGAATTGTGGACCGCCATTCGCGGCCACCCGTCGTATTTGAATGGAAAAATCATCCGTGTCAGCGAGCGCAGCCGGCTCGACGAGACGATTGTGTCCATCGGTTTTGCCAAAGGAGCGGCCACGATGAGAAAGATGTTGCCGGTGATGAACCGGCTGGCGCATCGAGTGCGCAAAGTGCGCATCATGGGCGCGGCGGCGCTGGCGATGACCTACGTGGCCAGCGGCCGGATGGACGGCTACCTCGAGACCGGCATCCGATTGTGGGACATTGCGGCGGGCGGCCTGATCCTCGAATGCGCCGGGGGCGATTTCTGGCACGAGCCGGTGGCTGGCGAACACAAATACCGGATTATGGCCAACAACGGGAAGCTGCGTCGTCCGTTGCAAGCGCTGCTTCAAAGCCGTTAATGATGCACGAGCCTCGACATTCTCCCCTGCGCATGAAACGACTTCGCCTTTTATTCGTGGCTTGGATGGCAACTGTTCCCTTCGCCTTCGGCGGCACGCTGGCGCAGTTCCGCACAAGTCTGGGAGACATCGACGTGGAACTGTACGATCTGGACAAACCCGCGACGGTCCGGAATTTCCTGCGTTACGTGCAGGGCGGACTCTACACCAACATGTTTTGTCATCGCTACGTGCCGGGGTTTGTCATGCAGGGAGGCGGGTATTTTGTCTCTACCGGGACGAACGGTTCGCCGCAATTCGCCGAGGTGACAAAGTTGCCCGCGCTCACAAACGAGTTCAACGTCGGGCGCCGCTTCAGCAACCTCTTCGGGACGATCGCGATGGCGAAGGCGGCCAACGACCCGAATTCAGCCACCTCCGAGTGGTTCTTCAATCTGGCGGACAATTCGACGAACCTGGACAACCAGAACGAAGGGTTCACGGTCTTCGGGCATGTTGTGGACGGCACGAATGTACTTAACCAATTCCCCAACCTCTACCTGATCAATATCGGCTCGCCATTCAACTCGCTGCCGGTCCTCCGGACCAACGCCACGTTTGATGACCTCCTTTACGTGGACGTGTCGCTGCTCAACGTTCAGGTGCGCTTCGCCGACACCGGCGCGCGGGAAATTTCCTGGAACAGCGTCAGCAACAAGCTCAATCACGTCGAGTTCACGACTGGTTTCCCACCCACCTGGCAGTCGCTGCTCACCCGCAATTGCGGGTTGCGGCGGTGCGCCGGCTCGCGAGTACGCTCGCCCCACCTTATGTACCCGGTTCCAGGAACGATCCGCCTTTCTCGTGCCGGCTGCATCGCTCCGCTAAAAAATCATTCCTCAGAAGACATGATGGCGCGAAGATAGTTGCGTGAAGGTCTTCGTTACTGGCGCGACCGGCTTTGTCGGGCAGGAACTGCTTCACCGGCTTCACGACGCCGGGCATTCCGCCCGCATTCTGGCGCGCGATGCGAAACCGCGCCGGGTTCGGGAAGCGGCGACTCGCTGGCATACCGAAGTTCATCAGGGAAATGTTCTCGACGCTGCTTCGATGGAAGGAGGCTTGAATGGAGTGGAGGCTGTGGTTCACCTCGTCGGCATCATCAGTGAGGTCGGCCAAAACACATTTGAGAACGTTCACCCGCGCGGCACGGAGAACATCGTGGCGGCGGCCCGCGCGGCCGACGTGACACGCTTCATCCACATGAGCGCGCTGGGGACGCGGCCCAACGCGGCCTCGCGCTACCATCAATCGAAATGGGCGGCGGAGGAAATCGTTCGCCGGAGCGGGCTGGCCTGGACAATTTTCCGCCCCTCCATCATCTACGGGCCGGGTGACGGCTTCGTGAATTTGTTCGCGCGAATGTCGCGGTTCTCGCCCGTGCTGCCGGTGATCGGATCGGGCCAATCGAAATTTCAACCTGTGCCGGTCCAAGACGTGGCCACCTGTTTTGTGAGAGCGTTGAGCGAACCGCATTCCATCGGGCAGATTTACGACCTGTGCGGCACCGAGGTTTTCACCCTCGAACAGATTCTGGATTTGATTCAGGAAGTAACCGCTCGACGGCGAATCAAGCTGCATTTGCCGCTGTGGTTGGCGCGTTGTCAGGCCGCCTTTCTGGAATTGGCCTTCCCGCGATTGCTCGGCCAGGCGCCGCCGCTCAATCGCGATCAACTGATCATGTTGCAGGAGGACAATGTGGGCGATCCGAGACCGGCAATGGAGTTGTTTGGGTTGAAACCGACTTCGTTTCGGGAGGAAATAGCACGCTACCTGGCGAAGAACGCTGAATCGTTAAATCGTTAAAAATCCCACGAGGCCGGAACCTCACCGTTGTAACGTTTCAACGGTTCAACGAACACACATCACGTCTCAATCCCGTACGCCTTGATTTTGTTGTAGAGTGTCTGGCGGCCGATGCCGAGGCGTTTGGCGGTTTCGAGTTTGTTGCCGCCGGTTTCCTTGAGCATCTGGACGATCGTGTTCCGCTCCATCGCTTCCATCAGCGTCAGGTTCGTTTCATCCTCCGGCGTCTCCACGCGCGGCGCGCTGATGGACAGGTCCTGCACGTCCACCTGTTTGCCCTCGCACATCAGCACGGCGCGCTGCACTTCGTTCTGCAACTGGCGGACATTGCCCGGCCAGTCGAATTTCCGCAGCATCTCGGCGGCGTCGGGGGTATAACCGGTGATGACGCGATTGGCCTGGGCGGCGAAGCGTTTGAGAAAAGAATTGGCCAGCGGCAAAATGTCCTCGCGCCGCTCGCGCAACGGCGGCAACGGAATGGAAATGGCGCTGATGCGATAGTACAAATCCTCGCGCAGCTTGCCCGATTTGATGGCCTCCTCCGGCGGACGATTGGTGGCGGCGATGACGCGGCAATCGGTCTTGTAACTCGTGCGCCCGCCCACCGGCCGGACTTCCTTCTCCTGGAGAACGCGCAGCAGCTTGCTCTGCGTGTCGATGGGCATCTCGGAGATTTCATCCAACAACAACGTGCCGCCGTCGGACTGCCGAAACAGTCCCTCCCGGTCGGCTTGGGCGCCGGTGTAAGCGCCTTTGACCGAGCCGAACAACTCGCTTTCGATCAACTCCCGCGGCAGCGCGGCGCAATTGACCTTGATCATCGGACCTTTGGCGCGCGGGCTGAGGGCGTGGACCAGGTCGGCGATGATTTCTTTGCCCGTGCCGCTTTCGCCGGTCAGCAGCAGGGAAACGTCGCTCGGTGCGACGCGTTCGACCGTGCGAACGACGGCCTTCATCGCTGAACTCTGGAAGATCGGCGAAGCGCCGCCGGTCATGGTCGAGAGCGCCTGACGCAGCGAACTGGCCTGCTCGTTCAGTTGCTTGTGCTCCAGCGCGCGCTTGACGAGCACCATCAGGTTTTTCGGATCGACCGGCTTGTTTTGAAAATGATAGGCGCCGCGCTTGGTGGCTTCGACCGCGGCGTCGAACGTCGCGTTGCCGGTGAGGACGATCACTTCCGTTTCGGGCCACTGTTTTTTGATGGATGGCAGCAGATCGAGGCCATGCCCGTCCGGCAGTTGCAGGTCAAGCAGCACTGCATCCGGCTGGGGACCTTCAAACGCGGCCTGCGCCGCCGCCGCACTCTCGGCCGGAATGACTTCGTAACCCTCCGACTCGAGCAGCGTGTTCATCAGATCACGCATGTTCGCGTCGTCGTCCACCACCATGATTCTCGTTTTCATACAGGTCGCTTCCGTTTGGGTTCACACGCACGAGTAAAACCACGGAACAGTTCAAAAAAAACGTCGTGCGTTTCAAACAATCGCTCGGGATGAAATTGCACGGCCACCACCC
Organism: Verrucomicrobiota bacterium; assembly: GCA_003218515.1. Taxonomy (GTDB): domain Bacteria; phylum Verrucomicrobiota; class Verrucomicrobiia; order Limisphaerales; family AV2; genus AV2. The sequence goes on along the minus strand of QHNT01000372.1, from coordinate 9,295 downwards.
ACGGCAACACGCCCGTTGCCGCTTCGGCCAATTCCAGCGCTTCCACGACGCCGTCCGGGCTGACCGCCGTGACGCACAACAGCTCGCCCAGGCGTCCCACCGCCTGGTGATGCGAGCTGTTTACGCCCAGAGTTTGTTTGCCGGCAATCTTGTTCAGGATGGAACCGGGCGTCAATGCCACTTTGTGAACGATTTTGTCCTTCCGGTCCAGGCGGCTGTGGTTCAACGCTCCGGGCACCTGCGCGGCAATATCCACAATCAGCGTGCCGCCCAGCGCAACGTTCAAAATCTGCTGTCCGCGGCAAATGGCCAGCAACGGCTTGCGCTGGCGGAAAACTTCCCGAATCAACCATAACTCCGACTTGTCCCGCGCCGGATCAGCCGGACTGACCGTTCGCTTGAGTTTGGGCGGCAAATGATTCGCGTAAAGCTTCGGCTGAACATCGTCCCCGCCGGTCAACATCACGCCCTCACAACGTCGCACCGCTTCCGCTACCAGGTTTTCTGAAGACAAACAAGGCAGCACCCACGGCACACCGCCCGCCGCGAGGATCGCCCGCGGGTAACGATCAGACAAGCTCAGCGAGGTGTCTGAAAACTCCACGCCCTTGCGCTCGGCGCTTGGCGTGATCAGAATCATCGGCCTCGGCTTCATGGCAAATCCGCTTCCGGAAACAGTTCGCGAATCGTCTGCGTCAGGCGCGATTCCTCTTCCGGACGCAACAGGCGCCGCGCGATCCGGCGCTGCACGGCGTCCAGCAACTCCAGCCAATCCTCCAAGGGCGGGTGCGCCAGCGCCTCCCACGGGTCATAACGCTTTTCGCGCTCGAAAAATCTCCACTCACCGCCAACGCGTTGCGCATAGACTTCCCGCCTGCGGCCATCGGCGGTCCGCCCCTTCCAACTGATTTCCGCCTTGGCGCCCATCGTTCACTGTGGCAGCTCCACACCCGCCACCGCCATCGCCGCGATCCCTTCCTCGCGCCCCAGAAAACCAAGCTGCTCGTTGGTCGTCGCCTTGATGCCGACCCGCTTCGGGTTGATGCCGAGGGCCTGGGAAATGTTCAGTTGCATCGCGTGAATGTGCGGCCCCAGCTTCGGCGCCTGCGCGATGACGGTGGAATCGACGTTGACAATTTTCGCGCTGTGAAACGCCACCTGCCGTGCCGCCTCCTGCAGGAACACTTTGCTCGGCGCATTCTTCCAGCGCGGATCGGTGTTGCTGAAAAAATGACCGATATCCCCTTCGCCCAGGGCGCCGAGCACGGCGTCGCAAACGGCGTGCATCAACACGTCCGCATCCGAATGACCATCCAGGCCCTTGCTATGATGAACATCCACGCCGCCGAGGATGAGTTTGCGCCCTTCGACCAGACGGTGCACGTCGTAGCCAATGCCCACGTGAATCATGGGCCGCAATGTATCGGGAACGGCGGCCAAGTAAAATGTTTTCGCGCTCCAAGCGCAGGCAACGCTCCGCTCCGCGTTCCACATTCCGCGTTTGTGAAAACTCCGCTTGCGTCGGTGGTGGCCTTATGAAAAATTGCGCCCCTGTTTCGGCGCGTCGCGCGGATTCACGTTTGGGCGGTTTAACTTTTTAGCGATTCAACGAACGAAGATGGGACACGTAAAATTGCACATCCCCGGCCCGGTCGAGGTGAGCGAGAAAACGTTCCGCGCATTCTGCTCGCCGATGATCGGCCATCGCGGGCAGGGATTCAAAGACCTCCTGGCGAAAATCCAGCCGCAATTGCAGGCGCTCCTTTCCACGAAACAGTTGGTTTATCTGAGCACCTCGTCTGCCTGGGGCGTGATGGAAGGCGCGATCCGAAATCTTGTCTCCAGGAAGGTGCTCAACTGCATGTGCGGGGCGTTCTCCGACAAGTGGTTCGATGTTTCCAAACGCTGCGGCAAAGCGGCCGAGGCCCTCCAGGTGCCGTGGGGCTCGCCGATTCGCGCCGAACAAGTGGACGCCAAGCTTGCCGCCGGACAATTCGACGCGCTCACGCTGATTCACAACGAAACTTCGACCGGCGTGCTGAGTCCGCTCGCGGAAATCGCCGCGCTCAAGAGAAAATATTCCGACGTGATGTTCATCGTCGATGCGGTCAGTTCGCTCTCGGCGGCCAAGATTGAACTCGACACGCTCGGCATTGACGTGTTGCTGGCCGGAACGCAAAAGGCGCTCGCGCTGCCGCCGGGCATGGCGCTGTTCACCTGTTCGCCTGCCGCGCTGGCCAAGGCCGCGACGATGAAAGACCGCGGTTATTACTTCGATTTTGTCGAGTTTCAGAAAAACGCCGAGCAAAACATGACCCCGACTTCACGCTCTTTCCGGAAAAAGGTTTCGAATCTGTCACGTTGACCTGCGTGAACAACGGCGCCAAGCCGGGCGGCCGCGTCATCGACGTCGCAAAGTTCCAGAAGCTGGTGAAGGACGAGGGATTCCTGATCGACGGCGGCTACGGGAAAATCAAAGGCAGCACGTTCCGCATTTCGAACATGGGCGACGAAACCGAGGTGACCATGAGCCAGCTTTACGTTGCGCTGGACGCGGCGATAAAGCAGTTGTGAACAAAGCGTTGAAACGTTAAAACGTTAAAAACGTTCAAGCGTTGAACCGTTAAACCCGACGGCGAGTGGGGCCGTTCGATGCATCGGAAAAAATTACCCGACGTCCCGATAGTCGATCTCGCGGCTTGCGGAACACGCCCGTCCTCCCGATTCAACCCCTCACCCTGCCCTCTCCCCTCATCGGATGAGGGGAGAGGATGGCTTCAGACGGGTGAGGGGAGTTCCTGAACACGACGTTGATCGGAAATTGCTTTTGGCAACCACTCTAACGATTCAACGCTCGCGCTCAGGGCGCCACCGCCAGGCGTTCGTCATTCTGCTCGCGCGTCATCAACACGCCTTGTTCCTTGTACGGCTTGAGCATGAAGTGGGTGGCGGTGGAGAGGACGCCTTGAATGGTCGCCAGCTTTTCGGAAACAAACGTCGCCACCTCGCGCAAGCTGTTGCCTTCCACAATCACCAGCAAATCGTATCCGCCGGACATCAAATAACAGGAGTTGACCTCGGCGTATTTGGCGATGCGTTCGGCCAGCCGGTCGAAACCGCCGCCGCGTTCGGGTGTGATTTTCACTTCGATCACCGCGCGCACCAAATCCACGCCCAACCGTTCTTCATTCAGGACCGTGCGGTAACCGAGGATGACGTTGTCCTTTTCGTAGGCTTTGATTTTCACGACAACTTCAGCTTCGGGAAGGTTCAGCATTTTGGAAAGTTGGGCCGGAGTCAGCGCCGCATTTTCGCGCAGCAATTTGAGCAATTGGTCCATGCCGGAAGATTAAGCGGGAACGCCAGGCTTGAACACGATTTTTTCGCTCGACACATCAACTGCTCCGGTCTCTCGCTTTCCATGAGCCGCCCCCTCACCCCGTCCCTCTCCCCCTCCGAGGGGGAGAGGGTGCCCGAAGGGCGCGTGAGGGGGATTCAAGGTTCATGGCCCCAACTCACGTCCAAATTTTGGAGGTGTTCGCTCCCCATGAACCGTCCCCCTCACCCCTTCCCTCTCCCCATCCGATGGGGAGAGGGTGGCCGAAGGTCGGGTGAGGGGTGGTTCATGGTCCCAATGCATGCGGAAAAACGAAAGGGGGCTCTCCATGAACCTCAGAGAGTGGGATCAATAGCACTGGCAAGTTGCCCTTGGACTTCGGTGAGGAAGTTCCAAGAGAACGAGAAGCTCATCACGCCGCCGCTTTGCGCACCTTTCGCCCCTCCCGACGCGCCGGGCGAGCAGCCCATGAATTCGAGTCGCGCCCCGCAACCTTCACTTCATCCGGACCCGCTGGGGAGACAGCACGCAACTTCGCAACAATGGGCGGTAGATGCTCCAGCAAATAGTCCACGTCCTCGCCCGTATTGTAGATACCCAGGCTGAATCGCACCGAACCGCGCGCGCGCGCCGGACTCAACCCCATCGCCACCAGCACGTGGGACGGATCAAGCGAACCGGTCGTGCAGGCTGAACCACTCGACGCGCAAATGCCGTCCTGGTCGAGCAGCATTAAAACGGCTTCTGCCTCGATCGAATCGACGGCGATGCTGGATGTGTTGGGCAGGCGCGGTTCCTTCGCCCCGTTGCGGCTGGTGCCCGGAATCGTCGTAAGAATGGCGTCCTCCAGCCGGTCGCGCAGAACCCGGATGCGGGTGTTTTCCCTGTCCAAATGTTCCATCACCAGTTCAGCCGCGCGACCCAGGCCGATAATGTAGGGAACGTTTTCTGTCCCGCCGCGCCGGTCCCTTTCCTGATGCCCGCCGATCAAGTAAGGCTGAAACCTGGTGCGCCGTTTCACGTAAAGCAGGCCGATTCCCTTCGGCGCATGAAATTTGTGGGCGGAAAGCGACAGAAAATCCACGCCGAGACTTTGGACATCAATTTTCAATTTGCCGGCCGTCTGCACCGCGTCCGTGTGGCAGAGCACGCCTTTGCTGTGACAAATGGCCGCGATTTCTTCGACGGGAAAAATAACGCCGGTTTCGTTGTTGGCCCACATCACGGAGACAATCGCCGTGTCGGGTCGAATGGATTTTTCGAGCCGGTGCAAATCAAGCGAGCCGTCGGATTCGACCGGCAGGAATGTCACCGCGTAGCCGCGCTTCTGAAGAAGTTCACAGAATTTGATGTTCGCCGAGTGCTCCACCGCGGTCGTGACGACGTGCCTTTTGGCAGGATTCGTCATCAACGCGCTGTAAATTGCCGAGTTGTTGCTCTCCGTTCCGCAACTGGTGAAGACCACTTCGCGCGAGTCGGCGTTGATCAGCGCGCCGGCTTTGGCGCGGGCTGCTTCAATCTGTTTGGTGACTTCATTGCCAAACGCGTAGGCGCTCGAGGGATTGCCCCATCGTTCGGTTAGAAACGGCAACATGGCCTCCAGCACCTCGGGCGCGACCCGCGTCGTGGCGTTGTTGTCGAGGTAACAGAACTTCCGCTGGCTCATGCTTCCTGGGAAATTGGCAGTTGAGACGGTTCACTCTAGGCTCAAAGTGCGCCGATGCAAGCGTGCCTTCATGCCGACGCGATTAGCGGCCCAGGTCGAATAAAAATTCCTTCTGCCATCATTTTCTTGAACAAATCACCCTGGAGACTACGTTGACAACCGCACGACATTGTTGCTAAAGTCAGTATCTTTAGCAATTAACTTATGATTACAACGGACGCGCCACTGAAAGTGACGCATAATGAGATTATCAAAGAAGCGACCCCGACGCTCGCCGGCGCCATTGCCCAAACGCTGGCCAACCCGGAGGCGGATCGATTTTCTGAGGATGACGTGCAGTTTCTGAAATTCCACGGCATTTACCAGCAGGACGACCGGGACCTGCGCAAGACGCAGAAGAAGTTCATCATGATGATCCGCGGGCGCATCCCAGGCGGGGTGATGACGCCCAGGCAGTGGTGTGTTTTCGACGATCTCGCAACGCAACACGGCAACAACACGCTCCGTGTCACGACGCGTCAGAGCATCCAGTTTCACGGCGTGGTAAAGTCCGGCCTCGGCCCGCTGGTGAAGAAAATCAACGAAGCGCTGCTTTCGACGCTGGCGGCTTGCGGCGACGTGAACCGCAACGTCATGGCGCCCCCGACACCCGCCTACACGCAGGCGCGGGCGCAGGTTGTTGAAGATTGCAGACGCGTGGCCGACGCGCTTAAGCCGCGCACCAGGGCATATCATTCGATTTGGCTCGAGGGCACGCAATTGAACCTGGACGATCCGGCGAACAAGGATTTCGAGGACCCGCTTTACGGCAAGACTTATCTGCCGCGCAAATTCAAGACCGCGTTTGTCGTTCCGCCGGTGAACGACATTGACATCCTGACGAACGACATTGGCTTTATCGCGATTCTCGAGAACGACCAACTCGTTGGCTACAATCTCGCGGTCGGCGGCGGCATGGGCCGGAGCCATGGCAATCAAGCAACCTATCCACGCCTGGCCGATGTCCTCGGTTTCCTTCAACCGCAAGACCTCGTCGCGGTCGCCAAAGCCGTGGTGACGATTCATCGCGATTTCGGCGACCGCGTTGACCGCAAACACGCGCGGCTGAAATACGTCGTGCAGGAGCGCGGCGCGGACTGGACGCGCGCCGAGGTCGAGCAACGCGCCGGCATCAAGCTTGAACCGGCACGTCCTTTCAAATTCACGACCACCGGCGACCTTTACGGCTGGCATCGACAAACGGACGGACGCTGGTTCCTTACTCTGTTCGTCGAAACCGGCCGCGTAAAGGACGCCGGCAATTACCGCCTCAAGACCGCCCTGCGCCGGATAGCCGAGAAGTCAGACGGTATCGAGTTTCACCTCTCGCCGAACCAAAACGTCATTCTCGCGAACATCTCCGAAGCCGACCAAACCGCGATCAACGCGCTGCTGGCCGAGCACGGCGTGAAGACCGAGAATCAAGCCAGCGTGTTGCATTCGATGTCGCTCGCCTGCCCGGCATTGCCCACGTGTGGCCTCGCGCTTGCGGAATCGGAGCGCATGTTGCCCGGCTTGATTGATCGCATCGAAGCGCTTTGCGCAGAGGTCGGCCTTGCGGGCGAGGAAATCATTATTCGCTCGACGGGCTGTCCGAATGGTTGCGCGCGTCCCTACACGGCTGAAATCGCGTTTGTCGGCAAAGCGCCCGGGCGTTATCAGGTCTGGCTCGGCGGTGACACCGCCGGCACGCGGCTGAATCGCCTCTGGAAGGACATGGTCAAAGACCCGGACATCGAGAGTGAGCTGCGTCCTGTGTTCGCGCGCTATGCGAAGGAACGTCAACCCGGAGAACGCTTCGGCGATTGGTGCGCGCGCGTGCTGTGGCAGGAGCAACCCAAGGCAGTGAATTAAAAGACACAAAGACAGCACGGAACAAAGGGCCTCTGTGACTTTGTGGTTCATTCATGAGCATGACTCCGGAACAATTTTCCAAAGCCAACTCCGAACTGCGCAATAAGTCGCCGCTCGAAATCGTCCGCTGGGCCATCGCCCTGTCTCACGCGCGCGCCATCGTCTCGACGAACTTCCGCCCTTACGAAGCCGTCATTCTCCATCTCTGCGTGCAGGTGCAACCGGACATCCCCGTGCTGTGGGTCGATCACGGCTACAACCGCCCCGCCACTTATCACCACGCCGAGCAGCTCAGGAGACTTCTCAAACTGAACCTCAAGGCGTACCAGCCCAAGATAACTGCCGCCCATCGCGACGCGATTTTTGGGTCGGTTCCAACAACGGACGATGAGGAAGGTCTGAAACAGTTCAGCGCGCTCATGAAGTTGGAGCCCTTCCAGCGCGGCATGAAGGAACTCGCGCCGACCGTCTGGATCACCGCGTTGCGCCAGGTGCAGAATCCCAATCGCGCCGGGCTCGACATCGTCTCGGAAGACAAAAACTTCGCCACGCTCAAGGTCAGTCCGGTCTTTTACTGGAGCGACGCCGAAATGGAGGCTTATCTCGAGCAACACAATCTCCCGAACGAATGGGACTACTTCGACCCCGCGAAAGCCGACGAGAAACGCGAGTGCGGCCTGCACGCGAACTGGGGTGGAAGCGCGGCGAAGGCCGCGCGGGTCTAGGCTCTGGCGTCTTGGGTTCTGGAAAACCGCATGGGCGAACCTTTTGAAAATTCGGAAGCTTGGAAAACGGCGCGGATGCTAACCGACGAAGTCTATGCGCTCTGCCTTCGCGAGCCTTTGTCGAAGGATTTCGGCTTGCGCGACCAGCTTCAACGAGCTGCCGTTTCGGTGATGAACAACATCGCCGAAGGCTGGGAGAGCATTCAGCTGAGAAACGTCAGGCATACAACATTGCACGCCGCTCGTGTGGTGAAGTGCGTTCCATGAGCTATGTCCTGCTCGACAACAAGTTTGTCGCAAGCGCTGCGCAACAGAAACTTTTGACCCGATGTATCCACACCGGCAAACTTATCAGCGGTTTGATCCGCTCGCTTGGCAACCGATGATCAATCCTAGACCCAGGACGCCAGAACCTGGACCCATGGACAAACGCCAGACCCTTTAACGACTGATGAGTTCATACCATCTCGATCATCTGCAATATCTCGAGACAGAAGCGATTCACGTCCTGCGCGAAGTCGCCGCCGAGTTCGATGGCCCGGCGCTGTTGTTCTCGGGCGGCAAGGACTCCATCTGCCTCCTGCGTCTCGCTGAAAAGGCCTTTCGTCCGTCGGAAATTCCAATGCCGTTGCTCAACGTGGACACCGGCCATCATTTCCCCGAGCTGAACGAATTTCGCGACCGCCGTGCGCAACAAATCGGCGCCAAACTCATCGTCCGCAAAGTCGAAGAGGCCATCGCCAAAGGCACCGCGATTCCGAAGCCCGGTGTGATCAGCCGCAATGAGTTGCAAATTCCAACCTTACTCGGCGCTATCGAAGAGTTTCGTTTCGATTGCTTGATCGGTGGCACGCGGCGCGACGAGGAAAAATCCCGCGCCAAGGAACGTTTCTTCAGCTTCCGCGACGGCTTCGGACAGTGGGACCCGAAAAATCAACGGCCCGAAATCTGGAACCTTTACAACGGCCACGTCAACCCAGGCGAAAACATACGCGCGTTCCCAATTTTGAACTGGACCGAACTGGACGTGTGGGAATACATCCGCAAAGAAAAGCTGGAAGTGCCCACTATTTACTTCAGCCACATGCGAAAATGCGTCCGTCGCAACGGCCAGTGGTTGCCGGTCACCGACCTCTTGCCGCTGAAACCGAACGACCAGGTGAAGGAACTCGTCGTCCGCGTCCGCACCATCGGCGACATCATCAGCACCGGCATGGTGGAGAGCCGCGCCGACAGCGTGGATGACATCATTGCCGAAATCGCCGCCGCTCGTGTGACCGAACGCGGCTCTCGCGCCGACGACAAGACCTCCGATGCGGCGATGGAGGACCGGAAAAAGGCGGGATATTTCTAAGCTCGGACTTTTAACCGCGGATGAACACGGATTCACACGGATACCAAGGCGGTCGAGACATAACCTGCACAAATTCAGGCGGATTCATTTCAGAGTCGTTTGCAACACTCCCATTTTTCAATCCGTGTTTATCCGTGTGCATCCGTGGTTGAAGACTTCTGCCATGCCAGCTCACGCGCACCATCCCGTCGAAATTCTCCGCTTCAACACCTGCGGCTCGGTGGACGACGGCAAGTCCACGCTGATCGGCCGGCTGCTCTACGACTCGAAGAACCTGATGGAGGACCAACTCGAGGCGCTCGAACGCTCCGCCGACATCA
>QHNT01000476.1 GCA_003218515.1 Verrucomicrobiota bacterium | reverse complement strand
GCGGTCGTAGGGACGCTTTTGGGCGCGGGCTTGATCCTGCTGTTCGCTTCCGCCACACCGAGGCTTGAAATCGCGGGACAAGGCACGAACGCGGTCATCTCCTGGTCGGCCACCAATTCCACGAATTTCGTGCTGCAGCAGACACCCGCGCTGGGCTTCGACTGGATCACCGTGCCGAAGTTGCCTGCCTCAGACACGGACAAATTTTACGTCGTGGTTCAGTTCACAAACAACGCGTCGTTGTTCCGTCTCTTCCTTGCCGCGAGCAACATCGTGGATATACCGGACGATGCGTTCGTTGATTCCAATGGCGATGGCATTGATGGGGATGTGGCCAAGGCGATCTTCGTCGCAACGTCCGGCAACGATAGTTTTCCCGGCACAATGACGCAGCCGGTGCGCACGATAGCAGAAGGCGTCCGGCGTGGGACAGCGGCCGGAAAGGACGTTTATGTGGCGGCCGGTGTTTATATTTCGGGTACGCTCAGTCTTTCAAACAGCGTTTCCATTTATGGGGGTTATAGTCCCACGGATTGGTCGCGCAATGACGGGTTCACGGTCTATGTCACGGTTACCAACGCAACGGCAATTAATGCCAACAACCTCACGAATATGACGACGTTGGATCATTTGACTGTCACCGCTGGAAACGCGGCCGGCGCGGCGGCAAGCGCTTATGGCGTCTTTGCGCTCAACAGTCCCGGCCTGGTGATCCGTCAGTGTTCGATTCAGGCTGGCAACGGCGGGAGCGGACTTGCGGGTGTCAGCGGTTTGGACGGAGCAAACGGAGGCAATGGCGGCATGGGCAGCCCTGGCTGTGAAAACTCCTCCTTCGGCTGCTCTAGGTGCAATCAGCCGCCCGGTGGCACCGCGGGAAGTTCTGCGTGCGGCAAGTCGGGTGGTGTCGGTGGTTTGCCTGGTCTCGGTGGTTCAGATGGATTCGCCGGCGGTACAGGCGCAGGTGGAACGCCGGGCGGCGCTGGTGCGCCGTGTTCCGGGAGCAGGAACTGCGATGGAACCCCCGGCACCGACGGAGCGCCGGGCGCTGACGGAGTTAATGGCCTTCCCGGAAGCTTGGGAAGCTTCACAGTGCTCGGCTATTCTCCAACCGATGGAACCGACGGCGCTACCGGCGGAAGCGGCAACGGTGGCGGGGGCGGAGGCGGCGGAGGCGGCGGAACTGCTAATTGTGATTCCTACGGGAGCAGTGGAGGTGGCGGAGGTGGAGGTGGGTGCGGAGGCACTGGGGGAAGAGCTGGGCGATCGGCGGGCGGTTCGTTTGCGGTTTATCTTTGGAGTTCAGACGCGCGAATCGAGAACTGCACTCTCGTGACCGGCAACGGGGGCAACGGGGGCAACGGCGGAACGGCTGGCACCCGTGGAATCGGTACTGCAGGAGGCTTGGGAGGACCTTATGGTGGATCGGGCGAACAGGATGACGGCGGTGATGGTGCTCCTGGCGGCAAGGGGGGTGATGGCGGCCGAGGCGGCCACGGCGGTGGCGGCGCTGGCGGGCCTTCGATTGGAATCGTGCGCGCCGGAGGTTCAAACCCGCAACTCACGTCACTGAGTTTCACTCTCGGTCCAGGCGGTGCTGGGGGCGGCTCGCTTGGTGCCTCTGGATCTGATGGACCCGCCTCGAATCTTTATCCATGAACCCTCGGGACCGAGTCGCTCAGCGAGCTACGGACCCGGAATTGTCCTGAATCCGCGAGTCCGGTGTGATCTCTGCGGATTGCTCCGGCTCTCTATTACTTCTTCCGCGTGTACTCGATCGTCATCACCTTGTTCTCCTGACCGTCGGCATCGAGGAGGTACATCGTGAACGTCATATGGTCATCGTCCGGCATGTGGGTCGTCATCTTGTGCTTGGCCATTTTGCCATCCGGTCCCTTCGCCTCGCCCGTCATCGTGGAGGTCTTCTTCTCTTTGTCGTAGGTGCCTTCGAGGAACATCGGCCGGGTGCTCATGGAATCCACCCACACCGACACGTACTTCTTCTTCTCCGGATCATAACCATCCAGGCCGTGACCCGAGAATTTCTGGTCGCCGAACGAGCCCTGGAAATCGCTCATCAGCCACATGCCGCCGCAGACCATTTTGTACGTCGCTGTCGCCGCCGATTCGTCGTCTCCCATCTTGACCTTGGCGTTCCACGTGCCTTCGAGTTTCTTGAGGGCTTCATGTTCCGGACCAGGGCCTGGAGGGCTTTGCCCCTGTGCGGAGATGTGAGCGATGGCGAACGAAAGCAGAATCGAGCCGATAATGGAGGATTGGGTCTTGGGTTTCATAGTATTGGAATGAACACGGATGGACACGGATTCGGGAATGCGAGACGCCTGACGAGTCGGGGCGCCTGCTTGACGCGGCGCCGGTGATACAGCACCTGCAACGTGTCATCGGGGGCTTTCCGGGCGGAGGTGGATATGGATGCCAAAGAGGGAAACTCAAAAGCGTAGCTCCCTTCCCCTTGAGATTTCCGCGCAGTGCGATAGCTTGCAAGCACTCAACTTGTTTTATGTCGAACCAACCTGGCATCCAACTGTGTCCTGCCCAAAAGAGTGCTTTCGATAATCTGTCGGCCGGCCTGCAGGTCGGATCGATTGTTCGTTTGTGGGGTGGAGTTGGCCGCGGCAAGACCACGATTCTGAAGGAACTGCACAAGCAGGTCGGTGGCGTCCTTCTGAACATGAAGGACTTCGTGGAGGCCTCCGCCAAAAATCATCCGCTGGCGCTCGAAGAAACCCTTTACCAACTGCTCCTCCACGCGCTCAAGTCGCACGCCGCTGTGATCGTGGACGACGTGCACCTGGTCGATCTCTCCTCGGCCGGCTGCCATTTCTACCCGCGCAGCGGCTATTTCAACGCCACCATGATGGGCCTGTGTTCCTATGCCCTGGAAACGAAGAAGAAACTCATCTTCAGCACCACAGGCCACCTGGCTGAAGCGGCCGAACAACGCAGTTACTCCTTCGGCGTCGAGCGTTTCAAAGTCGAAGATTACGCCGCACTCGTGGAATCATTTTGTGGAGCTTCCAAAAAACTGGACTTCGAGAAAATCTTCCGGTTCGCGCCCAAGCTCAACGCCCACCAGTTGAAAGCCGCCTGCCAATGGTTGGTGAACTTCAAAGAACTCAGCACCGACACGTTCATTGAATACCTGCGATCCCAACGCCTCGCCAGCAACGTGGACCTCGGCGAGGTCCAGGCCGTCGATCTGACCGACCTCAAAGGGGTGGATGACGTCCTGCGCAACCTGGAAATCAATATCGTCCTGCCCCTGGAAAACGATGCGCTGGCCAACCAGTACAAGTTGCGGTCGAAACGAGGCGTGCTGCTTTACGGGCCGCCCGGCACCGGCAAGACCACCGTGGGCCGCGCGCTCGCTCATCGGCTCAAGAGCAAGTTCTTCCTCATCGACGGGACGTTCATCACGGGCACCAGCGATTTCTACCAGCGCATCCACCACGTGTTCGAGGCGGCCAAAGACAATGCGCCTTCAATCATTTTCATCGATGACGCGGACTCCATTTTTGAAGACGGAGAGGAGCGAGGGCTTTACCGCTATTTGCTGACGATGCTGGACGGTCTCGAAAGCGAAAGCGCCGGTCGCGTCTGCGTGATGATGACCGCCATGAACGTGGCGCATCTCCCGCCGGCGCTGGTCCGTTCCGGGCGCGTGGAATTGTGGTTGGGAATGAAACTGCCCGATCCGCAGGCCCGCACGGAAATTCTTTCCGAACACCTGCAAAGCCTGCCGGAAGAACTTCGCAACGTGGACGTGCCTCAGCTCATTGCCGCGACCGAGGGCTTCACCGGCGCCGATCTCAAACGCACGGTCGAAGACGGCAAGGCGATTTATGCTTACGACAAAGCCAAACGCGTGAAACTGCGGCCTACGTCTGAATATTTCATGCGCGCGGTTGAAGCGGTGAAGGAGAACAAGGAACGGTATGCCGAAGCGGAAGCGCAGGCTGCGCTGCGTCCGAAATCTCCCCTGTCCGGATTCATGAGATCGTTTATTTCTTCTCAGGTCATCCGAGGAGACGAAGACGAATAATCACGGTCGATGCCCCAACGGGGCAAAAGAAAGCCCAGGGTAAGCGAGTCTTCGAGCGTCACCCTGGGTACACCGGCCCTCAAGCCCTGAAGGGGAGTAAGAGTTTCCAACCACAGATGAACAGTAGAGTAGAGAGGAAAGCACGGAGTGAAAGACAATAGCGTCAATGACCGCCGCTCCCCTCTCCCTCGTCGAACCGGACATGGAGGTTTCCCCCATCCGGCTCTCGCCAGGGTCGGCTCTGCC
>QHNT01000371.1 GCA_003218515.1 Verrucomicrobiota bacterium | reverse complement strand
CCGCAGGCTCCAACCAGCCCGATCCGACAGGCAAGCTCAAATCACAAAACACCCTAACAATTCCACTTTTGATCTAACAATTCGTCCGGTTTTGATCTAACCCCGACAGCCGCGACGGATTCGGGTAGTGTCCCGGTTGGCTTCAGGCCGAGATGGCTGCCTAATTTCCAGGTCCTGGGAGAGCCTCCACGATTCCAGAATCGCGCATTGGGACCATGAAACGGTGGGGCGAGACTCCCGTCGAGCCCTGATCTCCAATGGGAAGAAATTAGGGCTCGACGGAGTCTCGCCCCATCCGGTTCATGAGAAGCCCTCTTTCGTTTTTCGCATGCATTGGGACCATGAACCAGATTGGCACCCCTCTCCCTGCCCTCTCCCCGCAAGGCAGGGAGAGGGTGGCCGCAGGCCGGGAGAGGGGCGGTTCATGGGTAGCCTCCACGATTTCAGAATCACGCATCGGGACCATGAACCAGCGACGGACAGGAGCGCGGACAGCCTTGTCCGCGAGTGCCTCGGACTTGATTCGTGCGGACATGGCTGTCCGCGCTCCGATAGCCGGTTCATGGAGAGATGCAGGAGTCACCTTTTTTCAGCGTGCTAACGCAACGAACTGAGAAACTCGACCAGATCAGCCGCCTCCTGCGCAGTCAGACTCTGGAGCAAGCCTTCGGGCATGGCCGAAACCTTTGAACTCTCCAACGTTTTCATTTCGCTGACTTTCACGTGCACCTCATTCAGGTTGGCGTCCTTCAACACCACTTCATCGGAGCTCTTTCGCACCAGGAGACCGGAGTAGCTCAGGTCGTTTTTCGTCTCCACCTGATAAGTCGCAAAGGCCGGGTCGATGGTCTTCGAGGGATTGAGCATGCTGTCGAGGAGTTGGAGGCGAGTATATTTCTGGCCGATGCGGCTGAGATCGGGACCAAAGTCGCGGCCACGGTCGCGGACACGGTGGCACTGAAAACATTGCACGCCGCCTTCGGTGAAGAATACTTTTTCGCCGCGCGCCGCGTCGCCCTTGAGCGCAAGAATTTCGTCGGGCCTGATGTCCGTGCCGAGTCGTTTGACACGTCGTTCTTCGGGAATAAACCGTTCGAACAGGTCGCGCACGAGCGCGTTCGCGTGCGACGCGCCGCGTTCAATCACTTCGGCCTGCAACACCGGGCTTAATGACTTCACATTGACCTCGTGCAGCAAAGCCAGCGCGCCCATGGTTGAACTCAATAAGCGGCCAATCAACTCCGCCCGGTCTTCCGGCGAAGAAATTTTCCCGCCGCAAAGCTCGCTCAACAGGTTGCGATTGGCTTCTTCATTTTTTCCTGCAGCGGCTTCGTTGGCTTCATTCGTGGCGGCCGCTGTTGGCATCCGCTTTATCCAGTCATAAATCAGGTCCGACCCCGCTTCGCTGACCCTGCGCGAACCGATACGCGGCATACGGGCCGGTCCCAGTGACGAAATTCGGTAGTAAAGCACTGACCGCAACGGGTCGCCCGGCGTGATCACGTGCGCGGCCGGAATGCCGAACATGCCTTGCGAGGGCGCGAAATCAACGGTCCGGCTCTCTTCCAGCTTCTGGTCGTAGTTGAAGAACGACGCAACCGAACCGCCCGCGCCGAAACGATGGCAATGCGCGCAGTTGACGTGCAGCCAGGAACGCGCCCGCTCCTGCAAATCGGCGTTCGCGTCGCGCGGATCGGCCAGCTTCAATGCCGGTTCATCGAACAACGACTTGTCCAACATTCCGATGTGCGCCAGCGTCCGAATCTGGTTATCGTTGCGCGAATCCGCCTCGGCGCCAGGCGCCCTCGGATAGCGATGGTCTTTGTTCAGCTCAGGAAAGTTGAACGCCAGCGGCGGGCCCGCCCATGGATTATGACAGCGCAAACACTCCGCGCGACTGTGGAAATGCCAGGTTTGCCCGCGATGGCCCCCTGGCGCCTGCGCGTCGGCGATTTGGTATGCGCGATTGGTGCCCACGGAGTCCACGAGCGTGGCGTCGGTCTGATCGTCGTTCCACTGATACGCGTAGCCGCGCCAGTTCACGCCCTCGAAATGGAGAATTTGCGTCTCGACGCGGCGGCGGCTCTGCGGTTTGTCTGGTTCCATTTCCAGCGACAACGTCTTCGCCAGAACTGCGTTTGACGGAAAGATCCATTTCACCGCTCCCCAGAGGTCCTTGCCTTTGTAGGTCCCCGCCGTGTCTGGAAAAGCCGCCAATCGTTCCGCGCTCGCGCCGTCGCTCCAGAGTTCCGCATTGACCGAAAATGGAATGACGCCGGGCGCAGGCGCGTGGTCTCTGGTGGACGCGAACAAGCCGGTTTGGCTCAACTTGCGCGGGAAGCTCGAACTGTTATCCGGAACCGGGTTTGGTTCGAGTTGGAAAATCCCGCCGCCGTAGTCCATGGCGTAAAGCTCGCCCGAATTGTCTTCGCCGAAACAGACGACCTGCATCGTGCTGTTGGCCAGTTCCCGACGCCAGGTGAGTTGTTTGCCGTCGTGACGCAGGCCCCAGAACTTGCCCGTCACCCAGTCGCCGTAAATATAAGCGCCGTCCAATTCGCGCAGCCGTCTGCCGTGATAGACGCTGCCTCCCGTGATGGACGCCGCCTCGGTGTGCGAATGCGAAACAACGGGTGACAGAATCGGCGTCGGGCCGAGTTTGCCGTTCGGTTTGATCGACTGCGGGCCCTCGACGATGCTCCAGCCGTAGTTGCCGCCCCGTTCAACGCGATAAACCATTTCCCACAATTCCCAACCGACGTCTGCCACCCACAACGCGCCGGTCTGTTTATCAAAGCCCATCCTCCAGGGGTTGCGGAAGCCGTAAGCCCAGACTTCGGGACGCGCGCCCGGTGTTTTCACGAACGGATTGTCGGGCGGCACCCGATAGGGCTTGTCGTTCTCTTCGTGATCCACGTCGATGCGGAGAACAGAGGAAAACAGGTCGCTGATGTCCTGGCCGGTATTGAGCGGGTCGGGCGGGTCGGGCGAAGCAGTGTCGCCGGTCGAAATGTAGAGAAAACCGTCCGAGCCGAACTTGAGGCAGCCGCCGTTGTGCCCGCCGGAGAGCCAGGTGAGGATGATCTTTTCGCTGGCGGAATCAATTTGCGGCGCGTCGCTCTGAGTCAGGTTGAAACGCGACACGCGCGAGCCATCGGGCAG
Organism: Verrucomicrobiota bacterium; assembly: GCA_003218515.1. Classification (GTDB taxonomy): domain Bacteria; phylum Verrucomicrobiota; class Verrucomicrobiia; order Limisphaerales; family AV2; genus AV2. The sequence goes on along the minus strand of QHNT01000371.1, from coordinate 6,131 downwards.
ACCGTCTTTCAGGACGTAGCACAAATAGACAAAACGGTTGGTCGCGAATCCGGGATGAAAAGCCATCCCGTAAAGTTGGGTTGACGCCGGAATCTCTTTGTGCAGGTCAATCACCAGAGCGGCTTGCTCGACATCGGGATCGTTCTTGAACGAAAAAATTTTCCCCCACTGTTCCGCGACAAACAAGCGGTCGATGCTCGGTGTATTGGCCCAATCCACCGGCTCCTTGAATTTGAGCTTCGGAAAAACGCGCTTCACCACATAGGGCAGCGGCGGATCGGGCGAGCCAGCGATCCGCGAGGTCGTCCATGGGATGCGCTTTTCGATGCCAAACGGCTGTTGGTTGTCCGGCTGTAGAATGTTCTTCCAGGCTGGAGCAATGGTGTTGGTTTCGTCGGCGGCGAACAGGCGCGAGGCAGTAAAGAGCACAAAGGCGGCGAACAGGAACAGACGCTCAACAACAGATTTCATCGATTTGTTTTCGTTCACTTATGGCGTGCCCGAACGCGCGGGGCAAATCTTTTCACCTCGCGCGGCAGGGATGCCGCGCAACCTGCACGCTGGAAGCGTGCATCTCTGGCTGCAAGTCCCGGCGGCATCCGTGCAGGCCGTCCCAGGAATAGTCGAAGCGGGACAATTATTTCAGGAGTCTCGCTACGGTTCGGATGCGCCGTCGGAGTGCAGGCGCAAATCAGCGTAATACAAATGAATCCTGCCGCCAGCCACGGAGTGGCGGAAGAGGGTAGCCAACGGCGTAAGCCGTGGGAGCTTGACGACAAAGCCATAAGCCCCGGAAGGGGCGATAGAATCCCGCTTTCCTATTGGGCTTTCTTTCGCCGCTACGCGGCTCGCAACTTTCACACGCAAACCCACGGCTTGCGCCGTGGGCTACAATCTATCGCTGCTCCGCAGCTATTTGCCGCCGTTTTCGGAAAACTGATTTGCTCACGACCACGGAATGGGCCGTCAAAAAAGTTTCTTGAACCGGTTTGTGGAAAAGTCCTCAATCGAAACCGATGACCAAATCTCTCACCCTTTTGACCGGCTCGTTGCTCCTCGCGGCCACAGCGCTTAATGCAGCCGAAGACCGCCGAGAGCGCGTGCTGAACGACCGCAAGGAAGTCGAGGCCGCGGGCCATTGGATTTACAACGATCTGCCCAAAGGCTTCGCCGAGGCGGCGCGCACCGGCAGGCCGCTCCTGATCGTCGTTCGCTGCGTCCCGTGAGTGGACTGCCGCGCTTTTGACGAACAGTTGGTTCGTCGCAATCCAAGAGTGTCCGGTTTGATGGACGAGTTTGTCTGCGTCCGGCTGGTGCAAGCCAACGCGCTTGACCTCACGCTTTTCCAATTCGACTACGACCTTACCTTCGCCGTCTTCTTCATGAACACGGACAGGACGATTTACGGCCGCTACGGCACGCGTTCCGAGCGCAAAGACGCAACCAAGGACATTTCCATCGAAAGTTTTCGTGAAGCGCTCGCCGCCGCGCTCGCATTGCACAAACATTATCCGGCGAACAAGACCTCCCTGGCCGGCAAACAGCCTCGGCCAACTCAATTCAAAACGCCGGACGATTTCCCGTCGCTGGCTGGCAAATACAAGCCAGCGCTCGACTACGAAGGCAAAGTGGTTCAGAGCTGCATGCACTGCCACCAGGTGCGTGATGCCGAGCGCCGTTTCTTCCGCGACGAACGAAAGCCGATTGCCGACGACGTGCTTTATCCGTATCCGATGCCGAATGCCGTCGGCCTTTCACTCGATCCGAAAGAGAAGGCCAAAGTCAAAGACGTCGCGCCTGGGTCGGCTGCGCAAAAGGCCGGATTCAAAGTTGCCGATGAGATTCTCTCGCTCGAAGGTCAGCCGATTATTTCCATTGCCGACGTGCAATGGGTGCTGCACAACGCAAGCGACGCAAGCGAACCGGCGACACTCAACGCCCAAGTGGTCCGTGGACGAAAGAAAATCAATCTCACCCTCGATTTGGGCAGAGACTGGCGGCGACACAGCGACATTGCGTGGCGCACGACGACGTGGGACCTGCGTCGCATGGCTGCGGGTGGACTGGTTCTGGAGGATTCAACGGCTGAGGAGCGCCATGACGCAAGACTCCCTGACGACGGCCTCGCGTTGCGCGTGAAATACGTCGGCGAATACGGCGAGCACGCCGTTGCCAAAAAGGCTGGCTTCAAGAAAGACGACGTCCTCGTCAGCGTGGACCGCCAGACGACTCACCTGACAGAGAGCGAACTGTTCCGCTATCTCCTCCAAAACAAAATGCCAGGCGAAAAAATCTCGGTGACTGTGCTGCGCGGCGGCGAACGAATCAATTTGGAACTGCCGATGCAGTGAACGCGCGTGGATCCATGTTGGACCAGACTCACTTATACCAATCCCGCAACCGTACCTCGACGCTGCTGTCGTTGCCGACGAGCTGCTTGAACTTCTCCGTGTCGCTGCCGCGATAATGATACGGATAAACTATCTTCGGTTTGAATTCGCGCACGGCGCCGGCGGCCTGCTCGACCGTCATGGTGTAAGGCAGGTTCATGCAGACGAAAGCCACGTCGATCTTCTTCAACGCGCGCATCTCCGGAATGTCCTCGGTATCGCCGCTGATATAGACGCGTTTGCCACCCAGCGTGACTACGTAGCCGTTGCCGCGGCCTTTGTTGTGAAATTTCAATCGGTCGGCAGTCAGGTTATACATCGGCACGGCCTCGACGCTGATGCCGGCTACTGACTTCGATTCGCCGTTCGCCAGCACGGTCGTTTGTAGCTTCTCCGGCAGTTTTTCCGCGACCGCAGCCGGGGCGACAATCGTCGCGCTGCCGCCGATGGCTTCCAGCGTTCCAGCGTCCAGGTGGTCGCCGTGAATGTCAGTGACCAGAATCAAGTCCGGCTTCGGCAATCCATCGAAGCGCTTGCCGCCGCCGACCGGATCGACATAAATCGTCTTGTCCTTCCAAGCCATCACGAACGTCGCGTGGTTGATCGGATGAATGGTTAAATCGCCGTCGCGGGTGGAGATGCGGTCGCCGTCGAGTTTGGTCTCCGCCGTCTGTGCGACCGGCATGAGGACCATTGCGAGCAACCCGATGATCAACGACGCCGAAGCAACCCGGTTTGAACCAGTGAGGAACAATTTGTTTAAGCGCATAGCAAACCTTTCTTTTGAACGGAGTGTATTCAAACCACGCCAGGATGGAATTGCAATAACCCGGTAAGGCGCGATTTCACCCGACCGGCCGTGCCCGAACCAAAGTGGGCTAAGCTTCCAGCCTGGTATCTGTTTAGCGCCCTTTGGACGTAGCGCAGGTTTCCAAACCTGCTGTATCGCCGATTTCCAATCGGCAGAACCGTCGCCAGTTCCGAGGCTTTCGGGGCGGCGAAGCGTTTGCGGGTTGGAAACCCGCGTTACAGCAGGTTTGGAAACCGCTACTGCGCGGTCGCCACGCCAAACACGTACCCAGCCTGCCTGCGACAGGCAAGATGCCTGTCCCACCTTCGCATGCTACTCGATCCGTTCCAGAATCATCCGTTCGCGCGAGTAGTCGAAGATGACTCTGAACCGGCGGAGCACTTCCATGCCGACGTGCCCGGCGAGACCGTCATCCACCGGTGAACCTTCGAGAAAAAAATTAGTCAACGGTCTTTCGATCACCTGACTGCCCAGACGGAACTTCGGCACGTGACCGATTCGGGTTCTTGCGCCTCCACCGAGGCCACGCCGGCCGCTGCTGTCCGTTTTTCCCGTCGATCCCAACAAACGGTTCGCCTCGACGAAATCGCTGCCGAGACACAGCCCGCCGTCGCAACCGGTGTCGATTTCAAACCGGCCCAAAACCGGGTCGCGGTCCGGCATGATAACCGCGCCCTCCGCAATCGGCGTCGTCCGTTTGAATTTCAGCGGGATGACTTCGCCATCTCCGGAATAGCGGAACGTGTCCGGTTCGCGCAGCCGGATTTCTTTCGACTTCGGATCAACTTCGATGACGAACCGTCTGAAGACGCCTTCGCCAAGCACGCCGTCCCTTTTGCGCCAGTGACTTTGGTAACTGTCCGGCAACGCGCCCACGCGATGCGGCGAATACGTCGCGCCCGCCAGATCGAACTTGACCCCCTCGAACACGTCCGCCCGTTCCTCACCGGCAACGCCGACGACGGTGATACGCCCCACCCGCTTCAATTCCAGTGATTCGACCAGCTCCCGACTCAGCATGTTGATCGAATAACCGGTGTCGAGCATGACCGACGCGGGCCGCGCATCGTTGACGCGCGAAGCGACCAGGATCCGTCCGCTCACGAATTCGAACGGGATCGCGACGGCGTTGGTCGTCGATCCGTTCGGGGAATCTTTGGCTGCTGGCGCGGCGTTATTGGCACTGCATTCCAGCAGCAATGTCAACGTTGCCGGCCAGAGCCAACGATCCCTCGTCCGCTTCCTCATGCAGCAGAACATACGAAGTAAATTGATCCGTGTCACACCGGGAATGTTTCAAATGTCTTTTGTGTCCAGCGCAGTTCGTGTGCGGGAAGCCCGAGAACCACTCCACGCAATTGCTCGGGTCAAGGTGCTTTACCGAACTCACTCTCGATGCGTTTGAGCAGCCATGGAACGAGATGAATGAGTCTCGCGCGTTTTGCGAGGCGATTCGCACACTCCAAATCTCCGCGCCGCTTTGCGCACAAAGCCAGAAAAAGGGACGCAACGCCTTTGTCAACGTCTGCTTCGCCTTTGTCGTAAACTTCTTTGAGCAGAACTTCGCCCTCGCTATTTTTGCCCTGCTCGACAAGGATCGCGCCTCGCGTCCCTTTGAGGGTCAGACTCTCCGGCTGTAAGCGCAAGGCTTGTTCGGACCACGTCTCGGCATCGGGCAGGCAGCCCCGAAGCCCGTCCATAAACGGAACGCACGACAACTGGTCGAGCAGGTAGAGCTTCTCCAACAGAGACGGCTGATGATTCAGAAAGGATTCGACCATGCTGCGGGCTCGCTCTTGATTTTCCTGACGTAGGAAGGCTTTGATTTGGCACGCCAATAGAACCGCGCGAGTACCCGAACTCAAGTCGGTTTGAAACAGGAGCGATCCCAAGATCGTCTCCACATCTTGCCAACGATTGGCCAGAGCCAGCACGTCCGCTTTGTAGATCAATAAGGTCAGATTCCGAGGTGCCTTGCGGAGTGCTTCGTCGAATAATCTTCCGGCTTCGTTCAACTTCATTTCGTTCTAAGTCGCGCGGAGCAAATCGGTTCTTGAGAACGGTGACAAATAGCTGCGGAGCAGCGGCAGAAGATAGCCCACGGCGTCAGCCGTGGGTTGCGGTATTGGCAATCGGAGCCGCGAAGCGGCGAAAGAAATTCTCTTTGGTCGCAATTCTGCCGCCCCTGACGGGGCTTTGGTGAGGGCGCATTTTCCCCACGGCTCATGCCGTGGGCTACCTTCTTCCGCCACAGCGTGGCTGACGACTTGCGCACCCATTGCCAAAGTCTGACTTGTGCTCTAAGTGACGAGACACTTTTGTGTATCCTTGACCCGCTGCCCGATTCGAGAATAAATGACGGCATCGTATGTTCACACCCATTATGAAATCCCATCCCCTCACCCGCCGGCAGTTTGTCAGACACACTGCGGTCGCCTTCGGCGCGTTGTCCTTTCCGTTCGTTGCCACACCAAACGTGCTCGGCGCGAACAATCGGTTAAACATCGCCGGCATCGGCGTGGGCGGCAAAGGCGCCAGCGACATTGAAAACGTGGACAACGAAAACATCTACGCGCTGTGCGACGTGGACGAGGTCAATGCCGCCGGTTCTTTCCGAAAATATCCGCAGGCGAAACGCTTCAAAGATTTCCGAGTGATGCTGGAGAAGGAAGGCAAGCACATTGACGCGGTGACGGTGTCCACACCGGACCACATGCACGCGCCGGCCGCGCTCCTGGCGATGAAAATGGGCAAACACGTTTATTGCCAGAAACCGCTCACGCACACGGTGTATGAAGCCCGGCAAATGGCCGAGGTCGCGCGCAAGCACAAAGTCGCAACGCAAATGGGCAACCAGGGCCATTGCAATTCACATACGCGCCGCCTCGTCGAACTGATCCAAGGCGGCGTGCTCGGCAAGGTGAGCGAGG
>QHNT01000370.1 GCA_003218515.1 Verrucomicrobiota bacterium | reverse complement strand
CCGCAAAAAGCTCGACGCTATCGGGGACGCCTTCGGCGTGGAGAGACGCTACGACGATTTCAACAAGTTGCTGCAGGACCCGAACGTTGAAGCGGTTCACATCAACTCGCCGATTCCCGATCACGCCTGGCAATCCATCGCCGCGCTCCAGGCCGGCAAACACGTCGCCTGCACCGTGCCCATGGCCACGAGTATTGAGGACTGCAAAAAAATCGTGGACCTCGTCGAGCAGACGAAAAAGAAATACATCATGATGGAAACAGTGGTCTATGCCCGCGAGTTTCTCTTCATCAAGGAACTCTACGAAAAGGGGCAACTCGGCAAAATCCAGTTTCTGCAGGCCAGCCACCAGCAGGACATGGACGGCTGGCCGAATTACTGGCCCGGCCTGCCGCCGATGTGGTATGCGACGCATTGCGTCGGGCCGATGCTGGCGCTGACCAAAGCGACCGCCGAATACGTCTCCTGTTTCGGTTCCGGCACGATTCGCAAGGAACTGATCCAGTGCTACGGCTCGCCGTTTGCAGTGGAGACGGCGCACATCAAATTCAAGAATTCCGACCTGACCGCGCGCATCATCCGGTCGTTGTTCGACACCGCGCGGCAGTATCGGGAGAGCATCGACGTTTACGGCTCGAAGAAATCGTTCGAATGGACGCTGGTCGAGCACGAGCCGCACGTGCTGCACACGGCGAAGTTGCCCGAGCCGAAGATTCCAAAGAAGATCAAGACGCCCGACTACGCGAAACGGCTGCCGCAACCGATCCGCCGATTCACCACGAAAGGGGTCTATGATCTGGCGAAGAAGACGCACCTGAGTTTCACCCAAGGGGCGGGCCACGGGGGAAGCCATCCGCACCTGGTGCATGAATTCGTGATGGCGCTGGCGGAGAATCGCGACCCGTTCCCGAATGCGAGGCAATCAGCCAACTGGACTTGCGTCGGGCTGTGCGCCCATCAATCCGCGCTCCAGGGTGGCGCCATCGTCCAACTGCCGGAGTTTACTTTCTAGTGTCATGTCACAGAAATACCCATACAATGCGACCGTTCCGCTTTCCCCTCACCCGGCCTTCGGCCACCCTCTCCCCATCCGATGGGGAGAGGGCAGGGTGAGGGGCGCTCCTGTTTCCGGCTTGGCCGGCGTTAGGGACAACACACTAGAATCCGATCCGCCTCTTGCATGAGTGCAACGGCCAATGCGAATGGACACGGCGGGTACAACAAGACGAAGCTTTTCGTCCTGAGCGTGGTTGCGCTCGCCACGGCGGGCATTGGTTTCAGCATTCGTGGAGATCTTGGCGGCGCGTTGCAGTCCCATTTTTTTGATCCTGCTCGGTTTGTCGAGTCTGTGCTTTGTCGCGGGCAATCTCGTCGTCATCTTCGCCGACAGTTTGACGGGCGCTCTGCCGGTGTTTTGGGTGGTCTGGATCGGGATGGCGATCATTGGCGTTGCCCAGGGCCTGGTGGAAACGGTGATCAATCCGCTGGCAGCCACGTTGTATCCGGATGACAAGACTCACAAATTGAACGTCCTGCACGCGTGGTGGCCGGGTGGAATCATCATCGGCGGGCTCGTCAGCCTGGCTTTGGGCTACTGGGGGTTTGGCTGGCAGGCCAGACTCGCCGTGGTGCTGTTGCCCGCTGTGACCTTCGGGTTCATGGTTATCGGCACAAAGTTTCCGCCCACCGAACGCGTCGCCGCGGGCGTGTCCGCAACCGGGATGTTCAAGGAATTGGGTCGTCCGTTGTTCATCGTGCTGTGGCTGTCGATGTTTCTGACGGCTGCGTCGGAACTGGCCCCGGGCCAATGGGTGGACATAGCGCTGACGCGCACCGTGGGAATGAAGGGTATCGTCCTGTTGATCTACGTCAGCGGCCTGATGTTCCTGATGCGGCACTTCGCTGGAACACTGGCGCACAAGCTCTCGCCCATCGGCCTGCTCTGGTTTTCATGTTTGCTGGCGTCGGCCGGCCTGTTGCTGCTCAGCGTGGCGAATTCACCGATCACCGGTTTGCTGGCGGCGACGGTGTGGGGCGTGGGTGTCTGCTACATGTGGCCCACGATGCTGGCCTCCGCCTCGGAACGCTTCCCCAAGGGCGGAGCGTTGCTGATCGGCCTGATGGGAACGGCCGGAAACCTGTCCATCAAGTTTGTCCTGCCGTGGATGGGGAACATTTTCGACGAGACGAAGATCAGGGCGGCGGGCGGCGAAGCGGCCTTCAAAGCGTTGACGGGTGACAGGCTGAATGAAGTGCTGGGCATTGCGGCGCAGACTTCCTTTCGGGTGGTGGCCATCCTGCCGGCCATCCTCCTGGCGGTGTTTGGCGCCATTTGGCTTTACGACAAGTCCCGCGGCGGTTACAAAGCGGAAACCATTGTTCTCGGCGGCGCCAAAAGTTAACACTTCAGACGCAACAACCATAACTCAACCAGCAAAACCTATGAGCAACGGAAACGGTATTGCACCTAACGCAAGAAGACTCCTCTGGGCCGGCTTCGCGGCCATTTTGGCTGCGGGCATCGGCTTTGGCATCCGCGGCGGCATCCTCGCCAATTGGGGCACTGATTTCGGGTTTACCGCTGCTCAACTGGGTGACATCAACGGCGCCGGTTTCACTGGATTCTGCTTCGGCATCATTATTGGCGGCTTACTCTGCGACAAGATCGGGTATGGGAAGCTGGTGATCGCCGCATTTGCTCTGCATGTGGTCTCTGCTTTTGTCACGTTTAGTGCCAGCAAAAGGATGACCCAAGACACCGCGTACCTGGTGCTGTATTTGGGGACTTTCATCTTCGCTGTGGCCAATGGCACGCTCGAAGCCGTAGCCAACCCACTCGTCGCGACATTGTTTCCGCACAACCGGACCCATTACTTGAATATTCTGCATGCGAGCTGGCCAGCCGGCCTGGTTCTTGGAGGCTTTGCCGGAGCGCTGCTCGGCGGCAGTTGGTCGTGGAAAGCGCAGCTCGCGCTCTTCCTGATTCCCACCGCGATCTACGGGCTCATGTTCTTAGGTCAGCACATGCCGAAGTCTGAGGCGTCGGTAAAAGGCTTGAGCCTGGGTGAGATGATGAAGGACGTGGGATTGCTCGGCGGGGTGGTCGTTTGCCTTTTGGTTGCCCTGTTTGTCAAAGAGGCTCTCGGCGGAATGCTTGCGCTGTTGCTCAAGAATGACTTTTTCACTGGCCCGACGTGGGGTTACCTCTCGTGGGGCGTCGGCCTCATGCTGTGGCTGGCCGTGGGGGGCCTGACTCGCGGTTCGATTGGCGCCTGGCTCCTCTTCGTGCTGTTCGTAGTGCACGCGCTTGTTGGCGCCGTGGAGCTTGGAACAGACGGCTGGATTCAAAACATCACCGGCAATATCCTCACGCCCACTCAGGGCAAGGTCCTGTTCGTCTTCACTTCGGCAGTGATGTTTTCTCTACGATTCTGCGCGGACTTCATCGAAAAAAGAATCGGCCTTTCGCCGGTCGGCATCTTGTTAAGCTGTGCGACTCTGGCCTGCATCGGCCTCAATCTGGTGAGTGGCATTGCGACGTTTGGCGGTGCGATGGGTGCCCTGGTGGTTTATGCCGTCGGGAAAACCTTTTTCTGGCCGACTATGCTCGCCGTCACGAGCGATCGCTTCCCACGCACAGGCGCAGTGGCCATCAGTATCATGGGTGGTATCGGGATGATGTCCGCCGGTCTTATTGGCTCGAAGGGGCTCGGCTATGCCAAGGACCGCTTCGTCGGAGAGGAACTTAACAAGGCCGACCCTGCGGTATTCGCAGAATACAAGGCCGAGAAGCCGAGTAAATTCTTGTTCTTTGAAGGGTCTTTCGGCTTGGACGGCAGCAAACTCGGAGCCGTAACCTCAACTCCACCGGAGAGCCGAGACGCGAAACAAAAACTCGTGGCCGAGTCGAACATGAAGGGTGACCGCCGTACGCTGGTGGCCGATTCGTTTATCCCAGGGACAATGGCCATGATTTACCTACTCATTCTGCTCTACTTCAAAGCGATTGGCGGCTACAAACCTGTCCACATCGTGCCGGTGGCGGAACAAACCAAACAAGCAGGAGCGGCCTAGCCCGACAACACGGAGATTTCGTTACATCCCAAAGCTCCCGCCCGTCGCAAGGCTAGCAGGGTAGGGCGCGTCACTCCGTGCGCGCCGCAGACTCGAATCCGTTCCCCGGGCGGCGCGCACGGAGTGACGCGCCCTACCTGACCCAGTCTATATCGAAAATTTCTTTGTCACGGTACTAGCGTACTCAACCGAACGATCTTTCACGGGCAACCCCACGCCGCCCTGTTTATTTTTATCCGCGAATCGCCCGAATGTTCGCTAATAAGGCATTCGTGTTAATTCGCGTCATTCGCGGATAAAAAAATCGTCACTCCTCTACGACGGCCAATTCCGCTTTGGGTTCCCAGCGCCGAGGCGCGCGTCCGGGCGGTGTCGTGTCCACTTTGGCGTAGTACGTCTCCTCACCGAACATCCCGTCCACGGCCTTTTGCAATTCGATCGAGGGCAGAACGCCGAACCGTTCATGCGTTTCGACGAAGACGATTTCGCCCGCCGGGCGCTTGAAGCAGAGGAACAGCGGGCATTTGCCGGAGAAGCCCGCAACCATTTCGTGGATCAAGTCGAGTTGGTCCGGTGTCAGGTGCGCGGTGTGCAAGCGTAGGTGGACTTGCTTCGTGTATCTCCTCATCGCGTCCTCCAGCGGCATGATTTCCTGCGGAAAAATTTTCGGCTTGTCATCGCCCGTGTTGACTTCTCCGACCACCAGAATGGCTTTGTTCGGCGCGATCAGGTCGCGATATCTATCGTAGTTCTCGTTCATCACGAGCACCTGCACCGAACCTTCGAGGTCCTCCAGCGTCACCATCGAGTAAGGTTTGTTGGTCTTTTTGGAGACGCCGTTCTGGATCGCGGCAATCAGGCCCCCGATGCGCGTCATGCTGCGATTGGGCAGTTGCGCCAGCGCCGATGTCTTGTGCAGACAATACTTCTCAATGAGCGGCGCGTAAGGCGTTAACGGATGGCCGGTGACATAGAAACCGAGCAGTTCCTTTTCGTAAGCGAGCAATTCGTGCTGCGGCCACTCCGGCAGCTTCGTCATCGATTCCGGTGTTGGCGATTCCTTTTCCTGCAACAGGCCAAAGAGCGAGCCTTGTCCGCGCTGGCGGTCGGCGACGACGCTCGCCGCGCGCGCAAGCGTGCGGTCGATTTGCGCGAAGAGCGTGGCTCGGGTTTCGCCGAGACAATCGCACGCGCCCGATTTGACAAGCGCTTCGAGCACCTTCCGGTTAACGGTGCGCGTATCGACGCGTTCGCACAGGTCCGAGAGCGATTTGAATTTTTCGCCTTCGCTGCGCGCCTTCAAAATGCTCTGCACGGCGATTTCGCCGGCGCCCTTGACGGCGGCCAGGCCGAAACGAATGGTTGATAGTGGGACAGGTGTCCCGCCTGTCTTTTGGGTGAAAGCCTGTCCCACTGTGGCAGGGCCAGAGGCCTTCCCCACAAAGACAGGCGGGACGCCTGTCCTACTCTGAGCCGGCGTGAAATGCACGCCGCTCTCGTTCACATCGGGCGGCAACACCTCAATACCCTGCGCGCGGGCCTCGTCGATGTATTCACTGAGCTTCGCAGTGTCGGCCATGTCGTTCGTCATCATGGCGCAGTAAAACTCGACCGGGTAATTCGCCTTCAGATAGGCCGTCTGATAGGCGACGATGGCGTAGGCTGCGGCGTGGGACTTGTTGAAGCCGTAGCCGGCAAATTTTTCGAGCAAGTCGAAGATCTGGTTCGCTTTGCCCTCCGCGATGTTGTTCTTCTCCTGGCACCCCTTGACGAAAATGGCGCGCTGCTGGGCCATTTCTTCGGGCTTCTTTTTGCCCATCGCGCGGCGCAGCAGGTCCGCGCCGCCCAGCGTGTAACCCGCCAGCACCTGCGCGGCCTGCATCACTTGCTCCTGGTAAATCAAAATGCCGTAGGTCTCGCGCGCGATCGGTTCGAGCAACGGATGCTCGTATTCAATTTTCACTTCGCCGTGGCGGCGCTTGATGAATTCCGGGATCAGGTCCATCGGCCCCGGCCGGTAAAGGGCCACGAGGGCGGTGATGTGTTCCACCGAACTGATTTGAAACTTGCGGCACAGATCGCGCATCCCGCCCGATTCCAACTGGAAGATGCCGAGCGTGTTCGCCTTGTTCAGCAGGTCGTAAGTCCGGGCGTCGTCCAGCGGCAGATTGTCGATGGGAACCTCGATGCCTTTGATCTGCCGGACCATCTCGCACGTGTTGCGAATGACCGTGAGCGTCTTCAGCCCGAGGAAATCCATCTTCAACAGGCCGAGGTCGCCGACTGGGCCCATCGCGTATTGGGTCACAATGGTGCCGTTATCATCCGCCTTTAGCGGAAGCAAATTGACCAGCGGCTGGTCGCCGATGACGACGCCTGCCGCGTGCACCGATGCATTACGTGTGAGCTCTTCGAGAACGAACGCGGTGTCAATGAGTTCACGCGTGACTTCCTCGGTTCTGTACGCCTGCTTGAGTTCCGGCGAGACCTTGAGCGCTTTTTCGAGCGTCATCTTGAGCTCGTTGGGAATCATCTTCGCCAGCCGGTCGCATTCGCCGTAGCTCAAGCCCATCACGCGGCCTACGTCGCGCACGACCGACTTCGCGCCCATGGTGCCGAAGGTGATGATTTGCGCGACCGAATCGCGCCCATATTTCTGGCGAACGTATTCGATGACATCGGCGCGACGGTCGTCCGCGAAGTCAATGTCGATGTCCGGCGGGTTGACGCGTTCGGGATTGAGGAAGCGCTCGAACAGCAGGCCGTAGCAGATGGGATCGACGTTCGCGATTTCGAGCAGATAAGTGACGATGGAACCGGCGGCGGAACCCCTGGCCACGCAAGCGATCCCTTTGCTGCGGCCGAATTGAACAAAGTCAGCGACGATTAGAAAATAACTGATAAAACCGGTCTTCTTGATGACCCTGAGTTCGAGCTCCAGGCGGTCCATGACCGCTTTGACTGCGGCCGCCACGGCGGGGTCCTTGAGATTTCGGATTTCGGATTTCGGATTTCGGATTTGGTCCGCCGTCGGCCGGAAACTCGGAAGCCTCCGCGCTTCGTCCATCGCTTCGATCACGAACTCCTGTCCTTCCACCCGCGCGTGAAGGCCGTAGCGTTTGCGCAATCCTTCGGCCAGCAACTCTCGCAGATAACCTTCGCGAGTCAAATGTTCCGGAGGGCTGAAGGCCGGATAATGCAGTCGGCCGAACTCGATCTCAAGGTTGCATTTCTCGGCGACTTCGAGTGTGTTTCGCACCGCCTCGGGGACTTCGCTGAACAAGGCCTTCATCTCATTGGCCGAGCGCAGGTAAAACTGCTCCGGCACGTAGCGCATGCGCTTCGTGTCGCTGAGCAGGGTTTGCGTGCCGATACAGATGAGCGCGTCGTGCGCGTGGGAGTGGCCTTTCTCGACGTAATGCACGTCGTTCGTCGCCACCAGCTTCAGACCGAACTCCTTCGCCCAGAGAATCAGGTGGCGATTGACTTTGATTTGCTCGGGGATCGTGTGGTTTTGGAGTTCGAGATAGAAATTCTCAGGGCCAAAGGTTTGCTTGAACCAGTCCACTGTGGCGCGCGCCTTGTCCAGCTGGTCCTTCTGAATCAACTCCGGAATCTCGCTCGCCAGGCAGCCTGACAGCGCGATGAGTCCTTCCTTGTTCGCCGCCAGAATTTCTTTGTCGATGCGCGGCTTGTAATAGTAGCCCTCCAGATGCGCCGCCGTGGCGAGCTTAATCAGGTTTTTGTAGCCGGCCTCGTCCTTGGCCAACAGCACGAGGTGATGGTACACGTCTTTGCCTCCGCTGCTGGTCTTCTTCTCGAGACGACTGCCCGGAGCGACATAGACTTCGCAGCCGAGAATGGGCTTGATGCCTTTGTCGCGCGCGGCCTGATAAAAATCAATCGCGCCGCAAAGCACGCCGTGGTCGGTGATCGTGAGTGCGGGGAACTTCAGTTCGCGGGCTTTATCCATCAACCGGTCGAGGCGGCAGGCGCCGTCGAGCAGCGAATACTCGGTGTGCAGGTGGAGATGGACAAAGTCCGCGTGCGACATGCGAAGAACTTAACGTCGGGGGTGAAGGAGGCGCAAGCGAAGAGGGCGGACAAGTTGTTAACATACGCCTACACCTGACGCGCCAGGAGTTTTCGCAGGCACTGCAAGACCTGGTCCGGCGAAATCGCGGCGAGGCAAGGGCAGGCGCTTTCACAAACGTCCGCGCTGCCGTGGCAAGAACACGGGGCTCCGAGGAGAATCTGGTGATGCGGACCAACCGGCGCCCACTGAACTGCGGAAGTAGGGCCGAACAACGCGATCGTCGGCGCGCCCATACCACTGGCGAAATGCAACGGGCCGGTGTCGCCGGAGATGAAAACCTCCGCGCGCTTGAGCACGGCGAGAAATGCCGCGAGATCGGGCACCGCCGGCAGCACCGGCGCGTCCGGCGCGAGCCGTTTCAGTTCGTCCACCAACGATTGTTCATGCGCGCCAGTGCCGGTGGTGAAGACGAGTCGAAGTCCGGTCGCGGCGGCCATTTGGTACAAAGCGACCCAGTGCCTGACCGGCCATTCCTTCTTCGGCTGGCCGGCGGCCAGGTGGCAAATGACTTTTCGCTCCGGCAGGAGTTGGGCGGCAAACGCGTCCAAAGCGGGGTCGGTGCGAATTTCGATTGCCGGCGAGCGCGGCGGCGTAATGCCCCAGGCCGACAGAATGTGCAACAGTCGCACAGTCTCGTGCTGACCGAGCGGCGCGGGTGACACGCGTTGCGTGTAACAGAAGCGACGACCGATGAAGCCGCCGGGATGAATCGGTCCGAGCCGCTGTCGCGCGCCGCACAGCAGGCTCAAAATCGCACCGCGATCGTTGCCACCAAAATCGACCGAGCGATCGAACCGTTCGTCGCGGAGCGCCCGGATGACGGGCCAGGTTTGATTGAAGCGGGCCCGTCCACGCCGGCGCGGCATGGGCCAGACACGCGTCAGCCACGGCAGATGGTTGAGAAGCGGCGCGACTTCTTCGGGCACGAGGGCGTGCAAAGCGCAATCACGGAAATGCTCGCGAATGGCCCGCAACGCAGGGGTCATCAGCGCCGTGTCGCCGTAGTATTTGAACTGGATCGCCAGGATTTTGAGCGGAGGCCCGGTCACTTTGTGTTCTTTAAGCTCAACGTGCGGCTGGCCGATTTTTCGAAATTGCTTCCGATTGGGTTTGCAGCCGCGATGAAGCGGGGCTAAAGCCCGCGCCCCGGAGCGCGGCGTTCAGCGCAATTTGTTCTCGCGGTGTCCGTTCAACTCATTATTTCTTTTCAGAAAGCTATTGGCGATCCCTGGTGTCATGTCACAGCAATACCATGCAATGTGAATGTTCCGCTTTCCCCTCACCCGGCCTTCGGCCACCCTCTCCCCATCCGATGGGGAGAGGGCAGGGTGAGGGGCGCTGCTGTTTCCAGCCTGGTCGGCGTCATTGTAAAGAAAGTGTTAGAGACGCCACACTAGTGTAGTGTCTCAAAAACAACTGGAGTTATTTTCTGCACCGGCTGCATGACTCTCTGAACGAAATCACTGTAATCTCTGCTTAAAACCACTGAAAATTATAACTCCAGCCAATTGTGAGACACTACACTAGCTTTGGAACTGGAGTTCATAGAGTTTCTGGTAAACGCCGCCGCGTTTGAGCAGCTCCGTGTGCTTGCCGGCTTCCACGATGCGCCCCTGGTCGAGCACAACGATGAGATCGGCCCTTTGCACGGTGGAGAGCCGGTGCGCGATGCAAATCGTGGTGCGACCGATCATCAACTCCTCCAGGGCGGCTTGCACGGCGCGTTCCGATTCGGTGTCGAGCGCGCTGGTGGCTTCGTCCAGCACCAGAATCGGCGCGTTCTTCAAAATGGCCCGGGCAATGGCGATGCGCTGGCGCTGGCCGCCGGAGAGCATCACGCCTTTTTCGCCGATGACCGTCTCGTAGCCATTCGGCTTTTCCAGGATGAACTCGTGGGCGAAGGCGTGTTTGCCGGCTTCTTCGATTTCGCCGTTGTTCGCGCCGGGACGGCCGAGGGCGATGTTGTTGCGGATGGTGTCGTTGAACAGGATGGTTTCCTGCGTCACGACCGCGATCCGAGCCCGCAGGTCGCGCGTGGTCACGTCGCGAATGTCGGTGTCGCCGATGCGCACGGCGCCTTTTTGCGGGTCGTAAAAGCGGAGGAGCAGATTGGTCAGCGTGGTCTTGCCTGAGCCGCTGGCGCCGACGAGGGCGACCATGGTTCCCGATTCAACCGTGAGTTGAATGCCTTGAAGCACGAGCTTGTCGCCGTAGGAAAAGTGGATGTCGTCGAAATGAATCGGTGAGCCGGTCGCCTGCAATGGAACCGGCCGCGCGGGCTCGCGGATGGCGTTCTGGGTCTCCAACAGTTCGAAGATACGCTGGCTGGCGGCGCGGGCCTGGGCGATCTGGCTGTACAGTCGGCTAAGCGATTTCAAGGACGGGTACATCAGCAAAATGCTGCCGAAGAACTGGGAGAAGTCACCGGGGGTGACCCGCGTCTCGCGCAGGAACACAAAGTAGAGGAAGAGGGAGACACCGATAGCCGCGAAAAACTCGATCAGCGTGCCGCGCAATTCTTGGGCGAGACGCGGGTCACCCCCGGTGACTTCTCCCAGT
>QHNT01000369.1 GCA_003218515.1 Verrucomicrobiota bacterium | reverse complement strand
GGCTTAACTTCGTTGGCTGTGGATTTTTCTTCGTCATCCCCACTGTAAATACCGATGTGGCTAAATTTGTACATTTTAATCTTCATAATTCTCTCCTTTTTTTCACCCACTTTTAATCACACCCGTTTGGCGTAGGCGCATCAGGCGGAATGGCTTCTTCCCACTCTTAATCGTAATCTTACTCTTAATCTCCAAGAACCTAAGCCGAGCAAGATTACGATTAAGATTAAGATTAGGGGCCTGCCAGTGCGGTCTCGCTGCCGGGCATAGTTCAAGGGCAGTGGGCTGTGGGACAGGGTGAAGGGTCCTCGGAAATCTTGCAGACCAGACTCGATAGGGTGGTAGCCAAGTGCGCCCTGCGAAACCGTGGCAAGCCATTTTCGTGGACAACCTTAAGCGGCGGACACTAGTGTCATGTCACAAAAATACCAATACAATGTGAACGTTCCGCTCTCCCCTGACCCGGCCTTCGACCACCCTCTCCCCATCCGATGGGGAGAGGGCAGGGGTGCTCCTGTTTCCAGCTTGGCTGGCGTCATTGTAAAGAAGCGTTAGGGACAGCACACTAGCATAGGCGGCCCATGAAATTTCTTAAATATCACGCGCTCGGGAACGATTACCTGGTGATTGATCCCAAAGATTGCCCTGCGCCGCCAACAGCGCCGCAGATCAAAGTGATTTGTCATCGGAATTTTGGCGTCGGTTCGGACGGGATTTTGCTCGGGCCGCTGCCTGCGGACAAAGCCAGATTCGCTTTGCGCGTTTTCAATCCGGACGGCAGCGAGGCGGAAAAGAGCGGCAACGGGCTGCGCATCTTCTCGCGCTACCTCTGGGACCGGCAGTTGGTCAACGACGAAGAGTTCGCCATCCAGACGCCGGGCGGCGTGGTGAAATCGCGCGTGCTGGACGGCGGAAAAACCGTGCGCGTCGAAATGGGCCAGATCAGTTTCTGGAGCGACAAAATTCCCGTAGCCGGTCCGCGGCGGGAAGTCATCAATGAAAAAATCACCGTCGGCGGCCGCACGTTCAGCTTTTGCGCGGCGACGATCGGGAATCCGCACTGCGTCATTCCTCTGCCGGAAATCAATGCCGGATTGACGAAGCAGTACGGGCCGTTGCTGGAGACACATCCCAATTTCCCGAAGCGGACGAATGTGCAGTTCCTGAAAGTGCTCGACCGAAAAAATATTCAAATTGAAATCTGGGAACGTGGCGCTGGTTACACGCTGGCCTCTGGCAGCAGCAGCAGCGCGGCGGCGGCCGTGGCCCGCAAACTCGGCCTGTGCGACCCATCCATCACCGTTCATATGCCCGGAGGCAAACTGGCCATTGAAATCAGCAGTGACTTCGACATTCTGATGACTGGGCCGGTGACGAAGGTGGCGGAGGGCATTATTGCCGCGGAAATGTTCACAATTGCTGTTTGAAGCCGACTGAAATTGAGCTTTGGTTTGCGGAGTTATGCTGAGTCGGTCGGATTGTAAAATTCTGACTGGCCAAAACCGCTACTTTGGCGGATTTTATCCGCCGCATTTTGACAAATCGTGTTCACCGGAACCTATACCGCCATCGTCACGCCGTTCAAAGACGGCAAAGTGGATGAACTCACGTTTGAGCGCCTCGTCAGGGCGCAGATCAAGGGCGGCGTGGACGGCATCGTGCCGGTCGGAACCACGGGCGAATCGCCGACGCTCAGTTTCGAGGAGCACATCTACGTCATCGAACTCGCCATCAAATTTGCCGCGGGCAAAATCAGAGTGCTTGCCGGCACCGGCGGGAATTCCACCGACGAAGCGGTTTACCTGACCATCGCGGCCGAAAGGGCCGGCGCCAATGGTTCGCTGCAAGTCGCGCCTTACTACAACAAGCCGACACAGGAAGGCTTGTTCCAACATTTCCGCGCCATCGCTTACGCAACCAAACTGCCCATCGTCCTTTACAGCGTTCCGGGACGCTGCGGCGTTGAGATCGGCGTGGACACAGTCAAACGACTCGCGCGCGAGTGCAAGAATATCGTCGGCGTCAAGGAAGCCGGCGGTAACGCCGACCGCGTCAGCCAGTTGCGGGCGTCGCTGGGACTGAAGTTCACGATTCTCAGCGGCGACGATTCCTTGACGTTGCCGTTCATGGCTGTGGGCGCGCAGGGCGTCGTGAGTGTGGCGTCCAACATCATTCCGCGCGAGGTGACGCACATGGTCCGGGCCTTCGCGATCGGCAAACCGTCCGTCGCGCTGAAATTGCACGACAAGTTTTATCCGCTGTTCAAAGACTTGTTCATCGAGACAAATCCGGTCCCGATCAAAGCCGCGCTGGCGATGGCGGGACGAATCGAGGAGGAATATCGCCTGCCGCTCGTGCCGATGAATCCGAAGAACCGGGAGACGTTGAAAGCGACGCTCAAAGCGTGCGGTTTGTTGCAGTAGTCGCGCGCATCCAGATTTCAAACTTCAACTTTTGAAGCCAACCAAACTCATCATCACCGGCGCCAAAGGCCGCATGGGTCAAACGCTGGTCGCCTGCGCGGAACCCAATCCGGAGCTGCAGATCGTCGGCCAGATTGATCTGGGCGATGACTTGTTGCCGTTGATCAAAGAGGCGGACGTAGTGGTTGATTTCAGTTTTCACGACGCGACCGCGCGGTTCGCCTCCATTTGCGCCGAACACAAGCGAGCGTTGGTCATCGGCACGACCGGGCACAGCGACGCTGAAAAATCTCAAATCTCAAATCTCAAATCTCGGATTCCAATGGTTTGGGCGTCGAATTATTCCACCGGCGTCAACACGCTGTTCTGGCTCACCCGCAAGGCGGCGGAGATACTCGGACCAAACTTCGATCTGGAAGTCGTCGAGATGCATCACCGGATGAAGCAGGATGCGCCGAGCGGAACCGCTTCCACGCTCGCGGAAATCCTCGCCGATGTTCGCCAGCAGCAACTCAGCAAAGTGATTCGACACGGCCGACAAGGCGTCACCGGCGAGCGCACTGCGGCGGAAATCGGCATGCACTCGTTGCGCGGCGGCGACGTCGTGGGCGATCACACGGTGATTTTTGCGGCAACCGGGGAGCGTTTGGAATTGACGCACAAAGCGTCGAGCCGCGAGACCTTTGCCAACGGCGCGTTGCGCGCGGCGCAGTGGGTCGTCAAACAAAAGCCCGGCCTTTACGACATGCAGGACGTGCTGGGACTGAAGTAGGACGGGCTTCCAGCCTATCTGTGAGCTTACCGCAGTGGCCGGCCGATCCCGAAAATTTCGCATTAAAAGAATGGTGAGACAGGCGGGACGTCCGTTCTACGAAAATGCCCATCAAATCGCCATTCGACATCCCGCAGTTGCAATTCGAGTTACCCAGGCTTGCGTTCATCGCCCTTGGCTCGAATATTGGCGACTCCAAAGGAAGCGTGCTCCAGGCGATGGACCGGCTGCAGACGTTGAGCGATTTCCCGCCTCTGCGCTCGTCGCTCTGGCAGAGCACGCCGGTGGATTGTCCGCCGGGTTCGCCTCTGTTTGTCAACGCCGTCGTCGGCCTGTTGCCGCGAGCCAACGAAACCCCGGATAGCCTGCTCGCTGAACTTCAGACGCTGGAGACAGAGTTCGGTCGGCAGCCAAAGCAGGCGCTGAACGAACCTCGGCCTCTCGACCTTGACCTGATCTCCTTCCGCCAGGAGACGCGCGACTCGGAGCGATTGACGCTGCCCCATCCGCGCGCGCACCTGCGCCGGTTCGTCTTGCAGCCGTTGAGCGAAATCGCGCCCGACCTGGTTCTGCCAGGGCAGGTCCTCAACGTTCGTCAGTTGCTCGAAACACTGGATTCATCCGAAAGATTGCTGCGGCTGGGCTGATGCCCGTGGAACCGCGTTTCGTCCGAAAAGGTGATCACTGAATTGCTGCGCCCGCGGCTGCCGCAACGAAGTTTTTGAAACCGACCTGCAATCCGGTTAAATTTCTAGGGGCTCTTTTTCGTCGTTACTTGGTAATGCTCAGTCCTTTCAACGAGTCGGTTTTTGCCGCGGCAATTCACTTCGGTCTTGGAATTCATGAGCCAAGTTGGACAATTTTATGTTGCACCTGCAACGTCAAATTGTCCCAGGCTGATTTCCAGTTTCGCCGTCATATGCTGAACGGCGTGAACGACGAGCATCCCACGTTTTTACTTCCACTCACAAAGCGACTCCACATACGCCGCCGAGCCGTCGCGCAGCCAGCCGTCCAGTTGGGCCTGGTCTTTGAGTTGTTGGCCGCGCAGACGGGGAACGACGACGAAGCGCGAATCGATCTGGGAAAGCGCGGTCATGTCGCCCCAGAGTTTCTCGAATTGCGCCACTGGAAAAATATCCTCCTGGCCGTGGCCCCAGCGTTTTTTCACCTCTTTGAGCGTGATGTAAGTAGGCATCTTCGCGCCAAGCGCGCGGATGGCGGATGTGATTTTTTCCTCGCGGCCGGCGAGGAGGTCGTCGCGGCTGAGCGAAAACGCCGCCAGTAATTTGTCGAGGTCGATCCAGGTCGTCATTGAGTTGTAGTAATTCAGGGCGAACTCGGCTTCCTCACGCGGCGTGGCGAGACCCTCGACAAGCCGGACCCGTCCATTCACGCGCGCCAGCCCGCCGCCGCGGTCGTCGATCCGGCGGGTAATCACCTCGAACGTCAGGCACGCCCCCGAACGGATGTGCAGGCCGAGCAGCGCGGGATCGATGTTCGCGCCGAGGGTGTCTATGTTGTGCAGCAGGAGATATTTCAACTGCGGCCGCTCGGCGAGCAGCTTCGCCAGCACGCCGTTGCGGAAGAGGTTCGGCACTTCATACCAGTGGCCGACCGGATGGAGGCACTGGATCGGAATATTGTCGGTATAGTCGCTGGCCTCGCCCGTCAGCCGGGCCCAGTTGATGAGAGCGGCACGCAGACTGTCGCGGACCTTCTGCTGCTGTTCGTCTAGCATTTGTTGAGGCAACTCCTCCCAGGCGAACCGGAGATCGCGCACCGTTGGGATCATGCGCAGGCCGACCGTTTTCCCAGGCGAGAAAAAGAGCGGCCCTTCGTAGTCATAATTGTTTTGGCGCGCGAGGAATTCAGACGTCGGCCCGTGAGTGAGGTAACTGGTCGTAAAAATGTGCGGGACGGGAGTTCCGACGCTGCGCGATACGCGACGGCTCTTGGCCAAATGTGTTTCGATGAAGGTGCGATGGCGTCCGGCAAGTTTGCAGAATGGATGCAGCGCCTTCACGACCCCAGCGCCTTCCGTCCAACGGGAACCTGCTCCGGCGGCAAGCGTAACGACGGCGATTTCGCCCCCGTGAATTGCGACCGAGCCACTTGCACGAAGATCCGCAAGTTCAGGAGACGGATCGTCCTTGCAATGGTTCGAATGGTCGCGAACAAAGCCAACGTAATCGAAAACGTCGTCAGCTTTCACATCCTCAATCACTGCGCTGGCCGGCAATCGGTTTTGCGCAAGGCCAATGCGGCCTTCTTTCAGGTCGGCGCGGATTTGCTCGTGCTGCGCTCGATCGAACCCATGTTCGTCCAGCAGCGCCGCGAGGGACGGGCCGGTGGCGGACTCGGCTTTGCCGCGCGGGAGCAGCGCGTCGAAGAGCGTCTGCACGATCCCGCGCAACTCGGGCCGGGTCCGGCAGGCTGCCCCAAATTTGTCCAGCTCGGCGCGGCGCAGCGGCGAGAGCGCGCGCAACTCCTGCCGCAGCAACGTCGGGACGGTGAGCGCGTAGTAGCCCTGTGGCATCAACGCGTCGGCGTCGACGAGCAAATCGGCGAAGGTACCGTTTTCGTTGATGGCAAAATCATAAACCACCGGCTCCATCGCGAAGGGCAGCGCGTGCTGCAACTCACGCTTCGTCGCCGACATGATTTCTTGCAGGCGCTGCTGTGCGGCGGACTTCTTTTCCGGCGCGAAAATGAACCCCATGCCGCCGCCCGACATGCCGCCGAGCATCCAGAAGCCCCAGAAGTTTTCCCCGAACCCGGAGGCCACACGCTCGATGAGCGCCTCGGTGTAATAGGTGGTGGCCCAAGGAATAATGGTTTGAATCGGCCGGCGAAAATTGCGCGTGGTGGCGGCGCCGATGGCGCGGACATCGCCTTTCTTCAGTGCGGAAAGAATTTCGTCGAGTATGCCTAGGGCCTCCTGGCGGCCGCGCCACTCGGCTTCGGAGCGGAGCAGATATTTCTCGGTGACCATTTCGAGGATCGGGCCCACATTTTGCGCCATACCGCCGTGCACGAGCACGAGGCTTTCCTGCAGTTTGCGACGCGTCTCAGGCGAGGCGTCGCTCTGCTCGAGGATACGGTGCAGTGGCATGAGTCGGCCACGACTGACGCTGAATTCGGGATCGCTTTCGCCGGCTGACATCCCGGTGATAAGCTTCATGGCAGGCCAGACGCCGCCTGAATCCTGCCAGCCGCCGCCCGAGCCGCCCAGCCATTCGCCCAGGATGGCGCGCGCGAGCACAAGCCGTCGTTCGTGTTCCTGCAAGGGCCCGGTGAGCGACGCAGCCTGGCCAGTGGCCCGCATGCAGAGGCTGATGAGCGCCGCGAGCAGATTGGTGGAGACCGCGAGCCGGGAGCCTTTCGGGATGTTGTTCACGCTGCTGACGATTTCGAGCCCGCGTCCGGGACCGACGATGCGCGCGAGCAGTTCCGCGAGGCTCTGACCGGAACCTTCGATGCCCGGAGGCACGATGCCGCTGGCGATGACAGCGGCCTTCAGCAGACCGAGGTAGTCTTTCGCGAAATCAAAAAAGTCGGCCAGATGCGTGATGTCTGTGGTCGCTTCCAGGTCCACACTCGTCAGGCGCAGGACCGGTTCTTCGATGACGCGGAGATAAGCTTCAACGGGCGGTTTCGGCGATGGGTCGCGCCCGTGTACGGCGAGGTCAATCGAAACGTTCAGAACTTTCGCTCCTTCGGGATAGTCCATCGCAAGGAAGAAAATGTCGCTCCAGCCGCAGTGGGTTAAATCCATTCGCACCGGCGCGCGTTCGCGCAGCAGTGGATACGTGCCCTCACTCGGGCTGTGTCGCAGCAGTTCGGGACGGATCCGCAGCGGGTGGTCCAATGGATGGCCCATGCGGAACATCCATTGGTTGCCGCGCACCGAACGGACGCTGCGACGCACCTGGTCCGCGAGCGTCTGGAAGGCCAGCCGATGGTACGCCGCCGCGAGGGCGCTCGAAATGCCGTCGCTCGGCCCATCCGTTTTCTGGACGGAAAAAAAAATTCCGATGGCTTCTTCGAAGCGGCGTTGCAGAAGATGTTCGTAACCTTTGAAGGGAACCAGCCCGCAAGTTCTGCGTTCCGCGCTTTGCACTTCGAGTTTGGCTGGCAGATGGAACCGATGAATCGCGTAAAGGAAAAACAGTGCCCGGACCCGTTCGTAAAGATTCCCACTGCGGCGGCGGAAGGCGTCGAGTTCAACGCATTCTTCGAGCAGCGCCTCGAGCGAAAGTTTCACGCAGACCGCGTCGAGCGGTTGATTCCGAACAGTCGGATCAGTGGACGAGATGATTTCGACGAGTCGGCTGGTCATTTTCCTTTGATCGCTAGCAATTCCACCAGACCGGTCATCACTTCGTCGCGGTCCTGCCCGGCCAGCGCGATGGCGAGCTGCGCGGTGAGCAGGCCGTATTTGACTCCGGTGTCGTAGCGGCTTCCGTGCAGTTCGCAGGCGAGATAACGTTCGCGCACGGCCAGTTGCGCAAGCGCGGCGGTCAATTGCACGCCGCCTTTGTCGCCGCGTTTGGCGACCTCGTCGGCGAGAATGTTCATGACTGTCGGGGTCAACACGTGCATTCCAAAGAAGCAGAGATAGTGACCGGCGCGCAGGCCAGGAACGATCAGGCGCTGTTCGGCCTCGGTGGGGGCCGGTTTCTCGATGACTTCGGCGACCTCGTAAAGGCCCTTGCGCCCGGTCACCAACTTGCCTCCCACGGTCCCGTAATAGGGCAGCTTGCTTTCATGCGTGGCCTGGACTGCGGACACTGCGCAATTCTCCGCCGAGGCCATCTCGACCAGTTGCTGGGCACATCGTTTTTGACCGCCGCTGACATAAAGGTGATCGCCGACGAGCAGAAGAAACGGCTGTTCGAGGGTGAACTTATTCGCACACCAGACGGCATGTCCGTAGCCGAGCGGCGCGGGCTGTTCGACGAATTGGAGTCGCTTGCCGTCATGGCCCGCCGCGTTGGTGTAGGCCGCTTGGTCGCCCGGAGACACCACCACGCAGATCTCCTCCGCGCCCGCATCCAGAATCTCCTCGATGATAATGCGCAACGCGCTCTTTTGCGCGCCATCGCGGTCCACGAGCGTCTGCAGCGGCAACGTGCGTTGGGCTTTGCTCGCGGCCGTTATGATCGCCTTTTTGATTTCCACGATAGAATCGTTCGTTGGGTTGTAAAACGCGGCGAGACTCACATATCGCCAACCGGTCGTCAACCGCGCGCCACGCCCGGTTTTCGATCTGCGCCAAAGTCTGCAATTTGGTTTCAGAGACCGTGGACAACCACACTGAAGGCAGGTTTTGTCTTGAACGTCGAACCGGTTGCGTGACTATCTTTGCTGATTCGACAGGAAAACTGCGACATCAAGAATGTGTTACTTGAGAGCATCGGTGGGCGGACGAGGACGTGTCGTTTGGTGGCTGCGGTGCCTGACGAGCCTCCTGCTCGTGGCGAAGGCTCCGGGGTTCGCCGCGGCGGCGGTTGGTCGCGATTCCCCCGCCAAAGGGGAAGCCGATTTCAGCCGCGATGTCCTGCCGATCTTTTCCGACAACTGCTTTAAGTGCCACGGACCGGATGAAAAGGCGCGCAAGGCGAAATTGCGGCTCGACACCAAAGAAGGCGCGTTCCGCGTCAAGGACGGAAAAACTGTGATCGTGCCGGGCAAAAGCGCCGAGAGCGAGTTGTTCAGCCGTATCATCACCAGGGACCCGGACGATCTGATGCCTCCGCCCGAATCGAACCACAAGCTGACGGTGAAACAAATCGAGCTTGTGAGGCGGTGGATCGACGGAGGCGCGAAATGGGGCCGGCACTGGGCTTACCTCACGGGCCTTCCGCCGGCGCCCGCGGAGATCGATGCGTTCCTTGCCGATAAATCATCGGACGCTTACGAAAAAGTCGTCGATCGTTTGCTGAACTCGCCCCGCTACGGCGAACGGATGGCCGCGTCATGGCTCGACGTGGCCCGTTACGCGGACACCTACGGCTACCAAATGGACGCGCCCCGGCCGGTGTGGCCCTATCGCGATTGGGTCATTAAGGCGTTCAACGAGAACCTGCCCTTCGACCGGTTCGTGACCTGGCAGCTTGCCGGCGATCTGCTACCTGAAGCAACGAAGGAGCAGCGTCTGGCCACCGCGTTCAACCGCCTCCACCTGCAGAACGAGGAAGGTGGCGTCGTCGAGGAGGAGTTCCGAGTCAGTTATGTGGTGGATCGCGTCGATACCTTCGGCACCGCGTTCCTGGGTCTGACGCTGGAATGCTCCCGCTGTCACGATCACAAGTTTGATCCGATGACAATGCGGGATTTCTATTCGCTCTTCGCTTTTTTCCAAAACATCGACGAAGCCGGGCAGAATCCGTACACCGGCTTCGTGGATTACACCCCGGTGCCGACACTGTTGCTGTCCGACACCGCCACCGATGAGAAACTCGCCAAGCTGGCGCAACAGATTGTTGCCAAAGAAAAGCAGTTCACCGCCATGCGCGAAGCCGCCCGCGGCGCATTCGCGGAATGGTTCAAGAGCAAACCGGACGAACCATCGGTGCCGGGGCTTGTGGCCGCGTTTTCTTTCGATGAAATCGAAACCAACAAGGTTGCCAACAGCGTCGATTCTTCCAAACCGGCCAGCGCCCATGAAGGGCCGACACTCGTCGAAGGCAAATATGGGAAGGCTGCGGAGTTGAATGGCGACAACGGATTCACCTTTCCCGGCGTCGGACATTTCACGCGGACAGATCCGTTTTCGATCGCGCTTTGGCTGCAAACGCCAACCCATGCTTCCCGGTACGTCGTATTCCATCACACGAAGGCGCCCGCCGACGCCGGGAGTCGCGGTTACGAATTGCTGCTCGAGGATGGACGTCCCGCGGTTGGCCTGCATCATCTATGGCCGGGCAATTCGCTGAAAGTCCGCAGCAAAACGGCGATCCCGACGAACGAGTGGGTTCATGTGGCGTTCACTTATGACGGGTCGAGTCGAGCGGCCGGTGTCCGCCTTTTCCTCAACGCCGCGCCGGTCGAGTTTGAGGTCGTTCGCGACAAACTGCGCAAGGACATCACTTACCAGGGCGGCGAGCCTGACCTGGCCGTCGGCTACCGGTTTCGTGACGCCGGGTTCAAAGGCGGCAAGGTGGACGATTTTCGTGTTTTCAATCGTTGCCTCACTCCAATGGAAGTCGCGGACGTTTCGGGCCGCGACGACCTGCGCGTCGCGTGGAAGGCAAACCCGGATTCGCTTGGCGCCGTCCAGCGTGATGGTCTGCTGGACTACTACGTGGCGAATGTGTATCCGCCAGCCAAACAATTCTTCGCGGATTTGACCTCGCTGCGGCGGGAGCAAAGTCGCCTCATCAACCCGATCCCGGAAATCATGGCGATGGAGGAACTGCCACAACCGAAGCCGGCTTACATTTTGAAACGCGGCGCATACGACGCGCCCGGCGAACCGGTCTCGGCCGATACGCCGAAGGCGCTGCCGCCATTCCCCGCGGTCGCGCCGCGTAACCGCCTGGGCCTCGCGCAGTGGCTGCTTTCTCCGGAAAACCCGTTGATGGCGCGCGTCACAGTAAACCGCGCCTGGCAGATGATGTTCGGGCGCGGCATTGTGGAAACGAGCGACAACTTCGGCGCACAGGGCGGCGTGCCCACGCATCCGCAGTTGCTCGACTGGCTGGCGCACGATTTCATGGCGTCGGGCTGGAATTACAAAGCGTTGTTGAAGAAGATCGCGATGTCTGCGACATACCGCCAGTCGTCCAAGGCAAGCCCCGATCTGCTCGCGCGCGATCCGGACAACAAATGGCTCGCCCGCGGGCCGGCTCGTCGTCTCACGGCGGAGATGCTTCGAGACGAAGCGCTCGCGGTGAGCGGACTGCTCGTGGAAAAGATCGGCGGGCCGAGCGTCAGACCGTATCAGCCGCCGGGTCTTTGGGAAATCGCCATGGGCAATCCAAAGTACGATCAAGGTCACGGCGAGGATTTGCGCCGGCGCAGCCTTTACACTTTCTGGAAACGGACCGTCCCGCCGCCGACCATGATCACTTTCGACGCCCCGGAGCGAAACGTCTGCGTCGTCCGCCGTCAGAGCACCAGCAGCCCGCTGCAGTCGCTCGCGTTGCTCAACGACACACAGATCGTCGAAGCCGCGCGATGGGTCAGTGAACGCATGTCGAAGGAAGGCGGCGCTGCGCTCGACGGGCAGATCACCTGGGCGTTTCGCCTGCTGACTTCGCGGCGTCCGACACCGAAGGAACTCGCCGTTCTCAAGCAGCTCTTCCAGGAGCAGCGCCAGTTGTTCGCCCACGATCAACAGGCTGCCGCGAAGCTGCTCGCCGTGGGTGAAGAACCGAATGATCCATCGCTCCCTCCTGTGGACCTTGCGGCCGGCACGATTTTGGCCGAAGCTTTGTTGAACCACGACGACGCCTTGATGCGGCGATGACTGACTGATATGATTGCTCAGGAAAAACCGGGAGATTTGGATACGGAAATGGTGTTCCCCCTCACCCTCTCCCTCAGGGAGAGGGAACAGCTCCCCACGCGCTACAAACAAGCTCGGAGCCTCGACTTCGTCTCCACGCAGCGAATGATTCTCCCTCTCCTTCGGGGAGAGGGCCGGGGTGAGGGGAAACGTTCGGTCATCAATCCAGCAGCCCTCAAACGACCAAGCCACTGCCTATGAACTGCACTCACATCAACTTTGCGATGAACCGCCGCGAATTCTTTGGCCGGTTCGCGTTCGGCCTCGGCGGGGCCGCGCTCTTCGGCCTGCTCAACCGCGATGCCTTCGGCGCGGCGCCGGTGAAACTGGAAAATCCGTTTAAAGGCATTTTGTCCGCGCCGCATTTTCCGCCCAAAGCCAACCGCATCATTTACCTGTTCATGGCCGGCGGGCCGTCGCAACTCGATTTGTTCGACTACAAACCTGCGTTGAGCGAACACAATGGCGAGGACTTGCCCGCCAGCGTGCGCATGGGGCAGCGTCTGACCGGCATGACGGGTTATCAGGCGACGTTGCCCATGGCCGGCTCCATCTTCAAGTTCGCGCAGCACGGCCAGAGCGGCGCGTGGGTCAGCGACTTGATGCCGTGGACGGCGAAGCTCGTGGACGAACTCTGCTTCATCAAGTCCATGCACACCGAGGCCATCAACCACGACCCGGCGATCACGTTCTTTCAGACCGGCTCGCAATTGGCCGGACGGCCAAGCATGGGCGCGTGGCTCAGTTACGGCCTCGGCAGCGCGAACGAAAACCTGCCCGCGTTTGTCGTCCTCATTTCCAAGGACCGCATCGACCAGCCGCTTTACGCGCGGCTTTGGGGCAACGGTTTTCTGCCCAGCCTGCATCAAGGAGTGCAATTCCGCAGTGGCAAAGACCCGGTGTTGTTCCTGCAGAACCCCGACGGCGTCTCCGCCGGGAGCCGCCGTAAGATGCTGGATCGGCTGGCGGAGTTGGAGGCGCTGCAGTTCCAGGACCTCGGCGATCCTGAAATCAACGCGCGGATCGCCCAATACGAAATGGCTTACCGGATGCAAACGAGCGTGCCGGAAGTCATGGACATTTCGCAGGAACCGGACAGCACCTTCGCGCTTTACGGCGACGAAGCGAAAAATCCCGGCACCTTCGCCGCGAATTGCCTGCTCGCGCGGCGTATGGCCGAGCGCAACGTCCGTTTCATCCAGCTTTATCACCCAGGCTGGGATCATCACGGCAATCTGCCGAACGGCATTCGCCGCCAGGCAAAGGACGTGGACCAGGCGTGCTACGCGCTCGTCACCGACCTCAAACAGTGCGGCCTGCTCGACGACACGCTCGTGGTCTGGGGCGGCGAATTCGGCCGGACGAATTATTCGCAGGGCAAACTCACGAAGGACGATTATGGCCGCGACCATCACCCGCGTTGTTTCACCGTCTGGATGGCAGGCGCTGGCATCAAACCCGGTGTGACCTACGGTGCGACCGATGACTACGGCTACAACGTGGCCGAGAACCCGGTGCACGTGTTTGACCTTCAAGCGACCATCCTGCAACAACTCGGCATCGACCACACGCGCTTGATCTTCCGTTTTCAGGGCCGCGACTATCGTTTGACCGATGTTGCCGGGGAGGTGGTGAAGGGAGTTTTGGTTTGAGGCGGTGCAGTCCGATGCGCAGCGCGACAGCATCTTCACCAAAGGCCCATCCGACGTGCTCGACCACGCCACCAGCGAAATCGCAAGCGGCAGCAAACTCGGCATCGACGCGACGAAGAAATTGTCGGGCGAAGGCTTCAACGCCCCTGGCCGCTGATCAAGATGGACGCGGCGGTGAAGGCGAAGGTGGAAAAGCTTTTTCGAGGTGTCGCGTGAACCCACGACGGTGGCCGCGAACAATCCCAAAAGGATTGCGTCCTCCAGCCCAGGGTTGCGAGGAACGAGCCTTTCGTGAAGCGAAATATTGTGTCTGTTGTTCCGTTTTCCCCTGGGTCAGCTCCCGCCAAACATCACCAACCCCAACGGGGTTACGGCCATTTCGTTTCCGCGTCTCGCCCACGCCGTTGGACACAACTCCGTCGGGGTTGTTTTGGTCTGTTTGATTCGTAACCAGACGTAGCGGCGTCGCCGCAACGTTGGGCTGGAGGCTGCAATCCTTTTAGGATTGCCAGGAGCGCGGGTCTGTGACCCGCAGCATTTCCGCACGACCAGCGCGTTGAAATGATCCAACGTCTTCCGCGCCTGTCAACCTGCTGCGACTCGCAGAGTCGCGCTCCGCATCAGCCCCCGTTGCCGCACGGCGCTGCCAAAATTACACAGCATTTCACACGTTTCATCCGCTCCAACACATTCGCCGTGATGCGTTGCGCGCCCGGGGTCCCGGACTTGCGGTGGTCACCGGTTGAATTCACGAAAAATGTCGGATTCCGGGGACCCGCGTCCATAATCTATTGGATGCATGACGCGAGCGACAGTGATCTCTTGCGGGAATTCTGCCTTAACGGGTCCGAGCCAGCGTTTGAAAAGTTGGTTGCGCGGCATATTGGCATCGTATATTCCGCGGCGCATCGACAGGTCAGGGACGTTGAGTTGGCGAAGGACGTGACCCAGGCGGTCTTCATCATTCTGGCGCGCAAGGCGCCAAAGCTGGGCGTGAACGTCATTCTTCCGGCGTGGCTTTATCGCACCACAAGATTTGCCGCGGCCGACGCGCTGAAGACCGAGCGCCGGCGCTTGGACCGTGAACAGGAGGCAACCATGATGGGAGAACTAACTTCTGCCAGCGATCCATTTTGGGAACAGGTTGCTCCACACATCGACGACGCCCTCGAGCATCTTTCGGAGAAAGATCGAGCCGCCATCGTGCTCCGATTCTTCAGTAAGAAGAGCTTTCGGGAGGTGGGTGAAGCCTTCGGCACGACTGATGATTCGGCGCAGAAGCGTGTGACGCGCGCGCTCGAAAAGTTGAGAGGGCTTCTCATGAAGCGCGGGGTCTCGCTCTCCACCGCCATGCTGGCCGGAACCATCATGGCACAGTCCATACAGGCTGCTCCGGTGGGAATTGCGGCGGCGGTTGCGAGTGCGGCCGTTAAGGGCACAGTGATGGGAGCCTCGATCCTGGCCATTGTGAAAGGAACACTCAAGATGATGCTCTGGAATAAACTAAAAGTCGCTGGTGCGTGGTCGATACCCGTGCTCTTTGCAGCGGGTGTTGTAACCCCGCTGGCAGTGGATTTGGCGCTGGATGATTTCAAGCCGATCTCGATCCAACTCCAGCTTCTCTCCAGTGGAGCCATGCCCAAACTGAACGGTTACATGCCGCAACGGCTGACGCTGTTTTCCGAGCGGCCGGCCACTATCAAACAGCTTCCCGCGAATCTGTCGGCGCCGTTGTTCGGTGTCTTGAGCATCGGACCGAAGGAATCGCCCCTAAAGATTGGCCTTGTGGTGGACGAGCCGGAGGGAAAACCCGCGCGCCTCTTCGTCGATGTCAACGCCAACGGCGACTTGAGAGATGATCCTGCTGCCGCGTGGACATCGCGAAGTCGCAAAGAGGAGGACGGGAAAGAGTCGGCGTGGTACGACGGTGGGGCGGATGTGCTCATCAACTATGGCAAGGACAAGGCCAGTCTCCATTTGGCGATGTATCGCATCGACAAACGCGACCCGGCGCGCGGGGATTGGCCTTTTCTTTTCTATTACTCCGATTATGCGCGCGAAGGAGAAGTGACCCTTGGCGGCCAGAAGTTTCACGTCCTCCTGGCCGACCACTTGGCGACCGGTGATTTTCGCGGGAAGGACGACGATCCGCGTTTCCTGGGCCGTTCCTGGGTGGACTTGTGCTTCGATTTCAACGGCGACGGCCACTTCG
>QHNT01000368.1 GCA_003218515.1 Verrucomicrobiota bacterium | reverse complement strand
CAAAAGTGGTCGGAGCGACAGGATTTGAACCTGCGACGTCTTGGTCCCAAACCAAGTGCTCTAGCCAGGCTGAGCTACGCTCCGACGTTGCAGGCTGGTAATATACCCAAAGGCCCTGTGTCGCAACGACTTTTTCGGGCCGTTCTTTTGCTTCCTTTCACCTTTCGCCTGGATTAACCTGCACCATGTCGTTTCCTAAACTGGGCCTGTCCCCGGCGATTCTTGAAGGCGTCAAAGCGATGGGTTACGTCGAGCCGACACCGATTCAGCTTCGCGTCATTCCGCTGATTCTCGCCGGACAGGATGTCATTGGCAGCGCGCAGACCGGGACGGGCAAGACCGCCGCGTTTGCCCTGCCGATCCTTTCTCAATTGGGCCAGCACAGCAAATCTTCACGCGTGCTGGTCCTCGAACCAACGCGGGAACTGGCCGCGCAAGTGGAGACGGCGATCCGCGACCTGGCCCGGTTTACCAGCCTGCGCGTGGCGGTGATTTATGGGGGCGTGGGTTATGGCCGGCAGGAGGACGCGTTGCGGCAGGGTGTTGATGTCCTGGTTGCCACCCCGGGCCGCTTGCTCGACCATCTGCAGCAAGGCAACTGCCGGCTCGACCAGATCAAGTACCTCGTGCTCGACGAAGCGGATCGGATGCTCGACATGGGTTTCCTGCCCGACGTGCGGCGGATTGTGGAAAAATGTCCGCGCGACCGGCACACCTCGCTCTTTTCCGCCACGATCCCGCCCGAAATCGATTCCCTCATCAAATGGGCGATGCGCCGTCCGCAAACGGTCGAGATCGGCGTACGCCGGTCGCCGGCGGAAACCGTCAAGCACGTCATCTATCCGGTGGCCGAGGACCAGAAGAGCGACCTGCTCCGCGAGTTGCTGGAGCGCGTGAACTATGATTCCGTCATTGTCTTTTGCCGGACCAAGAACCGCGCCGACCGCATCGGCCACCTGCTGCGGAAGAGCAATCATGCCGTGGCGATTCTGCATTCCAACCGGACGCAACGGGAAAGAGAGCAGGCACTGCGCGGTTTTCGGGACGGCCGCTACGAGCTGCTGGTGGCGACTGACATCGCGGCGCGCGGGCTGGACATCGCCAACGTCAGCCACGTCATCAACTTCGATGTGCCTCAACACCCGGAGGATTATGTGCACCGGATTGGCCGGACCGGCCGCGCCGAGGCCACCGGCGACGCGTTCACGTTGATGGTGGCGGAGGACGCGCGGCACGTGCAGGCCATCGAGCGGTTCATCGGGCGGCGGGTTGAACGGGTGAAGCTGGAGAACTTTAACTACAAATACACCGCCATTTTCGACGACGACAAACCGGGCCGTCCCCCCGCTCACGAGCGGCGAATGCGCGGCGTGCGTCTGAGCGGTGGATATTATTTCGGGCCGGCGCGCCGGCGCCGTTGAAACTGCAAATGCAAGCCTCCTGACACTGAACTATTCCGCTCTAATGCAGAACAGGTGATTGTCGCCGCGGATGAAGATTTGCCCCGCGCTGATCGCCGGTGAAGCAAAACATTTTTCGCCAAGTTCGTTTTGTGCGACGAGTTGGAATTGGGGTCCGGGTTTGACAACGCGAGTCACTCCTTCATCGTTGAGAAAATAAACCAGACCATCGGCCGAAACCAACGAGGCATGGTGTTCGCCCATCCTTTCCTGCCAGAGCAAATTCCCGGTCGCCGCTTCAAAGCAATGGGCCACGCCCGAATCAGACACGATCAGAAAGTATTCGCCTTCGATGATCGGGGACGGCACATAAGCCGCGCCTTTGGTCGTGCGCCATGCAATATGGGTCTTCGTCACGTTTTCATGACCGTCCGGTTTGATCGCAAGGATGTGGTGGTCCGGAAAGCCGCCGGTGATGTAGATCAGACCGGTTTTAGCACTATAAACGGGCGAAGCCACATATTGCTCGGTCGGACCATCAATGATCCAATGCAGCTTGCCGCTGTTCGGATCATAGCTCGCGACGGATTTGTCGCCGGTCAGAATCATCTGGGTCCGGCCGTCCGGTTCGCGAATCAGCGGAACGCAATAGCTGCGCGTGCGGTGTTCGCGCGGAGTTTTCCACAACGTGCGGCCGGTCTTGTGCGACAGCGCTGCGATGTAAGAATCCCCGTCGTGATCACCGTTCACAATGACTTTGTCCTTGAACAAAATCGGTGAACTGCAGAAGCCGTGCATGCTCGAAAACGGTCCAGGACGAACGAGCCATTTTTGGTTTCCCTCCAAATCATACGCCGCCACGACCATTTCCTGCCGGTCGAGGAAGGCGACGTAAACTTGCTCGCCGTCGGTCGCGGGCGTGCTGGAAGCGTAGCTGTTCAGCGAGTGTTTCTTTTCCAGTGGCGAGTGGATCACCGTTTTTTGCCAGAGAATTTTCCCGGTCTTCCGGTCCAGGCAGAGCAGCACGCGGTCCTGACTCTCGAGCAACGCCGTTACGGTGAAAACGCGGTCGTCCCAAACAATGGGCGAGGCGTGGCCGTTGCCGGGAACCTCGGTTTTCCAGGCCACATTGCTGGTCGCGCTCCAATGGATGGGCACAGGGGTTTCCGAACCGGTGCCGTCACCGCGCGGGCCTCGCCAGGCGGGCCAGTTTTCAGCGCACGGGCCGATCCGGGATACAAGCAAACCAAGGAGGACCCCGGCGCCGCAGAGCCGCAAGCCAGGCCGGGCGCGGGTCTTATGACCCGCAGCAGTCCCACATTGACGCCGGGCCGATGGGTGGATCGAGGGCCGTTCCGCCTGCCGCGCCGCTGCGTCTCTGCCGCGCCGCGCTCCGAAATGTCCGCAGCAAAACAATCCCTTGAACCAGAGTGACAGGAAGCGCATGCGTCGAGACATGATCTTTTTCGTTTGTTGGCGCGTACTTTTCCCGACTCTCCTTTTTCGCACAAGAGTTTTAGTCGTTGCAGTCGCGGGGTGGGCGCCGCGGACACTATGCATCGCGGATTATCGGGGTCGCATCTGGATGCCACCACGATCGTGGAAGCCCCTCGCTCCCTCTCCCTGCGAGAGACGAGCGGGGAGAGGGGCAGCTTCCATCGAATTGGCGCTAATTGAAATCTCCCCTCTCCCTGACCCCACTCCTCCGTCGTCGGGAGAGGGAATCGACCGACGGCATGGTGGTGGTGTCAACATATGCCGATTGCCTAGGCCGCCGCATTCCGAGGCTCCAACGAATACGTGTTGCTGCCGGCTGCATAATTGCCTAAATTTGCCGGGCGCGACTTGAGGGTGCGCGCAGCGCAGCGGCTCAGCGCGCCGAAGCCGCAACCAAAAAGTAGTGGCACGGGCCGTCTCGCCCCCCGTGTATGGCAGCGAAAGTCGGGGCTCTGGCGGATCAGAAACACACGGGCGGGACGCCCGTGCCACTAGCCGGCGCGAAAATTTGCGCAAGCTGCGAAAACTTCTGGGACATAGTAGTATAGAGTGACGGCCTCCGGAGCCGCAGGTTTTGTGTTCGACTCCCGCCGTGCAGACCCTTACTTTTCACGACGATGACCGGACGATCACGTAGCAAGTTTTTTATTCCGCCTGAGGAAAAGACGCACGTCATGCCGGACGACCTGGGCCGATCGCAAGCACACACGATCCTGCTGCTGGAAGACGATCCGGTGTCCGCGAACCTCTTGAAGAATTTTCTGGAGGAACGGGGTTTTCGCGTGACGCACGTGACGGGCGGCGCCGAGGGTGTGCAGAAGATCATGGCGGCCGATTTCGACGTCATCTTGTGCGATATGGTCATGCCCGCTTTTCCAGGTGACATGTTTTATCGGGCGGTCGAGCGGACGCGGCCGCACCTGTGTCGGCGGTTCATCTTCATGACGGGGCACGCGGGCAACGCGCAGATCGACGCGTTCATCCGCAGTGTGCGAGGGTTTATGCTTTGGAAACCGTTCCAGCTCCACGAGGTCCTGGACGCAATCAAGACTGTCCTCCGCAAGGCCGCCTCGCCCGGCAGTTGAGTTGATTCAACGACGGGATGAAAACAATCCTTCCGTGATTCGTCGCAGCCTTATTTTGTACCTTTCCTGGCGAGCAGATACAGCACCCAGTCGTGCGATTCATCGGGGCAGGCCGGCGCGGCCCAGTTCGTCAAATGCCTCACGAAGCCGATCTGAGTCGCGGCACCGCTGACAGGGTTGAAGAATTCTGCGCGGTAGTCTTCTGCCGGGTTGAGGTGGTGGACGGTTATTTTTTGCGCCAACGGCAAATAAATCACCACCGCATTTCTTTCCCGTGCTCCGGCAACGTATGGCATCCAATAACGATCTCCTGCGTCCAGCCGGCCCCAGGGCGGGTCACCGTATTTTCCAATCACTTTGACGGCGGACCAGTTTCCGTCATCAAATCCGGGTGTCGTCCAGTCGGCCGTTTCTTTTAGGGTGCAACGCCAGGTGGCGTCAGACAGCACTCCCATTCTGTCGCCGCCCGCAAAATGGATTTCAAGCCCGCACAACAGGCCGGCGGGGTTCAGTTCAACTGGCGCCTTCACATTCTCCGCTTCAACAGCCAACACGTTGCGCCCTGCTTGCAGATGCGGCGCGACCTGGTAGCTGCGCGGATGCTGCCAATCGCGGTTTGATCCGACCTTCCGGCCATTCACAAAGGCGGTGAATTTGTCGTCCGCCGAAAGCGACAGCGTCGCGCTGGCGATCCTTTCGCCGACTGGAATTTCCAAGGTTTTGCGAAAATAACGTTTCGCCACCGGCGCGTCTTTGGCCGGGTCGCCTTCGGGAAACCAGATCCAATCGCCCCACTGGACCGTCGGCCCGGTGGCATCCACCGTGACCCAATCGGGGTGCGGCTCCAACTCCCACCACGAGCCGAGACGCTCCAAGAATTTCTTTGCCAGGCCGACCTGCCACGATCCAGGCAGGCGCATCGCGTCGTCCCAGGACGTATTTCCCCAATTGCCGCCGTGCGGCGATTTGCCATACGGTTGGTCGCGCCGGTTCACCTGCCAGATGCCATTCGCGCCGTAGGTGTGGCCGGCTGTGCCTGAGAGCAGGCAGCTCCAGACCATGAACCGTTGCACGTACTGGAAACAGGTGTCGAGGATGCCCTCGTAGCAAACCTCAGCGTTGATGGTTGGCATAGGCGGCGCGGCGGCACGCGAGGCGCGAACGAGATCGAGCGTGTTCGGAATGCTGGCGCGGTCACTGTGGCCTGTCTGCAGCATGTCGAAGTCAAGCAGGCCGGCGTCCTCCAACTGGCGGCGCGCCATGTCGGTCGGGTGAATCGAAATCGGATGATGGAACGGGTCTATTCCCCGCAGATACGCCGCCACTTCAGTCCAACCTTTCTTCTGGAACGCGGCGTCCTCGGATTTTGTTTGGGACAGGTAATACGGCATCATCCCTTCGCCTGCCACGCACCAGAACACCGGATACGCACCGTAGCGGGCGACGAGGTAACGCCAGTGCTTTTTCATCCGCTCAACGCCGAGCCAGGGCAGATGATAACCCCAAGCCCCCACGATGCACGGCGCGATACCCGACTCGACCAGCCACCTGATTCGCGCATCGGCTGCGTCAAAGTATTCCGGGTTGATGCGGGAGTAATTCGTGGTCCAGGGGAACCCGACCTCGTTCGCGCCGCGCTCGTCAAACGCCGGCATGTCTGGATAAAGTCCGGCGACGATTTGCACCACGTTGAAACCTTTCTCGACGCGGTCGGCGGTCAGAGTTTTGAAATCGTCCGGCCAGCTCAGGCGTTTGCAGAGGCCCATCCACCACGTGTCCGCCAGCCAGAGAAACGGTTTGCCGTCGGCGTATTCAAAATGCTTTTTGTCGGCAGCGACGTAACTTGGGCCGTGCAGATAAAACGGATTGTCGCCGGTGTACGCCGTGACTTCGATGAC
The DNA here is from genome assembly GCA_003218515.1 of Verrucomicrobiota bacterium. GTDB lineage: Bacteria > Verrucomicrobiota > Verrucomicrobiia > Limisphaerales > AV2 > AV2. Next base: position 3,557 of record QHNT01000368.1, on the reverse strand, counting down.
GCCTTCGCGGTCGTGGAGCGAACGGTTGGTCTTGTCCGAACATTCCGTGCGGTACCGGTGGATGCCGATTTTGCCGGAGGCATAGCGCGCCTTCCACGTTTGTTCGCCCGCCCAGAACGCCGGGACACGCAGCGTCTCTCCGTCGGGCGCGGTAAACGAAACGTCGAGTTCCACGTCGTTGAACGGGTCGGCATAGGTTTTGGTCGAGGCGAAAGATAATTCGATCATTTGGTTTGCCTGGAACTCTCGTTTGCTTTCCGTTGGCGGGACATTCGCTGCCGTCGCGAGGGCGGCCAATCGTTGATACAAGGCTTCAGCCTCTCTCGCTTTGCCTGTCCGGGCCCATTCATCGGCCTTTTGCCTCACGGCGCCGGCCGGTTCAATCCATGGAAACTGCTTCGCCCGTTCGCGAACTTGTCGGGCTTCTCCTTCGTTCAGCCAGATGCCGGTCGTTCCCGAAGCCATCAGATTGGTCTTGTCCTGCCGGTGCGCCAGACCGAACGCGTGACCCAGCTCGTGCGCCGTGACGCGCGGCAATGGTTCATCCATCCCGCCTTCCACTTCGCGTAGCGATGCGGTGTCTTTCACAAAAATAGCTTCACCCAGAAAGATGCCGTTCACCGTCATCTGTTTGAGGTAATAAACGTGAAACAGGTTAGAAGCTTTCGTTTCTTCGGGTCGCAGCGACAACAATGCGAACCGCTCGGCTGGTCCTTCGTGGGCCAGGAACAGTTCCGGGTTCGCCGCCTCTTCTTGCGCCAGCGATTCCAGATAGAAGTGCAGTCCGGCTTGTGCCCAGACGCGATTCACTTTGCCCAGAATTCGCGTGATGTTTCCGTTGGTCAGTGTGGTCGAAATGTCCGGCGATTCTTTGGCCGACAACAAATGGACGCGCAACGGCACGAGCAGGTAATCATTGAGATTTGTGGCGGCGGGCGGACTACCGAGCAGTTGGGCGCCGGCGAGCATCGCTGTGAAAACCAGCGTGACGAAAGCGGATATTTTATTTCGTCTCATTCGGGCTTCGCGCAGTCATCTTTTCGACCCGACCTTGGCCTGGAAAGTCTTTCCCAACAATCCCGAAAACGTCGGGCGTTTGATTCTTGGTAATGACAACTCAGCAACAAAAGATTTGAGCGGCGATGCCGATTCCGAGAAGTAAATCCAAAAAAGCGGAGTTTCTGCGTCAGCGCTTGCCGAAAAGGACTTCTCGTAATCGCTTCTGAAGTCGTGCCTCTTCGCCTTCTGCGGAAGAAAACAATTTGTTACCAGCTTGAACCCGAATCAGACCTGGAGCTTCCTCTGTAATTGTGCATTCTGACACTGAATACATCGCGGCTTTATCAACGCCGGTTAGATTCCAGAAAACGTCTGTGAACCACATCAAATAACCAACAATTTCAAAAAAGCCGCTTTTTACTATTCGCCTACCAGGATTGCTTGAGATGTCGATAACGTCTTGAGTGAGTGGAGGCGGCAGACCATTCGACTTCATTGGCAGGTGAGCGTGCGAGCGCCCCGCTGCTTTGTACTGAAGCGTATCCTCGGCATTCTGCCAGTAATCATAATCGCGGTCCAAAACTGCTGCCATGACTAGAGAACTTGTCCGCGATAGTTCACGCGCGAAGGTGCCGCAAAATTCCGGCGTCAGCTCTGCACTTACAAGAGACACCCAGTCGAGTTGTTTGTGGTTAACTCGTGCAAAATCAAATTCGATTGAAGCCAATGCAATGGGAAGAACATCCGTTCCTCGCTTCTGAATTTTCTTCTTCGCCTTCTCAAAATCGTTCGCCGTTTGCCTGTCCATACCCGCCAATCCCAGCGCTTGCTTAAGCAATTCAAACGCGTCGACTTCCGAGATCTTGCCCGGCCTAAGCACTGCAAAGAACTTTGTTGCCCTCATATTAAACCCCTTTGGACTCCTTCCTTGGACCAGGCGTCATCGGCCAGCGTCATCAGGCGAAGGCGCAACCTTAAACGGGTTTCGCTTGCGATAAATGCTGGGCTTTGGGCCAGAGTCAGAAATCTTCTCCAACCATCCCAACCGAACGAGCTTCTCTAGCGGGTGCCAATAAGCCGCCGGGCTCCGCTTCGCTCCGTTCTTTTCGCAGAGGCCAATCGCTTCATACAAGGTGAACTCTGTTGGAAGCGCCTTCCAGACCTTCACGATCCGCCTTTCTGCGCCCTTCCTCGTTGGAAGTTGTGGTTCCTCCACGCCACTAGCTGGGGAAGCTAAAAGTGAATCGACTCGCTTCGCTACCAAGCTAAGATCAATCTGAATTTTCCGAAGTTCCTCACTTATCAGTTTCAGGGTTTTATTCATGAAGGGATATTATAGCATTCCGAATGCTTTAGCAATCGCCAAATAAATGCAAGCGCTCGCTCCTTCGCAGGGTCGGGTCTGTCCTGAGGGAGGTCGGGTCGGTCCCGAGTATTGACACAAAAGGGCTTCTCGCGTGGCTTATCGGTCACTGTTTCTTGAGCCGGGAGGTTGCGGGACCGAACCTGCATCGACTTCTCGTTTTCCGCACCCGTGCACCTGCAGAGCAAGGAAACCTGACAGAACGCGGGTGCAGAGGAAAGAATTACGCGTATTGGGGACGGATGTCCTTACACTCATTTGGGTTTCTGCCGCGTCATGTTCCAGATCGTCAGCCCAAGGAACAGCCCTGCCTGAAGCAGCAGGTTGCCCAACCAGCCAAAGCGTAATGCGAAGATTCCTACCGCCCACAGCGCCACGCTGAGCAGAGCCAGCCACCCACCGGAACCAGACTCGAACTCGCCAACCCGATTATAGAACAGCGCACAACAAACAATCAGAAGAATGGTGGTATATGGCATAACGAACGCTGTTGAACCCACCTATTGTCAGGCACTCTGTTTGACATGCAACAAGTCAATCAAGGCGCTGTGCCGGAGAAACACACGGGCGGGACGCCTGTGCCACTAATCAGCGAGAAAATTTGCGCAAGCTGCGAAAACTTCCGGGCATAATAGTACGGGGCGTTTTGTGGTCAAATGTGATGGAAACATGACCGTGAGAATGATTAAATGGCAGCGAGATGAATATCCCGGCCCGTTCGAATTCCTGATCGCCGCTTATGGAACCCTTTGTCATCCTCGTGGTTCTTGTCCTGGTGGTTGTCATTTTCGTTCTGCCCATAGCCGCGTTCGTCCGTTCAGGCCGGGCCGTGCGCGAAGCAGAGCAACTCCGGGCGCGCTTCCACGCGCTCCAGGCCGAACTGGCGCGGCTGAAGGTCACCCAGGAAGAACAAAGAGGGAAAACCGCCGTCGAACACGCCGTTTCCGCTGCGGCCCCTCCGACGGAATCACCGGGCGCCTCACTCGCAACCACGCTGCGTGAAGCCCGCGAGCAACGGCCTGAGACCAGGGCCAAGCGCCCGCACCGCCGAGGCTCCCTTCCGCCCCGATTCCCGAGATTCGACCGGCGCTACCGACACCTCCGCCCTTATCCGGGGCTTCATTAGCTTCCCCGCCGCGCCTCGAACCGGTTCCGGAACATCAGCCGGCGTTCCATTTTGCGAACCTCAAGGGGA
>QHNT01000367.1 GCA_003218515.1 Verrucomicrobiota bacterium | reverse complement strand
TCAACGGGTTCAAACACCGCGAGGACGTGATGGGCGACGGCAACGCGGTGGACGGACGGTTTGCGTTGCCGCCGGAGTTTTTCATGTTCGGAGACGGGGATGACGACGAACGGACCGACTGCTACCTCAACTCCCTCCAGATACGGCAGGGCGCAATGACCGATGAAGAGGTGGTGGCGCTGGGCGGTGCGTCGTATTTTGGTATCCCGGCCCCCGCAGCCGGTGCCGCAGTGGCGCTTCCGCCGCCGCTTCGACTGCAACTCAGCCGCACGGCGACCGATCTCACTGTCACGTTAACCGGAGGCCGAGGACCCTTTACGCTACAACATCGGGCGGACCTCAACCCGGCGACGCAGTGGCAGGACGTCGGGCCAGTCAGCGGCTCCAGTATCACGATCGCGAACGCCTTTAGCGGCGCGCAAGGTTACTACCGTATTCGTGGCCCGTGATATACAAGATTCCTTCATGTCGTTGATTTGATTGCGCGGAAAGGCTCCACCGCCTAATTTTTGCGCGTGAAATTGTCCGTCAAGAGCGACTACGCCGCCCGCGCGGTGTTGGGGCTGGCGCGGCACTGGCCGGACGGCGGCGCGCGGCGCGCGGAAGAACTGGCGAGGGAGCAGGGGGTGCCATCCAATTACCTCGTCCAGATTCTCATTGAACTGAAGGCCAATCGAATCGTCAAAAGCCAGCGCGGCAAGGAAGGCGGCTATTTGTTGGCTCGCCCGCCGGCGGAGATTTCGTTCGGAGACATTCTGCGCGCCGTGCACGGTCAGGTTTTTGATTCACCTGCCATCGGCGACGGCCAATGTCCGCCCGAACTGCGCGGCGCGTGGAAGAAACTGCAAAAGGCGCTGGAAAACACCGCCGACAACATCACCTTCCAGCAGTTGCTCGACGAAAGCGTGGACAAGGAAAAGATGTATTATATCTGAATCGCCAACCTGGCGACGTAGGTTTCGCCTTCAGCCCATCGGCGGACGGATTTATCGGGCAGGTCAGAGTTTTCTTTTAAGCACAATTGTAAATCGTTTTGTTTTACTGCCACGTTGAACAGTCAATCGGACTTCTTTGCCGTCGCCAGCTGCGAGCATGTTTCTGATTTCCCAAAGTTCGAGCTCTTTCGCGGGACGACCATTTAACTTCAACACGACATCGCCAGCTTTAACTCCGGCCCGTTCTGCGGCACTATCCCTGCCCACCCAATTTACGACAGCGTCCTCACCATTTCTGGTGATCGATAGTCCACTCATGCCGCTTTCATCATCAGGGAGATTGGTCGTCCGGCGTTTCAGATACATCTCCAACTTGGGGAAATTGAGTGTCACCCGATGCCGGGCGAGAAAATCCAATCCCAGGAATGTTGTCTGAGCTTCGCCCAAGATCAGATTCCGATAGGTTTGCCCGCCAAAAATGCATCTTGCGAATCGCCCTTCTCGGCCTTCTCTTGCGCCACCGAAAGATGCGTATCTGGCAAAGCCGGAATGAGTCTTTGCATCGTTAATTGCCTGTGCAAATAAATTGGACTGCAGTGAGCCTGTGCCGACGAACCCGGTGTCAATTAATGTACGAAACCCCTCCACGTCCATCAAGTTCTCCGACACGGCGCAACGGCCATCTTCCAGGAGCGTCAAAGGAAATACTTTGCCCCATGCTTCGTCACCGGGATGGTCCGGATCGAGAAATCGAAGCTTGCCAGCATCAAAGTCGAGTTGGATACAGTAGTGAATCAAACAGTCCATTCCCAGAATTCCCATGACGGGCCGGCCGAGAACCTGCCGGAAGAGATTAAGATCCCACGCTGTGACCCAATCGGCTGTCCGCAACAACGCTTTTCCCAGGTAAAGGGATGGAGCTTTGAAACAGGCTATGGGTTTCTGTTTCCCATCGAACGCGTCTTCAAGCAGAGTCGCGCCAATTGGTTTGCCCAACTTTGTAACGACGGATTGGTCAAAAACCGTAAATGCCGACCCGGTGCGGCCGGAAACTCACTACATCCACCCGCACGGGCACCGCAACCGAATAGGTCCTGGTGGAATCAAGCGCTGCCGTGAACGTCTGCACAAACAGAAAGCTGCCGGACTTGAGGGCATCGGCTTTTTGGAATGCTTGGATCAGCGTTGAGGGGAAATAGGCTCTATCTGGAAACATTGCGATTGAATGGGACGGAACCGTGAGCGACGTTGCCAGCGGGCCGTTGGCTGTTTTGACATCACGGTCGAACGAGAGGAAGTAGGCCAAACGGTCGCGGATGCGAATGCTCACATCCGTGTGGTTCGTGAACGTGTAAATAATCGGGAGCCATTCATTGGTGCCAATGATAATGAGTGAGTCCGGTAATGACGTTACAGAAATCGGAGCGTTGCCGCCGCGCCCGGTTTGTGCTGTGGCACGAAGTGTTGTGGAGGTCACAGCCAAAACCGCCAAGCGAAGGAAAAGTCTCCGGCATTTCATTTTAGAACAACACGCTGACTGGTGAAGCAATCATGTCACTGTGCCATCACGAGCGCGGCGATGACAGCAATCGCGCCGACTGCAACGCAGATTCGGTGAATCATAGCGCCTCATTTCAGTAGCTCTCTGATTTTCGCAGGGTCTTGTGTCGGCGGCTGGCACGCCGTCCCGGTGCAAAGGAAAACCACCGGCGCGTCTTTCGTCGGCAAAGTCCTGGCCAACGGCTCGACTGGGCCGGTGTTGCCGAGCACGACTTTGTTCGGTTGATAGACCGAGTGCGCGGCGTGGATGAGCGCGCGAGTGTCCGCCGCGTTCGGGTCGCCGACAATCACCGCGCGCTTCGGTTCTTCGAGCCAGTAATCCAACGCGAGCAGCAGGTAGGGAACAGCCTGCGGGAGTTCGTGCAGTTTGTTGGAGAACAACCGCAGGCTTTTCTCGGCTGCCACTTTGAAATCCTTGCGGTCGGTGATGGCGCTCAACTTCAGCAGCGCGAGAATAGCGACGGAATTGCCGGACGGCTCGGCGCCGTCGTAATCTTCTTTCACGCGCAGAATCAAGTCGGGCGAATCCGGCGCCGCCTGCCAAAAGCCTCCGTTTTGCGCGTCGTATAACTTCGTGAGCATCGTGTCAGCCAGCACGACTGCGAATTCGAGGTGCTGCGGGTCGAGCGTCGCCTCGTAGAGATCAATCACGCCGGCGAGGAGAAAGGCATAGGCGTCGAGGAGTTGAACCGAATCACGTTCGCCGTCGCGCCAGCGATGGAACAACGTAGCGCGGGCGTCCCGCCTGCTTGCTTCCGACGCAGCCGAGAGGGCCGCGCTACCTTGCGGCGGCTGCCAAAGTTTGGCCTGAATAAACGCGAGGTTCTTTTCCGCCGCGTAGCGATACGATTCATCACCCAGCACTGAGTAAGCGCGCGCGAGCGCGCCAAGCATCAGGCCGTTCCACGACGAAAGCACTTTGTCGTCGAGATGCGGGCGAACGCGTTTGGACCGGGCCTCGAACATTTTCTTTTTCGCTGAGGTGAGCAGTGCGGAATCCTTGGAGAGATTTTCATGCGAACCCCTCTCCCCATCCGATGGGGAGAGGGCGCCCGAAGGGCGGGTGAGGGGTTTTTCCGGAGAGTGCAATAGTGGAAGTGGATTAACGATGCTCAACACGTTCTGGTGCGGCAACGGATTCGGATCGCTGTGGTCCACGAAGTTGCCTTTCTCGGTGACACCAAAGTAGCGGACGGCGACCTTGAATTCGTCGGGTGTCAGCAGCTTCGACAATTCCTCGCGCGTCCAGCAGTAGAACTTGCCTTCCTTGCCTTCACTGTCGGCGTCTTCGGCGGAGTAAAATCCGCCTAGAGCATTTTCTCGAAGTGCGGCACGAGCCATTCGGCATCGACGGAATAGCGATGGAACCCGCCGCCGATCTGGTCGTACATACCGCCGGTGGCCATCCGTTCGCAGGTGTGGAGCACCATCTTTACGGCTCCATCGTCTTTGAACCGCGTGCCGCAACGCAGGAGAAACGACGGTTCGCTCGGACGCGGAAATTTCGGCGCGCCGCTGAAGCCGCCGTTCTTCGGGTCGTAGTCGTCCTTGAACTGCCGCGCGGCGTTGCGCAGCACCTCGGCGGTGAGGACGAGCAGGTTGGTGGCTTCGCGACCGGTGTGACTCTCCAGGCGTTGATGGAGATCAGCGGCGGAGTTGAGGACGTCGCCATGCCGCGTTTCCCAGAGCTGGCTGATGTTCTGGAGGACCTGCCTGAGGCTGGGCCGGCCGTAGCGGCCATCGGGCGGAAAGTAGGTCCCGCCGTAAAACGGTTTCAGCTCCGGCGTAAGAAAAACGTTCAACGGCCAGCCGCCTTGCCCGCTCATGGCCTGAACGAACGTCATGTAAATCTGGTCCACGTCCGGGCGCTCTTCGCGGTCCACTTTGATGCTGACAAAATGTTCGTTCAGGAATTTCGCCGTCGTTTCATCTTCAAACGACTCGCGCTCCATGACGTGGCACCAATGGCAGGTGGAGTAGCCGATGCTGAGGAAAATGGGTTTGTTCTCGTTGCGCGCTTTGGCGAAGGCCGGCTCACCCCAGGGAAACCAATCCACGGGGTTATGCGCGTGCTGGAGCAGATAAGGGGACTTCTCGCGGGCCAGGTGATTCGTGTGCGAGTAAGTGCCGGTTGGAGTCACGTTGGCTTTGATTGGGTTGGATTTTTCTGACTGCACGGCGCCGTCGCTCACAGCCGCGGCCGCCGCGACGGCAACGGCACCAACGATCTTCCAGTTGAGCGACACTCGTTACGATAACCGTTGTCAGCGGTCGGGCAAGGAGTAAACAACGTCGCAGTCGTCAGTGGTCCGTCGTCCGTGGCTGTACGCCCGGGGGAGCGTACCGCCGCGCAGGCAGGCGCATTTCCGTTTGAGATGGGCACGGATGGGATGGCTAAAAGACAATTGGCCACTGACAACGGACAACAGGGACAACAGGCCAGCCAACACTTTTTCCATCGTCACCTTCATCCCGGAAGTATAACTTGAAACCATGTTGTCCGAGAAACCGTGGAAACTGATGGATTTCCTGGTGGTGATGGCCTTGCTGTCCACGCTGCTGCTGGTGGGAATTTTTTCAAATCTTCTCGCCTCGACGCGCGCGGAGGTATCAGTGGATGCGGGGAGCCAGGCTGTGAATTTCACTGTTTACCTTTGCTTCTACGGGACAATCCTGGCGTTGGTGCATTTGATGGTGCGGGGCCGGGGCGCCAGTTGGCGGACCGCCTTCGGTTTCAGGTCGAGCCGTGAATGGTCGGCGTTGTTGATGGCCCTGGGCGTCACGTTTATCGTTCTGCCCATCGCCCGGTATCTGGGGACGTTGTCCGTCAACTTGATGGACCGGGTACATTTGACCGCAGTCCCTCAGCAGTCGGTCCAAATGCTGCAGACAAATGTTTCAGTGAGTTCGCAGGTTTTTTTGGGGGTTCTGGCGATCATGGTTGCTCCCGTCACTGAAGAAGTCCTGTTTCGCGGCATTCTTTATCCGTTTGTAAAACAGCGCGGGTATCCCAAGGCGGCCCTGTTGGGGTCGGCGATTTTATTCGGCGCGTTGCATTTGAATTTGATGACCTTCGTGCCCTTGACGTTCCTGGGGTTGATTTTGGCCTGGCTCTACGACTCGACTGATAATCTGGTCGCGCCCATCTTCGCGCACAGCTTGTTCAATTTCGATAACTTCCTGCAAGCCACTCTGAATTGGAAATGGATTGTGATTGATTTTGCCACTTTTGCCCTGGGCGGTTGTTTGGTGGGCCTGGTGATTCTCTTCCGGCAGCCGAACGGCGGGGAAGAGCGGCAGATTTGAAGCTCACCTGCCAATGATGGACGAATTCGAATTGATCGCGCGCCTGACACCGTCACTTCCCACCAACGACAGCACGGTGGTCGGCGCCGGGGACGACTGCGCGTTGATCGATCTGGGATTGCCGGATCGTTGGCTGTTGTTCAAAACCGACGCCGTGGTGGAAGGAATTCATTTTACGATGACGGCGGCACCCGAAAAGATCGGCCACAAAGCGCTGGGCCGTTGCCTGAGCGACGTGGCGGCCATGGCCGGCACACCAACGCACGCGTTGATCACGCTGGCGTTGCCGGCCGATTTTGATTCCGGCTTCCTGGAGCGGATTTACACGGGCATTAAGACGCTCGCCAATCGCCATGGTGTGGCCATTGTTGGCGGCGAGACGACGATCAACCCCGAGCGAATGCTCATTTCCGCCTCCGTCCTGGGCACGGTGACGCGGGGCAAGTCGCCGCTGCGTTCCGGCGCAAAAGCGGGCGATGCCATTTTTGTCACCGGCGAACTGGGCGGCTCTTTGTTCGGAAAGCATCTCGATTTCGAACCGCGATTGTCCGAAGCGCGCTGGCTGGCGGAGAATTTTTCCATTCACGCGATGATGGACATCAGCGATGGTCTGGCCGGCGACCTGCGGCACATCCTGAAGGCGAGCAAAGTCGGGGCTGAGTTGCTCTCCGACGCCATTCCGACCAGTCGCGCGGCGAAACTGGCCGCTCGCGCGGACTCTTCAGCCAGGCCACCACTCCTGGCTGCGCTGACCGACGGCGAGGATTTTGAGTTGCTGTTCACGGCCGCCGGCCGCGACGGCGTGCCGCTGCTCGAAGCCTGGAAGAAACAATTTCCCGAATTACGCCTCAGTTGCATCGGCAGGATCACCGCCGAACCGGGCCTGACCATTGGCGACAAAAAGGGAGTCAGGCCGCTGGCAGCTCATGGTTACGTTCATTTCCAAAAGCCCTGAAGAAACCATGACGCTCGGTGAACAATGGGGCCGTGCGGCGCCGTCCGGCCAGGTCATCGGACTGACCGGCGCTCTCGGCGCGGGCAAGACACAATTGGTCAAAGGTATCGCCCGCGGTCTCGGGGTGACCAACCGCGTGCATTCGCCCACCTTCACCCTGATCAATGAATATAACGGCGGACGACTGTCGCTGTTTCACCTCGACCTGTATCGGCTCCAATCGCGCCGGGAGATTGTCGCCGCCGGGTTGGAGGAATATTTTTGCCGACCGAACGGCGTGGCGGTGATCGAATGGGCGGAGCGATGGTTCGACCCGGTTTCAACCTTTGGGTTTCAGGTTCCCGGCTCAAGATTGCGGCGAGTCAGTCTGGAAGTTTTGAGCGAACGGGAGCGACGCATCGCATATGAAGATTTTGGCCCTTGAATTCTCCTCCGACCGACGGAGCGTCGCGGTGGTCGCCAACGGTCAGTTGTGCGCGCAGGCGCACGAGGCTCGAGCGCGCGAAAGTCACGCGCTCGCTCTGGTGAACGAAGCGCTGCGCACCGCCAGCCTGGAACGCGAGCAAATCAATCGCCTGGCCATCGGACTTGGCCCCGGTTCCTACACCGGCATTCGCGCCGCCATCGCGTTGGCCCAGGGATGGCAATTGGCCCGCGACACCGCGGCCATCGGCGTCAGCAGCGTCGAATGTCTGGCCGGCCAGGCGCACGCGGAAAAAATGTTTGGCCGCGTGAGCATGGTCATCGACGCGCAACGCAACGAATTTTATCTGGCTCGTTACGAGATTGCGGCGGCCGGCTGGCGTGAATTGGAACCCTTGCGCCTTGCCTCAATGGATGAAACACGGGCAATAGTGAAGACGGACGGATTCGTGATCGGCCCGGAAGTTACCAGGTGGTTTCCGGCGGCGCACGTGTTGTTTCCGGACGCTTCAGTGCTTGGCCGACTGGCTGCTGCTCGAACGAGTTTTCTGCCGGCTGATAAACTGGAGCCGATTTACCTGCGCGAAACGGATTTTGTCAAAGCGGCCCCGCCGCGCATCATTCCCGCCGTCTGATGGCATGAAGAACTCCTTTCGTTGTTGGGCGGAAGTGGACCTGCACGCGTTGCGCGAAAATCTCGCTTGGATTCGTCATCGCGTCGGGCCGAAGGTCAGAATCATGACCGTCGTCAAGGCGGACGCCTACGGCCACGGATTGAAGCAGATCGCCGCGCTGCTGATGCAAAGCGGCACGGACATCTTCGGGGTGGCCAATCTTGCCGAAGCCCATGTCATCCGCAATGTCGGCAAAGGCTGGCCGATTCTGATGCTCGGCGCGTGTCTGCCGGACGAAGTGGAGCGCGCGGTGCAGGACAACGTGATGCCGACCATTTCCATGCCGGCCGAGGCGGAACTGTTTTCCAAAATCGCGACGAAATTGAACGCGACGGTGCGGGCGCACGTCAAGGTGGACACCGGCATGGGCCGGCTCGGCGTCGCGCCGGCTCAGGCGAGCAAATTGATCCGCCGGGTGCAAAGTCTGGCGAGTCTCAAAGTCGAGGGCATCTACACGCACTATGCTTCGGCGGAAGACGACGAGGCGTATTCGCGTGTCCAACGGGAGCGTTTCCAGGAACTGCTCGCCCGTCTTGCCGACGACGGCATCCGCATCCCGCTCGTTCACGCGAACAACAGCGGCGCGTTGTTGCACGAGCCGGACACAATGTTCCATCTCGTCCGGCCCGGTCTGCTCGTCTATGGCGTCCTGCCGCCGGGCCAACGGCGCATGGCTTCCACGCTCCACAGCCATCTGCGTCCCGCGCTTTCGCTGAAATGCCGCGTGAGTCTCGTCAAAGAAATCCCGCGCGGGACCTCGTTGAGCTACGGTCGCGCGTTTATCGCGCGGCGAAGAATGCGCGTCGCAACGCTGACCGCCGGCTACGGCGACGGCTATCTGCGCGCTGCCAGCAATCGGGCGCAGGTTTTGGTTGGAGGAAAACGCTGTTCAGTGCTGGGCCGCGTTACCATGGACCAAATGATGGTGGACGTTTCGCGCGTTCCCACCGTCAGGCCGGGCGATGAAGCGGTGCTGATCGGACGCCAGGGCGGCGATGAAATCACAGCGGGTGAGCTGGCGGCCTGGTGCGCTACGGTTCCGTGGGAGGTGTTGACCGCGATTTCCTATCGCGTTCCGCGAATTTATCGCGGCAGCCAGGCGGCATGACAGTGACCCTCAGGTTCGTGTCGAACGATTGCTTCTTGATCATCTCTAAAGGCGCCCGCTCGAGATCAACTCCCGCTAGTTTGCGAAGAGGGTCTCTCTCGGGCGGAAACGCAAATCAGCTTGTGAAGGCAGCGGCGACGAGCTGCGGAGCAGCCACAGAAGGTAACCCATGGCGTCAGCCGTGGGTTTGTGTTGGAAGATTAAAAGCCGCGCAGCGGCGAAAGAAAGACCCGTGCAAAAGCGGGATTCTATCGCCCCTTCCGGGGCTTATAGCTGTTTCACCCGGCTTACGCCGTGGGCGATCGTCTTCCGCCACTCCGTGGCTGAGTCCATGCTCCAGTTTGAATAGCGGATTTGCGCCCCTCGTGGGTTCCCGACGAGCGGCACAATTCGTGGCTCGCGCTCGCCACCACCCGCTCCAATCTGTTGGGAATCGACATTGAACGCTTCGCCATCCATCGGCTAATGTGCCGAAGTGAAAGCCACAATTCTCCACGGCAAAGAACAAATCAAAATCCAGGAGATGGCACCTCGCCCGCTTCAACCCGGCGAAGTGCGAATCGATATTCAGGCGGCGCTGACCTGCGGGACCGATTTGAAAATTTTCAAACGCGGTTATCATGCGAAGATGATCGCGCCGCCGGCGGGATTTGGTCACGAACTGGCGGGCGTGATCAGCGAAGTCAACGCGCCCCGCAACCTGCCGGACGGGCTTAGGAACTGGCGTGTCGGTGATCGAGTTGTCGTCGCCAATTCCGCTCCTTGTGGAACGTGTTTCTATTGTCGCCAAGGCCAGGAAAATCTCTGCGACGACTTGCTGTTCCTGAACGGCGCTTACGCGGAGTCCATCGTCGTGCCCGCCCGCGTCGTGGAAAAAAACCTGTTGCGTCTCAAACCGGAGACGGATTTTCGCGACGCGGCGCTGATCGAACCGCTCGCTTGCGTCGTGCAGGGCGTCGAGGATTTGAAACTGCGCGCCGGTCAACGTGTGCTGGTGATCGGCTCCGGGCCGATCGGCCTGATGTTCGTCGCGTTGGCGAAGCATTCAGGATGCGTTGTAGCGGTGGCTGGCCGTGGGGAAAACCGCTTGGAAGCCGCTCGACGGCTCGGCGCCAGTCAAGTTGTGGACATCGCGGAGCAACCAGACCTGGTCAAAGCAGTTGCGACTGCGCTGAACTCGGTTTTTGACGTTGTCATCGAAGCGGTCGGCAAACCGGAGAGCTGGGAAGCCGCGGTTCAACTGGCACGCAAAGGCGGTGTGGTGAATTTCTTTGGCGGCTGTCCTTCCGGCACGGTCGTTTCGCTCGACACAGCGCGCATTCACTATTCCGGACTCACGTTGCTCGCCAGCTTTCATCACACGCCGCGGACCGTCCGCCGCGCGCTGGAATTGATTGAAGCCGGAGTCATCCAGGCAGGCGATTTCGTGGATGGCGAATGTCCGTTGAGCCGATTGCCTGAGTTGTTTCAATCCATGGCTGCCGGTAATCGCGCGGTAAAAACACTGATTCGAGTTCACGAATAGAAATACATAGCTTATCGACGCTCGTGGAAATGAGTAACGGGGCGCGGGCTTTGGCCCGCTTCATGGTCCGCAGTGAGAGGACGCTGGAAATGCCCGGCCTGCTTTCATTTTGCAAGCTGAAGCGGCGTAAACGACGCGCTCCACATTCGGCGCGGTCTCGTTACGCATTTGGACGGGACTCAATAGGCGGTCGCATCGATGACGAATTCGATCCGGAACGGCCACAATGAAATAGCTTCCCGCGTCCTGTCCGGGTTAACCGGGACAGCGCCACGCGGCGGGCTGGGCGTTTGAATATTGAGTCAGAAGCAGGTGAGCTTGACTCCGATTCGAGGAGTGTTCGTAGCCCGAGAAGCCGCCCCCAAGCGCTCATTTCTGGCCGGCATTGGCGGTGCTATGGTTGGCCCGTGAAGATCACTTTGGCAACGCTGCTGAATCAGACTGTGGCAAGTAGCACGTGGTTCGCGAACCCTCGTATTGTGATTAACCCATCGCACTGAGAATCGTTTCGTAAGTGAAATCCCCCGTTGAGCGCTGTTCAAGTTCAAGTCAACACGGGCGCCACCACACTTTGCCTCCATGTATATGGAGGTAAACAAACCCCCGGGCAGTGCGTGTTGGCCAGTGCACGGATAAATCGTTCCATGAATCGGAGATTCTAAGCGAAGGCCCATCTCGAATATCTCCTCCATAACTCTCCGCCGCTCATCGTAATTTCCGGCGTCAAGAAGTTCATACTCCTTGTCGAAAAGCGAGCGAAACCGTTCAAACTCAGCGGTTGGTTCAAGTGTCCCGATGACGTCGGGCATGTCATCGTCCACATTTCTTGCAAAGGCGATTAAAACATCACCAACGTAAATGTAATAGTCGTTCTCGTTCACTTTGTGAGTCGTCATTTCAACGTCGGGTCGTTTGTGTTTTTCATGTGGCGGTGAACGAAGAGGTAGTAGATGCCGCCGAGCACGAGAAACGCGCCGACGACCCATAGCGTGACGCGATGCAGTTCGCCTTTCATCAAGGCCTCATCCTGTCCGGCTTTGACGCCGACCCAGCAAAGCACCGCGCACCAGACAGCGGAACCGAGCAGTGTGTAGAGCGAAAACAGTTTGTAGTCCATCCGCACGATTCCTGCCGGAATGCCGATGAGGTGCCGCACGACCGGGAGCAGGCGCGAAATGAAAATGCCCGTCGAACCGAACCGCGCCGCCCAGCGTTCTGCTCCTTCGACTTTCTCAGGTGGAACGAAAACGTATCGGCCATAACGCAAGACCGCCGGTCGGCCCGCAAGTCGCGACATCCAATACATCACCGTCGCGCCCAGCCAGGAGCCGACGGTTCCGGCGATGATGATTCCCGCCATACTGAGGTTGCCTTTCGTGTGCGCAAGGTGGGCGGCGGGTGGAATTACGAATTCGCTTGGCAGCGGCAGGATGGAGCTTTCGATTGCCATGAGCAACGCGATGACCGGATAGCCACCCGATTCCAGGGAATCCAAATACCAGTCGATGAGGCCCTTGAACATGGTGGCGCTGCTTATATCTTATTGTCGCTTCCGCGCAAGATAACTGTGCGGTCAAACGCGCACTTCTCATCTGTGGAGAAAGCGATTAACTTCGGAACAACTTGTCCGTAGCAGAGTGTTAACCGAGAGGGAAAGATGGAGCGGCTCACAAAAGGGCGGGACGCGCAGATCGTTCAACAGCGGGCGTTCACGTTGATCGAATTGTTGGTCGTCATTGCCATCATCGCGATTCTGGCGGCGCTGCTGTTCCCGGCGTTGGCGAACGCAAAGGAACGAGCCAGGCGCACGACGTGCAGAAGCAACTTGCGTCAGTTCATTCTGGCGATCCACATGTATGGCAACGAACATGGCGAACGGGTGCCCAGCGGCTTCCCCACAAACCAGACCGTCCCAGGGTATGAATACACGCCTGTCATCCCGCGGGAGACAAGACAGGTCCTGATTGAATACGCCGGGTCGCAAAAGATCATCGAGTGCCCGAGCCTGGGGAAACCATTCAATACCTCGAAGGGATGGGACGTGGGATTTTATGGATTTGTCATCGGCTACAACTACCTCGGCGGCCATGCCAGGACCCCCTGGCCGACCGATGGTGGCAGGTTCATTCCCTGGATTTCTCCGCAAACACTGGTTGACAATAGTTCGCTGCCGTTGGTTGCCGACATGAATGACTGGTCACCGGCTTATGGCAAAACTTTCGCTCCCCACGGCGCGAGAGGGCCGATCCTGCGGAATGGAGATTTCTCCAATTCGAACTTGGGGGGCGTCACCCCGAAGGACATCGGGGCGGTCGGCGGCAATGTCGGTCTGCTGGATGGCTCCGTCACTTGGAAGCCCGTGGCGCAGATGAAGCAATACCGAGGCTGGAGCAGCAACCTGGAAGATGAATGCCTGGCTCTTTGGTGATGCTCCTGAAGGCAAGCTTCACGCTTGCCCGCGATAAACACAACGCGCCATGCACGTTTCCGCGATGATGACTTCACTCAACGGCGGCAGTACCGGTTTCAATCGTTCCCAAATCCAGACCGCGATGTTTTCGCTGGTGGGGTTTTCCAGGCCGGGGATTTCGTTGAGATAACGGTGATCGAGTTGTTCCCAGAGCGGCTTGAACGCTTCGGTAATGTCCGCGTAATCCATCACGCAGTTCCATTTTCATCTCATGATGATCTTGGGAACCTTCCGGCTTTGCCGGAGGTCGCCGACTTTATTGTTCCCAATCCGTCCAGGTCACCAGGTCGCCAAGACCGGGCCGCCCGTCGTGCCGCCACGTCAGCGGGGGGGTTTGCATTTGGCCAATAGGGCAGATGCGTGTGACGCCCCAACGGGCAAGTTCGATTGCCAGTTGCTCGGCTCTCATCCCCGTCGCGGCCAATCCCACCGTTGAAACTTTGCCGCGCATCGGTTCGATCGCCCGGAGCGTCTCGGCGAGTTGGGTCACTGGTTTCACATAAATGAACCGATTAAGGCACGACAATTGGAAGCCCGTGTCGGCTTCATAAACGACCGTCCACGCCGTCGAACCCCCGCTTTGCCACTGCCGCGTGTCGTTCGACGCCGTGGCGCGGACTTCATACAGGGCCCGGCGCGAAGCGATGGCTGCCGCTTCGTCTGGTGAAATTCTCCCGCGCGGTTCGACGGTTTCGAGTCTGGCCAGTTCATCGGCCAACATTTCGGCGAAGAGTTCTGGTGAAACCGCGCCTCCGCGCTCCACGTAAAACAGATGCGGCGACAGGCAACCAAGCTGGTTCCAGGCGACCACATCAGCGGCGGCTTTCGCGGCGATTTTTTTCGCGCCGTAACTGGACAAAACCTCGTGTGCGAGGTAGCCGAAACTGACGCGATGCCCGTAACCGAGGAAACGAACGTTCGCCGGCAAATGACGGCGGACTTCGGTCAACGTTTCGTCACTGCCGACGGCTGTGACGCAGTCCGCTCCGGCATAGAGCGCCTCCTCCAAATCAGTTCTGCCGCCTTTCCACACGGCGATTTCCAAACAGGCGCCGAGTTTTGGTTCAACTTCGTAAAGCGAGTGGGCGAACAGACGCGGCAGCAGGTCCGCGCCGGTGGCGCATTTGACGAATTGACCGGAGCGCACCAGCAGTCCCAGCACCACGCTCATCAGCGTCGGGCTGGGCAGGTTGCCGGCCGCGATGTGGACCAGCAGGCGCGGCCCCGTCGCCAGCGCAGTGCGTTGTGCTTTGTGTTCGCCCGCAGTGGCAACGAATTGATCGAGTCGCTGGACATGGCCGAGTTCCTGTTGCAGCAAGGTGTGCAAATTATCCGCTGTCAGTTGGCTGAAGAATGCATCCAGACCCGCCGTGAAGGTTGCGACGGAAAACGCGGTGGTTTCCGGGCCTATTTGCAAAGCGAGTTGTCTGAACGGGTAGTGGGCATCGAGCCAGTTCTCCGCCAGATCGCTGAGAGTGGCGACCAGGCTTTGCGTTGGGCGGCCTGCCAGATACTTGTCGCGATTGCGTTTCAGGGCGTGGCACGCCTCGGAAATCATCGTTGCGTTCAACGTTGCGCCCGCCGGAAGATCGGCCAGAAAATAGTTCGGCAGGTTCATTCGAATTGCGCATCGCGAATGGCGGCTGGCGACAAACCAACCGTGGTCTTACCGGCCAGTTTTTCCCGTCTCCGGATCGCGTGCAGGCAGGGCAACCCAAGCAGCGAAAGAACCAGCAACAGCGACAGCAACCCGTAGAGCCGGTAATAACTGTCGGGCGAATGAGCCCTGGCGCCCAGGCCTTTCACCCAGTTGCCGACCATCCAGTGCGACAGGTTGCCAATCAGGCCGCCGAACGTGATGAAAACTCCGAACACACGTCCACGCACGGCGTCGGGCACCGACTCCATCAGCGCAGCTTCAACCATCGGATAGCTCGCCAGGAAGAAAAAGCCATACAACGCGAACGTCGGAATCAGCCATTGCGCCGGGACCCGAGGGAAAATCCCGACCAACACCACCGCAACGAGCAGCACCGCGCACGTCCAGCGAATTCGCCCGCGGTCGCTCAGGTGGCCAAACAGCGGATTGCTGACCACCGACGCCAGAAAGATCGCGCTCAGCGCCACGCCGGTTTCCTTGAGATTGAACCCATACGCGTTTTGCATGAACAGGGAACCGAGGCTGCCCATGCTGCTGCCGGTAAAGTCGCGCATACCGAAAAGGAAACTCATGACGACGACGAAGAACGCCCACAATGACGGCGTGGGAAAGAGTTTTTCCCGAATGACCGCGCGGCGGTGTGACTCCGCCGGGCCTGGTTCGTCCTGCGCCAGGCACACGAACAGCGCGGCCATCAAAATTCCCAGCGCGCCGAACTCAAACACCGGCGCGCGCCAGCCGGCCGTTTCCGCCCGCCAGCCCGCGTAAATCGGGCTGATGAAAAACCCGACGCTGGCGCCGACCCCCGTCAACCCAAGCGCCTTGCCCGTGCCGACCGGGAACAGTCGCGCAATCATCGCCGTTGCGGCCGGATGATAAAAGCTTCCTCCGAAGCCGGCGATCACAACGCAGAGCAGCGCCCACCGGTAATTTGGCGCGAAAGACAGTCCAAGGTAGCCCAGCCCGTTGATCATCAATCCGGTCGCGAGCAATTTTTTGCGGCTCAGACGATCGGCGAGGACACCCATGCCGTAGCTCGGGACGAAGTAGGCGATCATCATCAGCGTGACGAGCAGGGTGGCCTGCTCCACGCCGGCCAGCTGCAAATCCCGCTGAATGGGCAGGTAAAGCGGCATCAGCGCCACGTGATAAATATGCGTGAACGCGTGCAACGCGCCGCAAAGCCAGAGCGTGCGAACTTTGTGATTCGGCGGCTTCATTTCACCCGGCCATCAGGGAACAACCGCGCGGTTCCTCCAGTGCGGCGCGGCCAATCAGTTCAAATGCAGAGCCGCGCCGGACGCCCAAATCCTCGGTCTGAACTGCCATCAGGGATCGAACGTTCGCCAGATCATATACCCGGATCAAACCGGTTTCACCCTCCGCCACTTCCCCGCCGGTTTCCGGCGAAACGATCCTCGCTCGCGCCCACGGCGGAAAGCGGAATATTCTGGCTGCATTCCGGGTCCCGCGATCCTCGTTTCGCGCTTTCCAATCGTAAGCCTGAGAACTGAGCTCGCTCATCCCGTATTCGCAGACGATCCGTGAGGAGGGGATGCCCAGCCGACGCGTGATCAGCGCGTGCAATTCCGCCCTGGGTAAACTTCGTGAGCGGCCTTTGTAACCGCCGGTCTCCATCACGCGCGAACCGGCGGGCAAATGGAAGGCGAGATTATTTTGCGCCAGACAGTCGAGCAGTTGAACGAAGGAAAATGCTGTGCCCAGGACGACCGCTGGACGGCGCGTCTCGGTCGCCTTTCGGAGCGCGCCGAACGCGGCATCATAATCCAGTGTCCACCCGCGATCCGCATCAGTCCTTCCCGCGAACAAGGAATCCTGAGAGCCGAACGAGCGGCGCGCCGTTTCGAACATGTGTGCCAGCGATGAATGCGGGGCCAGGGCGGGAGAGGGCGTCAGAATGATAAAGGCTGATCGCACATCGGAGCCACGAACCACCCCCCGCACCCGCCCTTCGGGCACCCTCTCCCCCTCGGAGGGGGAGAGGGACGGGGTGATGGGCTTCAGGGGGAGCCACCACGATTTCAGAATCGCGCATCGGAGCCATGAACCTGCCCCCTCACCCGCCCTTCGGGCACCCTCTCCCCCTCGGAGGGGGAGAGGGAAGGGGTGAGGGGGCAGGTTCATGGGAAGGGTGGCCGGAGGACAGGTGGAGGGTTGTCCACCTTGGTCTCCGCGCCGCGGCGCTGGATTTGGCAATAAATGCGCCTGGAACCACGGTAGCAGTGACGCTTCATAAATCGCCAGTGATTCTACGCTGTGGTAATGGCGGCTCGGTCGCTGCCGCGTTGTGCCGCTGGAATGGAAGACCATCACGCGTTCTTCCGCCGGCAAACTGGTCAGCTCAAACTCCTTGAAGGCCGCCGTCGGCATCGGTGGAATCTCGGTCCAGCAGTTGACTTTGTCCGGCGTGGCCTGGCGGCTCAGACAAAGCCGCCGATACGGCTCGACATGCGCGAATTGCAACGCGAAGAGCGCCAGAGCCAGTTCGTTGAACCCGGCCTCGCCCCTATTGGAGGTGTTGATGAACTCGCGCAAGCGCGAGTTGTATTCGCCAAATGAACGGGTGATCGTCATGCGGTTTTGCTCTGTGCGTTCGCCACGCAGCGGCTGGTTTTCCGCCACAGCCGACGGAAATGTCGAGGGCCAAGCGTCGAGTGTCGAGTGGAAAAACACCACCACCATGCCGTTGGTCGATTCCCTCTCCCCACGACGGAGGAGTGGGGAGAGGGTGAGGGAGAGGGGATCCAGTTAGCTGAGTCGCCAATTCGATGCCCCTCTCCCCAGCCCCTCCCCAGCCCTCTCCCCGCTCGTGCCTCGCAGGGAGAGGGAGTGGGGGGCTTCCGCGATGGTGGTATCCAGATGCGTCCAAAAAACACTGAAATCACGTTCCAATGACGTTGCGTCTTTACGCGCAGATCGGATGCTGGCATAACTCGCGCACTCTTGCTTATGAAATTTTCCCAGATATTACCGCCCGTCACCGGACTCCTGGCGCTCGCCGCGTGCGTCAGCAACTCTCCAGAGCGCCCTCGCCCGCGCCCCGCTGATTTGCCCGGCCAACGCGCCGATGGCTCCGTCCTGCTGCCGAATCAATGGTCCCTGCGGCCAGTGGGCCGACAGGTCACGCTCGGCGACTTCCCCGTCAACATCGCGGTGCATCCCGGCGGCCGCTTTGTCGCAGTCCTGCACACCGGTCACGGACGGCACCAGATCGCGGTGGTCGATGTGCCTGCGGGCAAAGTGGCGGCTGAATTTCCTGTCGATGAGGCATTTTACGGGATCGAATTCTCGCGCGATGGCACGGGACTGTTTTGCAGCGGCGCCGGCGATGAAGTGATCCACGCGTTTGCGTTCAAGGACGGCTACTTGTTCGATCCGAAGGTCTTCAAACTGCGTGACGTAAAGGAGCGCGGCATCCCGGCGGGAATGGCGTTGAGCAGCGACGCCAGACGCCTCTTCGTCGCGAATGTCTGGGGCCAGCGCATTTCGCGAGTGGACCTGGAGGATTCCACCCAGGTGACCGATATAACGTTGGGCGCGTCGAATGGATTGGTGAGACCGACAACCCCGACAACCCCCGCGGACGAAGACACCGCCGCCGCGAGCAAGCGTGCGCAAGCGGCGCTGGAAAAAATATCGGATGAATCGCCCTTCCCATACGCTTGCCGGCTCGACGAAAAGCGACACCGCCTCTATGTCAGTCTTTGGGCGCAGGCGGCCGTGGCGGTCGTTGACTTGAACGCGAACCAGGTCACCGCCCGCTGGCCGACCCAGGAACATCCCTGTGAGATGCTCCTGAGCTCGTCCGGAAGAATTTTGTATGTGGCCAACGCCGCGCGAAACAGCGTGACCGTGTTTGATGCGGAAACTGGTAAGATGCTGGAAACATTGACCGCTTCGTTGTATCCAGGTTTGCCGCCCGGCTCGACCCCGAACAGCCTCGCGCTTTCATCGGACGAGAAGACGTTGTTCGTGGCCAATGCCGATAACAACAACGTGGCCGTCTTTGATGTCGGCGCACCCGGCAAAAGTCGTTCCCTCGGTTTCATCCCGGTTGGCTGGTATCCCACTTCCGTTCGCGTAACACCCGATGGCAGGCGTCTGGTCGTCGCCAATGGAAAGGGTCTTATCTCCAAAGCGAATCACAACGGTCCGCAACCGGGCCGGGAACCACCCGCCAGCGTCCGCGAATACATCGGCGGGCTGTTTCATGGCACGCTGGAGATCATCGACTTGCCTCAAGGCGACAAGTTCAAGGACCAACTGGCGGCCTGGACCGCGGAGGCGTATCGTTGCAGCCCGGTACAACCGGACATTCGCGTCACTGCAAAGCGCGCGCCGGACAATCCGGTCCCTATTAAAGTGGGTGAGCCCGGTCCGATCAAGTATTGCATTTACGTCATCAAAGAGAACCGCACCTACGACCAGGTCTTCGGCGACCTGCCCGAAGGCAACGGCGACCCTGGCCTTTGCCTGTTCGACGAGCGCATCACCCCCAACCACCACAAGCTGGCGCGCGACTTTGTGTTGCTCGACAACTTTTACGTCGAGAGCGAAGTCAGCGCCGATGGCCACGAGTGGACCATGGCCGCCTATGCCACCGATTTCGTCGAGAAGTCCTGGCCGATGAGTTACGGCCACAACAAGCACGGCAAATATCCGTATCCCAGCGAAGGCAATTTCCTCGTGGCGCGTCCGGCTGAGGGGTATCTGTGGGACCGGGCACGGGCGGCCAGCGTGAGTTATCGGAGTTACGGCGAATTCATCAACAATGGCGCTACACCGAATGATCCGGGCAAATCGCGCGTCAGCGCGCTCCAAGGTCATTTCGACGAATGGTATCGCGGGTTCGACCTCGATTTTTCCGACCAGAAACGCGCGGATCGCTTCATCGCTGAGCTGAAGCGCTTTGAAGCCGAAGGGGAGATGCCGCGACTGCAAATCGTCCGCCTTCCGAACGACCACACCTACGGCGCCACGCCCGGCAAACATACGCCCACAGCGCTTGTCGCCGACAACGACCTCGCGCTCGGTCGATTCGTCGAGGCCGTCAGTCAATCGAAATTCTGGCCGCAAACTGCCATCTTCGTCGTTGAGGACGACGCTCAAAACGGGCCCGACCATGTGGACGCGCACCGCACGGTCGCGTTGGTCATCAGCCCTTACACGAAGCACGGCGCCGTGGACTCAACGATGTATTCCACGAGCAGCATGCTGCGGACGATGGAACTCATCCTCGGCCTGAAGCCGATGTCCCAATACGACGCCGCCGCTACGCCGATGTTCAACTCGTTCCAGGCGAAAGCGGACTTGCGTCCCTACCAGGCGCTGCCGGCGAATGTGGATTTGAATGAACGGAACACGAAGGTCGCCTGGGGCGGCGACCTGTCGAGGAAAATGAACTTCGCCAGAGAAGACGCCGCAGACGACCTGCTGCTCAATGAAGTCGTGTGGCGTTCTGTGCGCGGCGCGAACAGTCCGATGCCCGCGCCCGTCCGCGCCGCGTTCGTCTTCGCGCACCAGAAAGATGATGATTAAGCGCCCACATTGGATTGGCAAACTCCGTCGCGAGCACGGCCCGAAGACAGGGGAGGATTCTCCCTCTCCCCAGGGGAGAGGGCAGGGGTGAGGGGAACGAGATGTAGCTCAGCCAATGGTCTCATGAGTAAGCTGAGCGCGCTCGTCCGGCAAGCCAGGCATTCTGCCATTGTACTATTTACTATTGCTAAATTCCGCTTCCGCTCAGCGTTCCGCCGGCAGTCGATAACACGCCGCTTCCTGATCGTTGCGTACCAAAAGAAGGTTCCCTGTTAACGCAGGCGGGTTCCACGTCTTGCCGTCCAGCGCCTGGAATTTGGTCAGCTCGCGCCGCCCGGACGGCACTGGATCGAGCAGCACCACCTCGCCATTCTCCGCGGTCACGAGCAACACGTCTCTGACAAGAATGAACTGGCCGTGGCCATAACGACCGTCCTTCCATTTCAACTCTCCCGTTGCGAGTTCCAGGCAGGCGAGTATGCCGTCGTCCGTCCCATACACGTACCCATCGCGCGTCACTGGATTGTTGAACTTGGCCTTGAGCCGGTTCGTTTTCCAAAGTCGGTTCACTGCGAATTTGCCGGTTTGGTCCCGCCGGAGTTGGAGCAACTCGCTGCCCACACCGTAGCCGCTGCTGACGAAGACACGGTCG
>QHNT01000467.1 GCA_003218515.1 Verrucomicrobiota bacterium | reverse complement strand
ACGATCTGCGAGCCCCGTTGCGCCAGATTCATGGTTTATCACAGATCGTCGAGGAGGATTTCGCCTCGCAGATGCCCGCCAAAGCACTGGAGTATTTGAAAAAAATCGGGCAGCGGGGCAAAGACATGGGGCAAATGGTGGATGACCTGCTCAAACTGTCCCGGATTGTAAAGCAGGACTTCAGCCGTCAATGGATCGGATTAAAGTCCCTCGTGGATGAAGCTGTGGCCGGAATCATGTTGGAGACGGAGGGCCGACGAATCGAATGGCGAATAGGCGATCTGCCGTCCGTCGCGTGTGATCCCGGTCTGATGCGGCAGGTGTTCTCCAATTTGCTCTCCAACGCCGTCAAATACACCAGGCCTCGCGACAAAGCCTTGGTTGAAGTGGGGCAAGTTAAGGTCAACGGTGAGCTGGCCATCTTTGTTCGTGATAACGGCGTTGGTTTCAACATGGACTATGTGGACAAACTGTTCGGGGTATTTCAACGTCTGCACGGTGCTGAAGACTTTGAAGGCACAGGCGTTGGATTGGCCATCGTCGCGCGGGTGATTCACAAGCATGGCGGGCGAATATGGGCGGAGGGAAAAGTGGACAAAGGCGCTACCTTCTACTTCGCTCTGGATCAGGGAGAAGGCGCAACAAAATGAGGAACTGGCAAATATCGCCGGGCGTTTTTTACTAACGGACCCAGAGCCGTCGGAATGGCCAACAACATTTGTGCCTCCAAACGCCCGAATCGCGCAGTAGCCAAGACATAATAACAGGTCTGTCGCCTGCAAGCCATCCCTTACCGTCAAACTACTCGGAATTCCTGGAACAGTGGTGGGATGTTGCGAATTAAAGATTTCTGCCGCGAACCATGCTCCTTGCGCGAATCCTTAAGGGCAAAACTCAGGGAGCCGCGCGGCGGGTCAATATGGAGCGCAGAGGGGAAGCAGGGCGAGCAAGATATTGACGCGCCAACCGGCGAACCACAATCGAAACAGTGATTCACGCGCAAGACACACCGCAATGGTGGCATTTTGGCAATCGAATAAACTCGTTGAATTGACTTGATGCTCTCAACGCCGGTAAGAGTTCCTTCTGTGCCACGGCAACAAAGAGCCAGTGAGCAGTTGGATTGCCGACGAAATTCGCGCATTGCCGCGCAGGTGATTGACGACGCGCTTCAGGATGCGCTTTTGAGAGGTTTGATTTGAATTTCCGCGACGAAGGATCGTTTGGGTTCGAGGTGGGCGTAGCGGTCGGGGAGGGCGCGGACGTAGAGCAGGTCGCCGTCGCGGAGGTGATCGGCGAGAGTGGAGAGCTGCCAGCCAAGAACCACCACGTCGGCCGTGCCGAAAGCCAGGGTGAGTTTATCGGGCGGCGCGTCCGTTTCGTCCGTTGAGTTTGGCTCAAGACGGTAGTCGATCAGTTGACCGGTGTGGAAACCGCGGCGCTGGTCCTCTGCCAGGACAAACTCGATGCAGAGACAATGCTTGGTGGCCAGTTCGTAACAGTCGTTTTTGAATTCGTCCATAAGTGGAGTGAGTTGAGGGTTTAGTGTCCGATGCCGTGAGAGTGACGCGACTGTTGTCGTTGTTGGCGGTGTTGCTCGATATGCTGGCGCACTTCCTCGCGCAGTGAGCGGCGCACCTTCTTCGTCGACTTGACCGACTCGGTTGGCGTGACCTTCTCGGTGACTTTTTCGGCGACGATTTCTTTGGGTTCGGGGTCTTCGCCCATCCAGCGGCGGACTTGTTCAGCGACCTGGGTGAGCCGTTGCACGGGCGAGAGCCGGGTGGTCCGCCTGGCGGGCGTGTTGCGCATCGGGCGCACGGCCCGAAAATCTTCCTTCGCGGGCGACACCGACTTTCCTTCCAGCCGTTCTTTCCGGACGAAGCCAAGCTTGGCCAGATCATCGCGCAGGGCCTGGAGTTCGATGGCGGCCTTACGTTCGTGCGAATCGGTGACGCGGCGGGCGAGCAAATCGGCGTCATCGGTGAAGACATGGCAGCGTTCCCGGCCACGGG
>QHNT01000366.1 GCA_003218515.1 Verrucomicrobiota bacterium | reverse complement strand
ACATTATTTTCTACGCCATGACGCACTGACGACGGCCCGGGCAGCGAGAAACCACGAATCCAGACGAATGAGCGCGCAGACAGATTGAACACGAACCAGAGCGAACCCGCATGATTTCAATTCGCGCGGGTCGCAGGGAAGCAGTTGAAAGCAAAAATGGAACAGACAACAGACTCGCTCGCGGTGGAAAAACAACTGGTCGAACAAATTCTTTCCGGCCGCGCGCGCATTCAAGCCGAACTGGCCAAGGTCATCGTCGGCCAGAAAGAGGTCATCGAGGAACTGCTGATCGCGCTGTTCGCCGGCGGGCATTGCCTCATCACCGGCGCGCCGGGCCTGGCCAAAACGCTCCTGGTCAAATCCCTTGCGCAGATTTTTCACCTCAGGTTTCAACGCATCCAGTTCACGCCCGACCTCATGCCGGCGGACATTACCGGCACGGAAATTCTTCAGGAATCCAGCGAGGGACGGCGCATGACATTTGTGCCCGGACCGGTTTTCGCCAACATGATCCTGGCCGACGAAATCAATCGCACGCCGCCGAAAACGCAGGCGGCCTTGCTCGAAGCGATGCAGGAGCACCAGGTCACTGCCGCCGGCGTCCGCCACGCGTTGCCGGAACCGTTCTTCGTGCTCGCCACGCAAAACCCGATTGAAATGGAAGGCACCTACCCCCTGCCCGAAGCGCAGCTCGACCGCTTCATGTTCAACGTCGTGATTGACTACCTGCCGGAGGACGAAGAGGTGACCGTGGTCGCGCAAACGACGGCGCGCAACGCGGAACCGATTGCGCCGCTGTTCACCGGCGAAGACGTGCTGCGGTTTCATCACCTGGTCCGCCAGGTGCCCGTCGCGGAAGACCTGGTTCGCCATGCGGTGCGCCTGGCCGCGTCGTCGCGCCCGCGCCAAAACGGCGCGCCGGACTTCATCAAGGATTGGATCAGTTGGGGCGCTGGCCTGCGGGCCGGCCAGTATCTCGTGCTCGGCGCCAAAGTCCGCGCATTGCTCCACGGCCGTGCCCACGTGATCATCGAAGACATCCAGGCGCTCGCCAACCCTACTTTGCGCCATCGCATTCTGCTTAACTACCGCGCCGAGGCCGAAGGAGTCACGGTGGAGGACGTAATCGAACGCTTGCTGAAGGCCGTCAACGGACCGATCCAAGCGAGGAAGTAAAGTCATCAACCCGGATGAATGCGCCAACGGCCAGGTTTGAAACCGCTTCTCCGTCGGGCCGTCGGACTGCCGGTTCGCTGATCG
The DNA here is from genome assembly GCA_003218515.1 of Verrucomicrobiota bacterium. Classification (GTDB taxonomy): domain Bacteria; phylum Verrucomicrobiota; class Verrucomicrobiia; order Limisphaerales; family AV2; genus AV2. Next base: position 16,061 of record QHNT01000366.1, on the reverse strand, counting down.
ACCCGCAAACGCTGATGTCCATCAAGAACCTGGAGCTGCGCGCGCGGGTGGTCGTCGAGGGATTCTGGCACGGGATGCATCGCAGTCCGTATCACGGCTTCTCGGTGGAGTTCACCGAGTATCGCCAATACTCGCCCGGCGACGACCCACGTTACCTGGACTGGCGTCTCTACGCCCGCACCGACCGGTACTTCATTAAAAAGTTTGAGGACGAGACTAATCTGCGTTGCTGTCTGCTCGTCGATAACAGCCGCTCGATGACCTACGGCTCGCTCGGCTGGACCAAGGCGCAATACGCCAACACGCTCGCTGCCACGCTCGCTTATTTTCTCTACCTCCAGGGCGACGCCGTCGGGCTGCTGACCTTCGACGAGCGAATCCGGGAATATTTGCCGGCCCGCCATCGCACCGGTCATTTGCGTCATCTGATGCTCCGGCTTGAACAACCGGCGGGCGGAAAAGCCACCGACCTGGCAGCCCCGCTCAAACGCATCATTGAAACCGTAAAAAAGCGCGCGCTGATGGTTTTGATTTCCGATTTGCTCGCGCCCATTGAAACGCTGGAAAAAAATCTCACCGCGCTCACCGCGTCCGGCCATGACGTCCTGCTGTTCCACATCCTCGACCCCGCGGAGCTGGGCTTTCACTTCGAGAAGGCCGTGATGTTTCACGACGTCGAATCGGAGCGCTTGCTGTTTATCGATCCCGCCACGGCGCGAAAGGAATATCTGAAAAAGCTGAATGTCCACAACGCAGCAATTCAGACTGCCTGTCAAAAGCTCGGCATCGGCTATCGCCGTTTCGCCACGGACCGGCCGCTGGAACTGGCGTTGTTCGACTTTCTGCGCGAGCGAATGCAGCGAGGCAAACGAACGGTCAAAGTCAGGCCGTATGCGTGATCCGTCCTCCAACGTGGCGCAGGCTTCCAGCCGGCAGGTTCGCGGAGCATCCTTGCTCCGCGAACCAAATCGGGCGAGTGGTTCCAAAATGGATTCTCAGGCGCGGATGCACGCGCTGCGCCCCAGATGAGCTTCCTCGCGCCCTTGTTTCTATTTGGCGCGTTGGCCGTCGCGTTGCCGATTGTCGTTCATCTCATCCGGCGCACGAGCAAGGAGAAGATGACGTTCAGTTCACTGATGTTTCTCCAGCCAGCCCCGCCGCGCGTGACGCGCCGGAATCGTCTGGAAAACATTTTTCTGCTCTTCCTGCGTTGCCTGGTGCTTGGTCTCCTGTCGCTGGGTTTCGCCCGGCCGTTCTTCCAAAAGCCCATGGTCCCCGATCCGCAATCCGGCGCCGGAAAGAAGATCGTCCTGCTCGTGGACACCAGCGCCAGCATGCGGCGGCAGAATCTTTGGTCGTTGGCGCTGGCCAAAGCGGAAGAAGTTCTGGGAAAAACGTCACCGGCGGATCAGGCCGCGGTCTTCACCTTTGACCGGCAAACACGTTCCTTGGTCAGCTTTGAACAATGGTCGTCAGGGAACGCGGGCGAGCGCGCCGCGTTGGCTGCGAAACACCTGGCGGAACTGAAGCCGGGCTGGGCAGCGACGCATCTGGGCAGCGCGCTTATCACCGCCGCCGAGACTTTTGCCGACGCGGACAAGCAGGGCCAAAACATCGGCGCGCGGCGAATCGTTCTCATCACGGACCTGCAGGAGGGCGCTCGTCTTGACGGTCTGCAAGGCTACGATTGGCCGCGCGGAATCGAGGTGGACGTTGAGCCGGTCAAGGCCGCGCGTCCGACGAACGCAGGTCTGCAATGGGTGGTGGATGCCGACGACTCGGCCCAGGCCGGCGCCGAGTCCGGCCCGCGCGTCCGCGTGGTGAACGCCTCGAATTCCCGGCGCGAGCAATTTCGAATCAACCTCGACGGCGTGGCCGGCGTGACGCCGCTCGACGTTTACGTTCCGCCCGGCCAAAGCCGGATTATTCAGGCGCCGGGTTTGGGGACGAACGCCCAGGGCGAACGCCTCACGCTGACGGGTGATGATGACGAGTTCGACAACACGATTTACCTGGTCCTGCCGAAGCCCGAGCAAATCAACGTTCTATTTCTCGGCGACGATTCGGAGCAGGACCCAACTCGACTGCTTTATTACTTGAAGCGGGCTTTTCAACAGACGCGCCGGCAGATTGTCCGGATGAACGCTCGTCCCGCCGACGCGCCGTTGGCGCCAGCCGAACTCGCCGGCGCGCGCTTGCTGATTGCCGCCGATGTTTTGAGTGACAGTCAGTTGCAGGCGGCCCAAAAATTTGTGGCCGAGGGCGGCGCGGTTCTATTTGTTCTGAAGAACGTCGGTGTGGCCCAGTCCATTGGCCGGCTCGTGGGCGCGGACAATTTAACCGCCACCGAGGCCCCGGCGAGCGGCTACGCGATGTTCGGCCAGATTGATTTTGAACATCCACTGTTCGCCCCGTTCGCCGATCCGCGCTTCAGTGACTTCACCAAAATTCATTTCTGGAAGCATCGCCAACTCCAAACCGACAGGCTGTCCGGCGCGCGGATTTTGGCCCGGTTCGACAACGCGGACGCGGCCTTGCTGGAAATTCCGAAAGACAAAGGCCGCGTGTTCGTGCTTACCTCAGGCTGGCAACCGGCCGACAGCCAGCTTGCCCTCTCCTCGAAGTTTGTCCCGCTGCTCTATTCGATGCTGGAGCTGTCGGGTGACCTCAAGGCGCAACTGGCGCAATATCACGTCGGCGATGAAGTCAACCTCGGGTCGCTCCGTCCCGCCGGACCGTTGATGGTTCGGAAGCCGGACGGTTCGGAGGTCAATCTCCCCGCCGGCGAAACCCGGTTTTCGCAGACTGACCTGCCCGGCATCTACGCCATTACCTCGCTGCAACCGGCGGGGCGTTTCGCGGTCAACCTCGACGCGGCCGAAAGCCGGACGGCGCCATTACCCGTCGAGGAACTCATGCGCATTGGCGTTCCTTTGAAGGCCCCGGAAGTCGAGTTGAGGAAACAAGCCGACCAGAAACGCCGCCTGCACAACGCGGAACTGGAGAACCAACAAAAGTTATGGCGATGGTTAATTGTGGTGGCGTTGGTGGTGTTGCTGATGGAGACGTGCCTGGCCGGCTGGCTGACGCGTCGAACGACGCTCGCGCGAGGGTAGCTTCGACAGACAGGGCGATGAGGAAGGGCTCCCCTGTCAGTTGGAACAGGCCTGTCCCGGTCTGACATGTTCATGGAGCAGTTCCAGAAAGAAATTTCGTGCGTTGAACCCATGAACCGTAGCCGCCGACGTGAGTCGGCGCTAATCCTTTGCCTCGAAACCAAACATGTGCGCCGACTCACGTCGGCGGCTACGAGGGTTCATGGGGAGGGAACGCCTCCAAAATCCGGACGTGAATCGAAGCCAGGAACCGGTCGCAATCCCCCTCAACCGCCCTCCGGGCACCTTCTCCCCCACTGGGGAGAAGGCCGGGATGAGGGGGTACGGTCCATGGGAAGCCTCCTTTCGTTTTTGCGCACGCATTGGGAACATGAACCGCCCCCTCACCCGACCTCCGGCCACCCTCTCCCCCATTTGGGGTAGAGGGAAGGGGTGAGGGGGCGGGTTCTCCCCACTCCTCCGTCGTGGGGAGAGGGAATCGACCAGCGGCATGGTGGTGGAAGATGCGCCACCGCAACGCGGCCCGCGAAAATCATGCTCGCTTCCGTTCGGCTCAGGCTGTAAAGGACCATCTATCCTATGAAAGCCATATCACGTCGGAGTTTTCTGAAAACGTCCGTCGCCGGCGCGGCGGCGTGCAGTTTGTCCCCGCGTTCATGGTCGCAGGTCGTCGGGGCGAATGACAATATCCGCGTCGCGGTTGTGGGCATCAACGGCCGCGGCGGTTCGCACATCGATGAGTTCAGTAAAATCAAAGGCGTCCGCGTCACGGCATTATGCGACGTTGATTGCGACGTCCTCGATCGCCGGGCTCAAAACCTTGAAGGCGTCCGGAAATATCAGGACGTCCGGAAATTGCTCGAGAGCCAGGACGTGGATGCGATTTCCATCGCGACGACGAACCACTGGCATTCCCTGATTACCATCTGGGCCTGCCAGGCGGGGAAGGACGTGTACGTCGAGAAGCCCTGCAGCCATAACGTGTTCGAAGGGCGGAAGTGTGTCGAGGCTGCGCGCAACTACAAGCGCATGGTTCAACATGGCACGCAGAGCCGCGCCGGCGGCAGTGCGGCGCTGGCGGCGTTGGTTAAGAGCGGCAAGTATGGCCGGCTGCTCGTCTCCAAAGGCTACTGCTGCAAACCGCGCTGGAGCATCGGATTCAAACCTGTCGAGGCGCCGCCTGCCAACCTGGATTTCGATCTCTGGCTTGGCCCGGCGCCGAAGCAGCCGTTTCATCGGAACCTCGTCCATTACAACTGGCACTGGTTCTGGGATTTCGGCAATGGTGACATCGGCAATCAGGGCGTGCATGAAATGGATATTGCCCGCTGGGCGCTGGGCCGGACGCTGCCGCAGAGCGTGGTTAGTCTGGGCGGCCGTTATGTTGATGAACCGGACTTCAAGGACCAGGGCGAAACGCCCAACCAGCTTGTGTCAGTGTTCGACTATGGCGACACGCTGCTGTTGTTTGAAACCCGAGGCCTGGTCGCGAACCCGAAGATTCCAGTGATCGAGCGGAACTTTCCCTTCAAGGTCGCCAACGAACTCTACTTCGAAGCAGGCATCGTCAAGGACGGCAAATTCTTTCCCAAGGGCAAGGAGGAGGGCGAGCCGCTCGTCCAGGTCGATTACCATGTCCCGTCCGGCGGCAATTTCGGCAATTTCATCGAGTGCGTTCGAAACCGGAAACGCGAACAACTCGCGGCAGATATTCTGGAAGGCCACCTGTCCAGCGCGCTTTGTCATCTGGGGAACATCTCCTATCGACTCGCGAAGGAGCGCCCCTTTGAGAAGCCGAAGGAGTTTGGCGACAACCAGGTGGTTGGGGACAGCGTCATGACGTTGCTGGAAAACACGAAGGCCATCGGGGTTGACCCGGAGAAGGCGACGTTGTGGGTGGGGCCAAAACTGCGGTTTGATCCGGTGCGGGAGAAGTTCGTGGACCGCCCCGAAGCGGACCGGTTCCTGACGCGGGATTATCGCGCACCGTTTGCGGTTCCGGAAAAGGTCTGAAGAGCCTCGCGCGGCAGTGCCGCAATTCAAAGCGACCGCCCGCAGCCGCAACGGGACCCGCGTCCTGCTGAGCCGGAGGAGCCGGCCGGCGACGCTGGCCCTGCAGGAGACAACCCGTTCAAAAACTCATTCTCCTGTAGCAGCCGAGGTAACGAGGCTCAAATTTCTTTCAGGAACAGCGAGAGAAAAAACACTGCATTAGTCATCTCCGACCCTTTTTTTTTGGGTTTGGCAAGCGCCGACAGCTCACAAAAGCCGCTTTGAACGGCTCACACTTTCCAGCCTCCGGCTTTGCCGTTGGTTACTACCTTCAGGCTCGGGCAGTCAAGCCCTTCGCTCGCTGCGACGTTCTCCGCCGTCGCAAGTTGCGGGAGGGCTTAGTCCATCATTCACCGCATGATTGCCTTAATGAGGAGCGTTAGTACCCCCAAGATTAAAAAAGATCGCCTGTTGCTGTCCGTAATTAAGCTTAAGAATCGCCGACACCAGGGATTCGACTTGAGCGGGCGCGGTTGCTCCGATTACGGTGAATCCCGGGCTGTTGAATTTTGTTCTGAACGCGTCCGTGAGCCGCTGAATCTGATCCTGAGTGTTCTGCAATTCGGATATGCAACTCGGCTTGTCCGGTACTCTGGCACCCGGATTCTGATGGAGAAAACTGATATCCGAACCTGTTAATGCAAAATCGTAAACCTGAAGTTCGTCGATGTTGCCAAAAAAGCTTGCCTCGAAATCCGGGAGGACGGCCCCGATGTCGATGTCCGTGAAGAAGTCGAAGGAGGTTGAATATGAGACGCTCGAATCAAGCTGTCCATCAATATAAAACTCGACTGAAGCTCCAGTCTTTGTCACTGCAACCTGATGCCACTCGGTGTCAGTGATGGCGCCATTCGAGCCGACAAAATCAATGCCGTGCTTCGATAAAAATAAGCGCCCGTCCGGCAGAAATCCCAATACGTAGCCTCCGAAGCCATAACCGAGAATCTCTCCAAAACTTGAGGCGTTCGAGACTTGAGACGGACTTGCTCGACGGACCCACGCGGCGATAGAAAAATCCTGAAGCTGCAATTCGGCCGGGTTTCCAATGGCAATGCCGTCGCCGTCGCCGTCAAACCGGAACGCCTGTCCAGCGACCCCAGTCACAAAGGTGGTGTTTCCGCCGAGCGTACCATTATGACCGCCAATCTTATCTGTGGCATCACCATCCCCACTCCACCATGAGACCAGGCGTCCGCCGTCGCATGGGCATGACGATGCGATGACAGAAAACTGGCCACAGGTGGCCAAGAAGATTAATACGCCGGTTATTGAAACGAGTCCTTTCCCCGGAATTCTGGTAAACTGCTTGGTGGCTGCATGTAATTTGTGCATAAGTTACCTCTCTTTTTATCTTGTTACGCGTTTTGAACCAACTAACGGCTATACGTAATAGATGAGCGGTCTGCATTCAAGAAGAAAGGATTATCTTCTTTGGCGGGTGGTTATGTCCACGCTGCGTCCATTTGCGCGACCGGCTGGGCGCAACAAGCTCCGATCTCGACGTGTCCTCGGGCGAATGGTCAGCCTGCATGCACACGTGCAGAGAATTTCAAAATGTCGAGGCTCTGGTCCGAGACAGCGGCGCGCAGTTCCAGTTTCGTCTACCAATATTGGAGCTGTTACGGAGCAGGCTGGAAGTCAAAAGCTGGCCATATTGTGAGATTGTTTGCACCGATGTGGAGGGCCTGGCGAAGACGGGCCTCGCGAGTGTGGGGGATTCAACCAGATCAAGGAACTCTTCTGCGGCGCAGGACGCACTAAGTTTCCAAACGCACAATGAACATCAGCACAAAGGCTGCCGCGGAGCAGGAGAAGGAAATCATTCGCTCGGTTGAGTGACCCGAATCTTTTGGATTGCTTCGGAAAAGCGTTCGTAGTCGTTCCGACGCATACCACAAACGTGGTACCTCGAAACATCAGGCTACTCGCCTTTGCTCCTCGACTGATGATGCCGTGTGCCTTGTTCTCATACGCGGCTGTCACAAGTAAGGCTAAGGATGAGACGCTGCCGTGTTCAGAGCGACAACGGCATCTGGATTTTCGAAATGTTTCGACGCATTGCCCCCCCGTCAGGGGCGATAGAACTCGGTCCGACGAGAATTTTCTTTCGCCGCTTTGCGGCTTCCGATTTCCAATTCGCCAACCCACGGCTGACGCCATGGGCTACCTTCTACCGCTGCTCCGCAGCTATTTACCGGCGCGCTCAAAAACTGATTTGAGCCCGGTGCGTCACGGCCCCAATCGGTGGTTGCGATAGTTCTGCGAATGGGGTAAGTGTGTTCATCAAGTTTGGATCTTGCTCTATGATCGACCGCCTCCTCGAAAAACATCTGAAACCAATCGCGCGCGACTATTGGCGCTGGCAGTTGTGGCGCGGGCTGGCGCGTTGCTGGGCGACTATGGCCGTGGTGGGTTTCGGTTTGATGCTGCTCCATCGGTTCACCGGCTGGTGGGCAGGTTGGGTCTTTCCCTTGTTCAACCTGGGGGCAGCCGGTTGGGCGCTCGCCGTTTGGCGAGCCTGGCGAAAAAGCGAGCCGGAGTATCGCCAGATCGCTCGACAGATTGAGCAGGAGAATCCGAAGCTCCATGCGTTGCTGCTGACGGCGGTCGAGCAGCAACCCGATCCCGAGACCGGCGGACTGCATTACCTTCAACAACGGGTCATTAGTGAAGCGCTGGAGCACAATCGCCGCCGTCCGTGGGGAAACCGCATCTTTGAACGGCTTTTTTTCACGCAGTGCGCCCATGGCCTGGCGCTCTGTCTGTTTCTGGCGGCGCTGTTCGGGTTGCGCGTCGCGACACCGCCCAGCAAGTCGTTCTTCGGAGCGCAGGCCAGCGGCGTTACAGTGACGCCGGGCGATGCGAGTATCGAACGAGGCAGCGGCCTGGTGGTGTTCGCGCGGTTCGACGGGAAATTGCCGACTGAAGCGACTCTCGTCATCAAGCCCGTCAACGAAAATCAACGGCGGGTGCCGCTCGCGAAAAACCTCGACGACCCCGTCTTCGGCGGCAGCGTTCCCGAAGTCAACTGCGACCTGGCTTACCGCATCGAATACGGCGGCAAGCAGACGCGTGATTTCAAGGTCACCGTTTACGATTATCCGAAGCTGGAGCGCGCGGACGCGAAGCTTGCCTACCCTGAATACACCGGACTTCCTGAAAAGACGATTGCCGACACGCGTCGCCTTAGTGCGGTCGAAGGCTCAGTTCTCGCTTACACGTTTTTCCTGAACAAGCCGGTCGCCGGGGCCAAACTTGTGGCGAAGGACAAGACCACGGTTCCGCTCGTCGCTGACACGAACCGGCCCGCTGTTTATCAGATTCAGTTCACGCTCGTTCAAAGCTGCCAATATGAATTGCAGCTTGTCGATGACGCCGGCCGCACGAACAAGGTCCCGCCGCAGTTCGTGATTGAAGCGCTGAAAAACCGGCCGCCCGAGCTGAAGCTGGCGTTGCCGCGCGGCGACCAGCGCGTCTCGGCGCTCGAAGAAATCGCGTTTCAAGCAGAGGCCATGGATGATTTCGGCCTTAAAGCCTACGGCGTTGCGTACACGCTCGCGGGCCAGGAGACGAAGTTTGCGCAACTGGGCACGAACTCCGGCCCGAACGAGAAGCGCCAGTTCAATTACCTCCTCTCGCTCGAAGCTCTCGCCGCGCGGACGGACCAGTTGCTGACCTGCTACCTATGGGCCGATGACGTTGGCCCGGACGGCAAATTGCGCCGCACGTCCAGCGACATGTTTTTCGCCGAAGTCAGGCCGTTCGATGAGATTTTCCGTGAAGGCGAGTCAATGGAAGGTGGCGGCGGCGCGCAGCAAGGCGGCGGCGAGGCGCAAAAGCTGGCCGAGTTGCAGAAGCAAATCATTAGCGCCACGTGGAACCTCCAGCGCCGTAAGACGGCTTTGCCGGCGCCACCCCAAGCCTATGAATAGTCACTCCGGCGCGCTTATCATCACGGCGCTCTTTTGCGCTGCGCCTCTGCTGGCGCAGAAACGGGCCTCGACGCCCGCGCCTCAGCCGGCGACGCGCGCAGCGCGTGGCGCGCCGTCCGGCCCGAAGACCGTCGGGGACTATTCCTCCGACATTATCGTGGTGCGCGACGCGCAGGAGCAGGCCCTGGAGCAGGTGCGCGACATCCAGGAGCGCATGCAGGACGCGCGCGCGCCGCTCGCGCTTGAGACCGCCGTGAAGGAGATGGAGCGTTCGCTGGCCATGCTCGAAGAGGCGAAGAAATCGCCGGAAAGACTGTCGTCGGCGTTGGCGGCCGAACAGGCGGCCTATCAGGCGTTGCTGAAACTTGCCGCGCACGAATATCGGGTCTCGCGCGGCCGCAACGGCCAGCCAGGCGGACAACAGGGCGAACGCGCCATGCGACAACTGGACCAACTGGACCTGAAGCAGTCGGAAAATCGTTACGAGACGCAGCGCCAGGCCTCGCCGCAGCAAAACATCCAGCAACGAGAACAACTCCAGGTGTTGAACCGTTTGAAGGAACTGGCGCAGCGTCAACAGGACCTCAACGAGCGCGTCAAAGAACTGCAAACCGCGCTCCAGGAAGCGAAGACCGAAGCGGAGCGCGAGGAATTCCGTCGTCGGCTCAAGCGTTTGCGCGAAGAAGAGCGGGAGATGTTGGCCGACGTTGACGAATTACGCCAGCGGATGGAACGGTCGGAAAACCAGTCGCGCCTGTCGGACGCGCGGCAACAACTCGATAAAACCCGCTCGGACGTTCAGCGCGCGGCCGAGGCTTTGGACAACGAATCGGTCCCGCAGGCGCTGTCCTCCGGCACGCGGGCGCAGCGCGAGCTGCAACAACTGAGTGATGATTTTCGCAAGAAAACCTCCAGCCAGTTTGCCGACCAGATGCGCCAGATGCGGAACGACGCGCGCCAGCTCGCCCAAAAGCAGGAGGAACTGGCCAAACAGCTCGACGCGCTCGCCGACGCCAAACGCAAAACGTTGAACGACTCGGACGAGCGCAAGGAACTCGGCGCTCAATGGGCGCGACAGAAGAGCGGCGTGACGAATCTGTTCAACGAGATGCGCGGCGTTTCTGAGCAGTCCGAGAGCGCCGAGCCACTCCTGTCCAAGCAACTTTACGACACCTTGCGCCAGAGCAACCAGGAAGAGTTGAATAAATCGCTCGATTTCTCCTCCGAACTCGTGCAACGCGGCTTCCTGTCGCAGGCCGGCCAATTTGAACAGCGCGCGCGCCGGAACATTGACGAGCTTAAACGCGGCGTGGAGAAGGCTGCCGAAAGCGTGTTGGGCAACGATGTTGATGCGCTTCGCCTGGCCACACGTGAATTGGAAACGCTGAGCCAGCAGTTGGAGAAAGAAATCGCGCAGAATGATACGAATGCGGCTCCCGCCGGCGCCCTTGCATCCGCCGATGCATCGACTTCTCAGAGACATGGTCTGGACGCTCGCGAAAACACCGGGCGACCCTCTGCGCCGGCGGCCGGAGATGAACCGAATTCATCGAATCACCGCGCCGCGCCGCGCAACCTGACCGAGCAAAGCGAGCGCGCCCTGAACGCGCAGTCACAAGACAGTGAATCGGCGTCGGACCTGAAAAACCCTTCGCCAGGGCGACAACCAGGCGCCTCGGCGCAGCAAGAAGGCGATTCGCAAAACTCACAAAACGGCCAGGCTGCTTCTTCCGAGGCCGCCTCGAACACTTCGAGAGATCAGGCCGGCCGGCGCAACGGCGGGGCTGGCAACGCCCGTCGGAATTTCTACGAAGGCGGCGCCGCGGGCGGCGCGGAAGGCGGCGGCGGGTTCGCGGGCGGAGCGATCAGGCCGTTGACCGGCGACGACTTTATTGACTGGTCCGACCGGATGCGCGACGTGGAGGAAATGCTCGATCGGCCGGAGCTGCGGACCGAAGTCGCGCGCATCCGCGATCGAGCCCGCGCGGTGCGACTCGAGTACAAACGCCACGGCCAAAAGCCGGACTGGGCCGTGGTCAGGCTGCAGATCGCTGCGCCGCTCGCGGAAGTGCGATCGCGGCTCGGCGAAGAACTGGCCCGCCGGGAATCGAACGAAGCAGTTGTCCCCCTTGATCGCGACCCTGTCCCGACGAAATTCTCGGAGCTGGTCCGCCGCTACTACGAGCAGTTGGGAAAGAGCGAGTGATGTTCGTCGCGACGTTAGTGATTTCCGGACGCGACTGGCTGTGGCCAGCCGCAATTTTTTTGGCTCTCGCGTTGCTGGCTTTGGGTTGGACGTATCGCCATGCGCCGGCGGGCGGCGCGATTCGCGGGGTTTGCGTATTTTTGAAACTGTTGGGGCTGCTGGTGCTGGCGGCCTGTCTGGTGGACCCGCTTTGGAGCGGGCAACGCGCGCGGCCAGGCGCAAACATCTTCGTCGTGATCGCGGACAACAGCCAGGGAATGCAAATCAAAGACCGGGGCGAAACGCGCAGCCGCGGCGAACTGCTCCGCGCGAAGCTCACGGCGGACAAGACGGATTGGCGCGCGAGGTTGGAGGAGGATTTTCAAATGCGCCGTTACTTCTTCGACTCGCGGCTGCAGAGCACGAAAGATTTTTCAGAGCTGGTCTTTGATGGGCGGGCGTCGGCAATCGGTTCGGCGCTGCGGACTGTCGTGGAGCGTTACCAGGGACAGCCGTTGGCGGGCGTTCTTCTCCTGACCGACGGCAATGCCACGGACATTCCCGCCGGAAAAATTGAGGCAGCCGGTCTGCCGCCCGTGTATCCGGTCGTCATCGGCCGGGACGATGCCATCAAAGACATCGCGTTGCAAAAGGTCGCCGTGAGCCAGACCGTCTTCGAAGACGCGCCGGTGACGATTCAGGCGGATGTCCTGGCCAACGGTTATTCCGGCAGCCCTCTCGTGGCGCAAGTGCTCGACCGGGAGGGAAAAAAGGTGGCCGAACAGACCCAGCGCGCTCCGCGCGACGGTGAAACCGCCGCGTTTCGTCTGCAACTGCGGCCGGACAAAGGCGGAGTTTCGTTTTATCGGCTGCGCGTTTCGGCGAAAGACGAGCTGCAACAATTCGAGAAACCGGAAGCTTCGACGGAAGCGACGCTCGCCAACAACGGACGCGTGCTCGTGGTGGACCGCGGCCAGGGACCCTATCGCATTCTCTATGTCGCCGGGCGGCCGAACTGGGAATATAAGTTTCTCCACCGCGCCCTGGAGGAGGACGAACAGATTCAACTCGTCGGTTTGATTCGCATTGCCAGGCGCGAACCGAAATTCGATTTTCGCGGTCGTCCCGGAGAATCGAGCAATCCGCTCTTTCGCGGGTTCGGCAACCAGTCGAAGGAGGAAATCGAACGTTACGACCAGCCGGTGCTGGTGAGGCTGAATACGCGGGACGCGACCGAGTTGATCGGCGGTTTTCCGAAAACGGCCGAGGAACTTTACGCCTACCAGGCGGTCATCGTGGACGACCTGGAGGCTGAATTTTTCACGCGCGACCAGATGACGCTGCTGCAAAAATTCGTTTCCGAACGCGGCGGCGGATTCCTCATGCTTGGCGGCGCGGAAAGCTTCCACCAGGGGAAATACGAGCGGACGCCGATCGGCGACATGCTCCCCTTTTATCTCGACCACGTGGCGGAGATGAAGCCGCCCACGAACCTTCACCTGACGCTCACGCGCGAAGGCTGGCTGCAGCCGTGGGCGCGGCTGCGCAGCAACGAGGATCAGGAAAAAGCGCGACTCGAAGCGATGCCTGCGTTTCAGGTGCTGAACCGCGTGCGCGACATCAAGCCCGGCGCCAGCGTGATCGCAACCGTGCAGGACGAGGGCGGCCACAATTTTCCCGCGCTGGCGGTGCAGCGATTTGGCAATGGCCGTGTCGGCGCGCTGACGATTGGCGACGTGTGGCTCTGGGGGTTGCACGATGAGGCCTCCCACCGCGACATGGACAAGGCCTGGCGGCAACTCGTGCGCTGGCTGATTGCCGACGTGCCGAACCGCATCATCGTTCAGGTCGAACCGAAGGCCGACGATCCCAATCAGGCCCTCCGGTTGCAAGTCCGCGCCCGCGACAAAAAATTTCAACCGCTGGACAACGCCTCGGTGATGCTCACCGTGCGCGCAGTCACGAATGATTTCGCGCGGATCAAATCCGCAGCCGACAGCCGGTCGCAGACCGGCACCAACGCGATCCGGCTTAACGCCGAGCCGTCTTCGACGGAAGCGGGTCTTTATGAAGCGATTTATGTTCCGCGCGAAACAGGCGGTTATCTCGCTGAGGCGACGGTGAGGGACGCCGCTGGCATGGAAGTGGGTCGCGCGCAAGCGGGCTGGACTGCTGACCCCGCTGCCGAAGAGTTTCGGTCGTTGAAGCCGAACCGCGTCCTGTTGGAAACAATCGCCCGGCAGACCGGCGGCGAAGTTATTGCGCAGGACCGCCTGGACAGCTTCGCCGCGAGCCTGCCGAAGCGCAAAGCACCCATCACTGAAAGCTGGACGCTTCCTTTGTGGCACCGCTCAACAGTGTTTGTGTTCGCGCTGGCTTGTTTCATCGCCGAGTGGGGTCTGCGACGCTGGAAAGGAATGGCGTAAGGGAAGACCCAAATGACCAAGGCCTGATGACGAAAGAAACCCGAATAACGAAGGCCGGGTCCCTGTCCGCTTGCTTTCTTCGGCCTTCGGCATTCGTCATTCCTTCGGCTGGCGTCAACCGTCATTCGCCATTGCTTTTCATGCTCGCTGCTGCGCTGCTCGCCGCGGTTTTCGCGCTGGCAGCCGAGCCGGTTGCTCAGCCGATCGTCCTTCTGGTCGTGGGCGCAGCCGGCGAAGCGGAGTATGCGACCAACTTCGCGCGATGGGCCGGTCTTTGGGAGAAAGCGAGTCGCGACGGAGGCGCCAGATTCCTTTCCATCGGTCAGACCGGGACCAATGCCATGACCGATTTGGAGCAACTGCAGAGAGTGCTTTCGAACGAGGCCGGGGAGTCTGCCGCCGAGCTTTGGCTCGTGCTCATCGGTCACGGGACATTTGACGGCAAAGAGGCCAAATTCAATTTGCGCGGCCCGGATTTGTCAGCGGCGGATTTGGCCGAATGGCTGAAACCCTTTCGTCGTCCTGTCGCGGTGATTAACTGCGCTTCGGCCAGCAGCCCGTTTATCAACAAACTTTCCGCAACCAATCGGGTGATTATCGCGGCGACCCGCAGCGGCTACGAGCAGAACTACGCAAGATTTGGCGAATACATTTCCGGCGCCGTCGCGGACCCGCAGGCGGACCTGGACAAGGACGGCCAGACTTCGTTGCTGGAAGCCTTCCTGATGGCGTCGCGCCGTGTCGCGGAGTTTTACAACACGGAGGGGCGGCTGGCCACCGAGCACGCGTTGCTCGATGACAACGGCGACGGTTTGGGCACGCCGGCCGATTGGTTCCGCGGAATCCGCGCGATGAAGAAGGCCAAAGAAGGCGCGTCAGCCGATGGCCTGCGGGCGCATCAGTTTCATCTGGTCCGCAGCGAGCAGGAACAAATGCTGTCTTCGGGACTCCGCGCCAGGCGCGACGAACTGGAGCTGGCGATCGCCCGACTCCGCGACGCGAAAGGTCAGATAAAAGAGGACGATTATTATCAGCAATTGGAGAAGCTGGTAGTCGAGTTGGCCAGGCTGTATGAACGAAAAGAGGCGAAGCCGTAATAGTTCGTCGCCTGCTTCGCTGGCGAGTGGACAGGGAAGGCGGAGGGTGTTTAGGATGCCGTGAGGCGGGCCCATAGCTCAGCGGTCAGAGCAGGCGACTCATAATCGTCTGGTCGCAGGTTCAAATCCTGCTGGGCCCACCAGCGAGAAAGACCCTGAAAATAAAGGGGAATCTGGACTTCTGTGATTTGAGTGCGCGCCCCTCGAAAAACCTTGCTTGGCCAATTCTTGGCCAATTTTGAAGGACTCGTTTCTGCCGTGCTCATGCGTTGAGATTTTCGACCACTCACCAATGATTGCAATTCGATTTGAGCCGCGTGTTTCACGAGACCAGGGCGTGGTTGCCGTTACGCAGATAGCGGTCGAGTTCGGCGCGCGGGATTAAGACGCGGCGCAAGCCCGGCAGCTTGCGCAGGACCTTGCGGCGCACGAGACGGCGGACCGTTTCTTCGCAGACACCGAGTTCTGTTGCGCTGCTCTTCACGTCGAGAGTTTGGCATTCGATAGTTGCTGTTGCGACCGGCAAGGTCAGGATTTCTTTGCGTTCGGGATTCATGGCGCTTCCTTGGTAAAATTGATGGCGACCGCAGCAACGTGGGTATTAAGCCCAGCGGTGTAACGCCGGTCCGCCGACTTCACAAATTTTAGTTCGTATTTTTGAATCATCCGCTCAACGGTCTTGAGACCGCTTCCCAGCAACGTGACTTTGGCCGCGGCAAAACAGATCAATAGCTCTTCGGGTGGCGCATCAGCATCGTTTTCCAACGCCGGATTGGGAATCCTTTCAGCGTACAGGAATTGTGCGTAAGGCAGTTGATAGCTGCGCTCATCGTCGGCAAATACGTTCAGCGTGGCCACATTCGAATCACGGTCGTAACAGGGGTTGCCACGCGAGCAAAGGCCGGATGCTGTGGCGGGGTTGGCGTTGGTGTTCATAAGATGTTTCACGGATTTGTTTGATGCTTTTGCGGAGCGAATGGGATTGCGTGATGCGCTGGCGGAAATGTTTCAGGAAGCGATGGCCGCGTTGCAAAACGCGCTCCATGAATTTCTGCTGGCGAACGCGCGGAACAACTTCCACGGCGGCCAGCCGTCTGCTGGAATGAGTGACGTGCGAACGCAATTGCTCAACGTCATCAGTGAACACCTGGCAGCGTTCGCGCCCGCGTGAGATGCTCACGTAAAATTGTTGCTGATAGACGGCGGCCAACGATCGTGACGACGCCACGACCAATACTTCGTCCTCGGTCTTG
>QHNT01000365.1 GCA_003218515.1 Verrucomicrobiota bacterium | reverse complement strand
CGGTTCGGACGGCGCTCAAATCCGCAGTGGTTGCTCACCGATTTGCTTTGCGCCGTTTCACTGGCCTGTATGCTCGGTGTGATGGCAACCGCGCATGCTCAGGCTTTTTACGACCGTTGTCGCGCGGCGCTCGGCGACAGTAAACTCGGTGTCCTGGCCGCCGAAATGACGGTTGCATCAGCGGTTTTGCTGATGCCTGCGATTTTCATGGGCGCGACGTTCAGCCACCTCGTCCAGGCGGCCCGCCGGGAGGACGGCGGTGTTGGCCAGGCCGCTGCGCTCAACACGTTCGGCGGCGCGTTGGCCTCGGTGTTGTTCGGTGTTTTCCTTCTTCCGCTCATCGGCTCCAAGTGGACCCTGGTTTTGATCTCGTTCGGCTACTTAATGCTGTTGCCCAGGGTCACTGGCTGGCGTTGGGGATTTCTGGTGGCGCCGGTGGTGCTGACGTTCCCGCTTCCAGCCAACCTTCAAGTCATCCGGGTTGGTCCCGGCGGCCACGTCGTGGAACATCGCGAAGGCGTAACGGCGACCGTGGCCGTGGTCGAAGACGCCAATGGCGACCGGGTCCTGCGCGTTGATAACCGGTTTCAAATGGGGGGAACCGCTGCGGCAGCCGCGGAATATCGTCACGCGCACATTCCTTTGTTGCTGCACCCGACATCGAAGCGGGCTCTCTTTCTCGGCTTGGGCACCGGCATCACATTCGGCGCGGCATCGCTTTATCCAAGCCTCCAGAGCGACGGCGTAGAACTGGTGCCCGAGATCCTCGAAGTCATGCGCGAATTCGAGCCTTACAATTTCTCGCCTGGCCGCCAGGCGCGACTGAGACTTTTCGCGGCCGACGCGCGGCGCTTTGTTCGCACTGTGGATTCGAACTACGACGTGATCGTGGCTGACCTGTTCCATCCCGCGCGCGACGGCGCCGGCTCACTTTACACGCTCGAACATTTCCAGGCCGTTCGCGAGCGACTCGCGCCCGGCGGCTTGTTCTGTCAATGGCTCCCGCTGCATCAACTGGATGAAGAGGTGCTTCGCCTCATAACCCGCACTTTCCTTGAAGCGTTTCCAAACGCGCAAGCGTGGTTGCTGCGCTTCAACGTGGACGCGCCTGTGATCGGGCTCGTCGGGACTGTCGGACGGCCGCATTATTCAACGCAATGGGTGGAACACCGTCTGAATCATTCGCGACTTGAATCGGAACTGAAGAAGCTTGCCTTGGCCGATTCGATCCGTCTGTTTGGCAACCTGCTAGCGGGGCCGACGGAGCTGCGTGCTTTTGCCGGCGACGCGCCTTTGAATACCGACGACCAACCGCGCGTGACGTTCGGCGCGCCGCGGTTCGCTTATCGAACGACCGCCACGCCTTACGGCCGCCTGCTGGAATTGTTGAAGTTCAGCCTGCGAGACCCTCGTGAGCTGTTGGGGCTCGATTCCAGCGATGACGCCACTCAATTCGCCGGGCGGCTGACGAAGTACATGACCGCCCGTGACGCGTATCTGAATGGTCTGGTGGACGAGGCTGAAGGCCGGCAGCCCAGGGCCATCGACCGGTTTGTGGAAAGCGCGCGGCTGAGCGACGATTTTACGTCCGGCTACGCCCAATGCCTGACCCTGGCCTCGGTGTTGGCGCGAACGAAGCCCGCTGAAGCGCGCGCTTTGCTCGAGCGGCTGGTCGAGGCCCAGCCGTCGCGGCCGGTCGCCAGAGAGATGCTGGAGCGGTTGTTCCCAAAGTGAGCGCGCATCTCAGTTTCTCGCAGGCTAGAGCAATTGCCAAAAATAAATTTCCGAAATGAAACCGATGGTCGAATGTCCAACGACTCCCCTCACCCGGCCCTCTCCCCTCATCGGATGAGGGGGAGAGGGTGGCTTCAGCCGGGTGAGGGGAGTTCCTGCACACGACGTTTATCGGAAATTACTTTTGGCAACCACTCTAGTGGAACGGACGTCCTGCCCGGTTGCTCCAAACCGGAAACTCACGGGTGGGGACACCCGTGCCACTAAGTGAGTTGGTCAATTTTCCTTCTTGGCTCGCGGAGGATTTTTCAATAAGAGGAGCCGGTTGCGCGTCCAAAGCCACGCGCTAAAGAACTGCAAAATCATGAAACGATACATCTCCAGCTCCGTTCCCGTCTTTGCATTTGCCTTTGGCCTGCTTGGTTCAAGTTGGGCCGGCAGTTTCGATTGGCCGCAGTGGCGCGGGCCGGATCGCGCTGACGTCTCCAAGGAAAGCGGTCTGCTCAAGGAATGGCCCGCCGGCGGCCCGAAACGAGTTTGGCTGTTCAAGAATGCAGGCAACGGTTACTCCGGTCCGGCCATCGTGAACGGCAAGCTGTTCACCATGGGCACCCGCGACGGCGCGGAAATTCTCATCGCGTTGAACGCGAATACCGGGGAGGAGCTTTGGACTGCGCCCATCGGTCCGATGGTAAAGTTCGACCGGGGCGGCGGGCCGCGGGGGACACCCACTGTGGATGGCGATCACATATACGCTCTGGGGGGACAGGGGAACCTGATCTGCGCTGCGGTCGCCGACGGCAAGGCGGTTTGGCGGGTGGCGATGGCGGATTTAGGCGGCAAAACGCCGAACTGGGGTTACGCCGAGTCGGTGTTGGTGGACGCTGACAAAGTTGTTTGCACGCCGGGCGGTGACAAAGGCGCGATCGCCGCGCTGGACAAGACGACAGGCAAAGTCGTCTGGCAATCGAAGGAATTCACCGATCCGGCGCACTACGCTTCCATCATCGTCGCGGAGCACAGCGGCACGCGGGAATACATTCAACTCACTCCGCAGCACGTGGTCGGAGTTTCCGCGACGGACGGCTCAGTCTTGTGGAAGTCTGCCTTTCCAGGGCGGGTCGCAGTCATTCCCACGCCGATTTTCCACGACGGCTGTGTGTACGTGACCGCCGGCTATGGGGCCGGCAGCAAGCTGGTCAAACTCGGCGCGGACAATCAGGTTTCCGATGTCTATGAGAACAAGGAGATGAAGAATCACCACGGCGGTGTCGTGCTCGTGGGTGATGATCTTTACGGCTACTCGGACGGCGTGGGCTGGTTGTGCCAGGATTTCAAGACTGGCAAAGAAGTGTGGAGTGAAAAGAAGGCGCTCGGCAAAGGAGCGCTCGGCTGCGCGGACGGCATGTTGTACTGTCTGGAGGAAGACAGCGGGACGGTGGTGCTCGCTGAAGCGTCTCCGAAAGGTTGGAAAGCGCACGGCCGGTTCAAACTCGATCCGCAATCGAAGATTCGCGATCCCCAGGGAAGAATCTGGACCCATCCGGTCATTTCCAACGGGAAATTGTATTTGCGCGATCAGGACATCATTTACTGCTACGACGTGAAGAAGGGCTGACAGCGAAACTGTAGCAGCCGACGTGAGTCCCCATGAAGCAATTCCACACCAAAGGTCGTGAAAATTCCGGGAAACTGTGCGTGCTTCCCCCTCTCCTGCGGGAGAGGGCCGGGGTGAGGGCGAGCGTTTCCTCCAAGCCCATTTTCGGAGTAGGAGGCTCATTACTCAAAATCCGAAATCCGAAATCCGAAATCCGAAATCGATCAGAGCCTCGTTACCTCGGCTGCCACGAAAAGCGTGGGTGCTTGCTATGAAACGACGCGAATTCCTCAAATCCTCTCTGGCCGCAACCAGCGTGGTCGGTTTGACCTCCTTGTTGAAAACTTCCGCCGCGGAACAGAGCACAAAAGCTCAGCGCGAGTTTTACGAACTGCGCCTCTACCATCTGCGCCGCGGCCCGAAGCAAAAGCTCTTCGACGATTTCTATCGCGAGGCCGCCATTCCCGCGATGAACCGCGCGGGCGTCGGGCCGGTCGGCGTGTTCAACGTCGCCTACGGTCCGGACAGCCCGACGATGCATGTGCTCATTCCGCACAAAACGATTGAGTCGTTCGGCACCGGGCTCGACCGCGTGCGCTCCGACGCCGAGTACCAGAAGGCCGGCGCAGGGTTCATCAACGCGCCGGCCACTGACCCGTCCTATGTGCGCGTCGAGAGTTCGCTGATGGTGGCGTTTGCGGGCATGCCGGAGCTCGAGGCGCCCGCGGCGGCGAAGGGAAACCAGCCGCGCATTTTCGAGCTGCGCACGTACGAAAGCCACAGCAAGAAGGCGAACAAGAAGAAAATCGAGATGTTCAACAACGGCGAGATCGCCATCTTCCGGCGCACGGCCTTGCAGCCGGTGTTCTTCGGCGAAACGCTCATTGGCTCGAAAATGCCGAATCTCACCTACATGCTGGTATTCGAGAACATGGCCGCGCGCGAGAAGAACTGGGCCGCGTTCGTCTCCGATCCCGAATGGAAGAAGCTGAGCACTACACCCGGCTATACGGACGCCGAAATCGTCTCCAACATCAGCAATGTCTTTCTGCGCCCGACGGCGTATTCGCAGATTTAGCTGTGTTGGCGGACACGTTACAAACGTGCCGACTTGCGGCGCAAGGAAGTCTTTGGGAAAAAGTTTCTACGGCTTGAGTTCAAGTCAAAAAGAGCCCGAGACGAAGGAGCTGAAGTTTGAACATGCAGTGAAGTCCGTCGAACAGGCCGCCGTGCTCGTATTGGTGTATTAAGTGGGAGGGCCGGCTTGTTGCCGGCCCAGATTTCAGCGACGGCGACACGTCGTTCCTCCCGTTTTCTGATTCAATCCTTCCGCGCTGGCGCATCGCCCTCGGTAATCTCGACACTCGCGGACTTCTGCACGTGCGGCACAGTCAGGTAAGTCCGTTGATGCGTCTGGTCCCACCACCAGCCGGGTTCGCGCCGAACCAGGTTTGCCGATTGAGGCAGGGGACGACCATCAACCAGAACCTCCTTGGGTTTGAGTCCCGCAACCAACGAATGGCTCAGCTCGTCCGGAAAGAAATTCAGTTTGAATCGGATGCCGTTGCTCGTCGCTTTGAGGTTTTCAATTTCCGCCCCGGAGCTGACGACGATTGTGTTGTTCGCTTTTCGCAGCCGGGCGGTTTTCACGTCCGGATCGAATCCGTGAAGCGCCAGCACGTTCACCAGAATGTCTTCGGGATTGATGAACGCCGCGTTGCGCTTCTCGAACTGCGAGATGCTGTCCGGATACGCACCGACCTTGTCGCCGTCGGCGAATTGCTGATTCATGCCGCTCACGGTGATGAGTTCCACGATTCGCCGCCAATCCGTCGGCGAAAAATTCAGTCCCGGCGGCAGCGGCGAATCGGTCTTTGACAACGGCGTGTGCTCCAGCTCGCGGGCGAGATGGAAGACGTGATACGCGTAAACCAGGCCGCACCATTGCACTGGCATCGCCAGCCATGAATGCGTGTAGAACGTGCTGCCGAACACCGGAATCGTCGCGCCGAGCATCATCGGTTTGTCCGGCAGCGACCAGAGATAGATGAACGGCACGTCGGTCTCGGCCCAATAGACCGCGTCGTGGAGCCAACGCGGGTTGCCGGTGGCATGAAAGCCGTCGTGATACGCGCGGACAGCGTAGGCCGCCGCCAGGATGTCCGGCTCGTACATCGGGCATTCCCAGGTCTGGCCGCCGCGCGGCACGCGAAAGTTTTCCATGAGCCGCAACGCTTTTTCCCCAGCCGCGAGTGCGACGGTGTCACCGGTAATGCGCGCGTAGCGAAGCAGTGTCGCCGCGCGGTTCGCGCAGGTGCCGAGGACGGAATCGCCGGCTTGGCCCAAACCGGTCTGCTGTTCGTTGCCAGGTTCGTAACGCCAGCCGCCGTCGGGCTTTTGCGATTGAATGAGGCTTTTGATTTGCGGTTCGAGCGATGCCATCGCCTCCGGCAAATGACCGCAAAGAAACGGAAATACCCATTGCATGATGTGGCAGTTGGCTTGTGAAGTGAGCGAAGCCGGTCCGCCGTCGCGCAGCATGTTCTGCGCGGCGAGTTCGACACGCTCGCGCGATCGCCTCGTGGCCTCGGCTTTCTCAGCGATTTGTGAATCGAGCCAGAGCAACGCGGCAAATCCGGGTGCGTGACTGCCCGCCCAGCCGATGCAATGGCTCCATCGCTCGCTCTTTTCGTTCCAAAGTGTCTTCAGGAATCCGGCACGGCACACATCCAACTCATTTTGAAACGAGCGGGGCCAAGGATTTGGCTTCGGCAGTCCACCGTTGTGTTGCAGGTATTCCCGCAACGCGACGTTGATCGGACCCGGTGCGACGACGAGGCTGGCGTCGAGCGCCACGGTTTTGTTGGCAGGCAATTCGTAAGGTTTGTTTGCGCGCCCGGCGTTCTCGGTGACGAAGTCGGGCGTCGAAGGCAGAAACAACCCCAGTCGATGGTTAGCCATGCCTTCGTCGAAGTTGGGCGACGAAAAACGCGCGGAAGGGAAAGCGTGTTCGCCGTCCCAACGCTGGAGCGGGTCCCACCATAGGCTAACGGTCACATTCGATTTCAAATTCGAGGTTCGAGACCTCAGATTCGCGTCGGCGAGCGGCGGTTGGTCCTTGAACGAATCCGGCGTGAAGAACCGCCCCGGCCTTTCCGGTGGCGACTGGCTGTCGGGACCGATGGTGATCGCCATCAGCGGAATGGTAATTTTCTGTGGATGCGGCCTGCGGCGGTCGGCCAGAGTCGGCGCGAAGTCGCGCGGGTTGGAGGACCGTTCCGCGCCGAAGAGATATTCCAGGCCGGGAAAAAGGCCCCACGTTTTGGCTTCGCCGGTCGTGCCGTCGCCGACGTAAATGTTCGGCCCAAGCAACGCCCTGATCTGGCGCGGTTGCGTGGCCTTCCATTCGTAATGCAGCCGGGCGACCGGTCGGTCTGGTTCCAGGTTTACGCGAAGGCACGCTTCCCATTCAACGCCATCCGTGTCGCGCGGGGATTGAACAAACTCGACATTTCGTCCCGACGCCTTCGCGAGTCGCGCCTCGTCAGGACGGATTTCCCACGTTTGCTCGCCGGCTTTGGTGTCGGAGACAATGCGGAACAACGGACGCCACGCGGCCACCTGAGTCCAACCGCTGCCTTGCCGGGCGAAGACTTTCGCGTAAGCGATGCCATCCGGCTCGCGAAAAAACTCCAGTTTCATTCGCCCGTTCTGAATCATGACATCGCGATGTGGTTCTGTGGAAGCGGAGAGCGCGGCGGCTGTTTCACGCGGAGTTTGCGCGGGCCCTGAAATCGTTAAAAGGTCCAGCGCCAGTGAGACGACGAGAGCGGTTCTCATGTTGGAAGCAGTTTTAGCTGCTGCTCATTCAACCGCAAAATCCCCGGCAAGTCATGCGGCGTTTTTTCCTTTCAGCGCGCGGAACAAAGAGTCGGGAATGGGGAGGAGTGCGGTTTCCAGAAGCGTTTGACGCGAGCAGTCGTTTGTTGGAACGCTGCGCAAAGGCACCCGGCCCACAGAGGCGTGCCGGCGTTGTACGCTGACCTCCCTCAGTCGGCGCAGGCCCAGTATCGAGGTGCGCGCGCAGGATTGATGTGAGGCGAAACGCACAGTTGCCCCGGGCCGGGATTGATGATAGACAACAGCCCGATGAAGTTTCACGGCAAATTGAAAGGCAGTAATGTGTGCAATCGGACTCCCGCGTTTTCGCCACCGCGAGCCGGCCGGGGGTTTCGGCAAAGTGGTTTTACGCTCATCGAACTGCTGGTGGTGATCGCTATCATCGCCATTTTAGCGGGTTTGTTGTTGCCAGCGCTGGCGAAGGCCAAAACGAAGGCTCAAGGCATCGCGTGCCTCAGCAACATGAAACAACTGGGGCTTTGTTGGGTGATGTACACGACCGACTACAATGATATAGTGCCTCCCAACAACGGAGACCAGGGCAATAACTACAACTTAACGTGGGTCAGCGGGTGGTTGACGTTGGACAAGGGAGACAATTTGGGGCGTCCCGGGCCGAACAACCCGGACAACACCAACACCGTTTATCTGATGAAAAGTCATCTTTGGCCTTACCATCAGGCGTTGGGAGTCTGGCACTGTCCGGCCGACAAGAGCATGAGCACCCTGGGAGGCAAACGTTATGCGCACGTGCGCACCATGTCGATGAACAACTGGATCGGTAACTACGATCCAAAGACCGGGACCGCCACCCCCTGGACCCCCGGCTACAAGGTTATCAAGAAAGTCGTTGATATGACTGCGCCCGCGCCGACCAAGACTTTTGTGCTTTTGGACGAACGGGATGACAGCATCAACGACGGCTATTTTGTAACTGAAATGAAAGGTTTTGATCCGGTCGCTGCGGGTTCCTGGCAGATTATTGACTTTCCGTCGAGTTATCACAACGGCGCCTGCGGATTTAATTTTGCGGACGGCCATTCGCAGATAAAGAAGTGGTTGGACAAGCGAACAAAAGCGAATCACCGGGACGACTACCATCTGACACTCAGTCCACTTTCAGCAGGCAATCCTGATGTTTACTGGCTGCAGGAAGGAGCGACCGGGAAAAAATGACTGCCACGAATTCGAGTAGAGGGTTCCAACTGAACCTCATCGACCGGGCGGAGGGTTGGAGAAGATGCTGCCGCTGCTGAAAAGCTGGCGCTTAAACGAGCTGCGGTTCCCGCGTGAGTTCGGTCCTGACTCGCTGCACTACGGCGGCCGGGTTCCCGGCCACCGCAAGCTCACGATCCAACTCTGCTGGCGGCCGGAGGATCGACGGTTCTGCGCGCAGGTCTTTGGCCCGCCAAAGTATTCAGGCCGACAATCGCCGGAATCCTCCCACTAATCGGTAAATCCAAGGGTAGGCTTGACTCCTTTTTCGCGGAACGGTCCGCAGCGCGGATTACGGTCATCAATCGCGATTGCTGACCGGCTTCTGGCAGAAGGAAGGCGGGCGATTGGGACTGGCCAAACCGCATCGTTTATCTGCCAAAGTCGCCGTAATTGCCTCCTCGATGGATACAGCGCGCCTGTGGTTCAACATTGCGAACGTCGCGATAACGTCGCGAGCGAGCTTCTCCGAGCTTGGATCGGGAGGGGTTGAGCCGAGGCGCCGAGCCACGATGTGGACACAACCTGGCCGCGCGCTGTTTCACGGGTGAGTCAGCAGCAGTTTTCGAATCGCTGCTCTGAGCACGTCTTCGACCTCCGGCGCGACGTTAGACGAGGCAGGACTCGTTTCGTAGCCGCCCTGTTCGTAGGCGGCAGCCGTGCCGATGTACCACGGCGCATAATCCCCGTAGGCGGCCATGGCGACGAACAAGTCGGGCCGCTCAGCTTTGGCGGCCAATTGATATTCAACGAAGAGTTCACCTGGCAAATGCAGAATCCGCGCCCGGCCCAACCCCAGGCAAACGATGTCAATCTGGTGGCCTGCCTGACACCGGCGCAGCCAGGCCAGCCGCGAAGCGCCCCCTTGTGTCAGGAACGTCGAGTCGCGGTCTTTGAGCTGCGATTCGAGTTTGTCGATGGCGAGGTGTTTTGCGGGAGGGAGCGCCACGGGTTCCATCGTCCAGGTCACGTCCGCGGCGGCGATCGGATGGCGCGTAGTGGTTTCCCACGCGCGGCGCATCCCGTCAGTGAGGCGTTCGGCGAGCAGCAGACGGTTTTCCGGCGAGCCGTCATTATATT